>JAGBMA010000197.1 GCA_017635095.1 Ruminiclostridium sp. | reverse complement strand
TTTGAGAGAAAAAGAGCTATCCACGCCGTCTACTGCGTCAAACCTCCTAACCGGGCGCCAGCCCGGCTTCGTCGGCTTTCCTTGTATCCGACGCAGCTATCTCATTTTCTCTTTTCAAAGCGGTTTTTAGAGGTACCCATAAGGTGCGGCAGGGGTGGAAAATATAAAATGTTGTGACATATCACAAAAATAGCTGTTGAAATACAGCATAATTCATATTTTTTCACAAAAGCTATTGCAACTATTGGTAAAATGTGCTATAATAATCAAAAATATATAGGTATATAATTAGGAAAGTTGCTGTAAATCCGTTTGCAGGTCCCGACATCGTGCTCTTTGCCGCAAATGCTTACAGTCTTGAATACCAAAAACGCGGCAGTACGCTGCCCGAACGAAAGGAGTAATGCAAAATGGCATATAAGTTGCCCGAGGAGTACAAGCTTCCACTGCACCTCTTTCATGAGGGAAATATTACGAAAGGATACGATTTCTTCGGCTCTCATTTCACGGAGCAGAAAGGAAAGAAAGGCGTAATTTTCAGAGTTTGGGCGCCCAACGCCGCAAGCGTCAGCGTTGTCGGTGATTTCAACAAGTGGGACAGATTCAAGGACCCCATGAAAAAGATAAGCGACGGCGGTATCTGGGAGATATTCATTCCCGGGCTTAAACAGTATGATGCGTACAAGTACAGCATCGAAAGCAGCTATGGTCAGGTAAGACTCAAGGCGGATCCCTACGGCTTCCATATGGAGACGCGTCCGAACACCGCTACCAAGATATATGACATCGAGGGATACAAGTGGAAGGACGAGAAGTGGATAGAGGAACGCGATAACAAGAATGTTTACGAGTCCCCGATGAACATTTACGAAGTCCACCTCAATTCGTGGCAGCACAAGAATTCCGAGGACGAGCTCTTCAATTACATGGAATGCGCAAAGGAACTCGTTCCTTATGTAAAGAAAATGGGTTATACCCATATCGAGATGATGCCTGTGGCGGAATTCCCGTTCGACGGCTCATGGGGCTACCAGGGCATAGGTTACTTCGCCCCAACCTCCCGCTTCGGCACGCCGCATGACTTCATGGAGTTCATAGACTACTGTCATCAGAACGGTCTCGGTGTTATCCTTGACTGGGTGCCCGCTCACTTCCCCAAGGACGCTGCGGGACTTTACGAGTTCGACGGCTCATGCTGCTACGAGTATTCCGACCCGCTCAAGATGGAGCACCGCAACTGGGGCACCCGCGTTTTCGACTGGGGCAAGCCCGAAGTGCAGAGCTTCCTTATCTCCAACGCTACCTACTGGTTCGACAAGTACCACATAGACGGACTTCGCGTAGATGCAGTCGCTTCCATGCTCTATCTCGACTATGACAGAAGAGAGTGGAGACCGAACTGCTACGGCGGGAACGAGAACCTTGAAGCAGTCGCTTTCTTCAAGAAGCTCAACTCCTCGCTCTTCGGCCAGTTCCGCAATATCCTCATGATCGCGGAGGAGTCCACGGCATGGCCTATGGTCACCAAGCCGGCAGATGTGGGCGGTCTCGGCTTCAACTTCAAGTGGAACATGGGCTGGATGAACGATATGCTCGCGTATATGTCCATGAATCCGGAGTGGAGACACGATCACCATAACCTCGTGACTTTCTCCTTCTACTACGCTTTCTCGGAGAACTACATTCTCCCGATATCCCACGACGAAGTCGTTCACGGAAAGTGCTCCATGATCGACAAGATGAGCGGGCCGAGAGAGCTCAGATTCGCTTCTTTCAAGACTTTCCTTGCATATATGATGGCGCACCCCGGCAAGAAGCTCATGTTCATGGGTCAGGAGTTCGCCCAGTTCAAGGAGTGGAACTATAAGACCGGTCTTGACTGGGATGTGCTCGATTTCCCCGAACACAAGGATCTCTGGGAGTTTGAGAAGGCGCTCAACAAGTTCTATCTCGACAACAACGAGCTCTGGGAAGTGGATAACGATTGGACAGGCTTCAAGTGGATCGTTAGCGATGACAACGAGAACAGCGTCATCGTATTCCGCCGCTTCAACAAGGCGGGCGACGAGCTCATAGGCGTGTTCAACTTCCAGCCCAAGTCCCACGAGGAATACAGCTTCGGCGTTCCGTTCTACGGCGACTACGAGGAAGTATTCTCCACCGAGCCCCTCACAGGCGGCGTTCATAACGCAAAGGTAAGCTCGGTACGCGCCGATATGCATGGTGAGAAGTTCGCGGTCTCGATAAAGATCGCGCCTATGTCGGCTATGTTCTTCCGGGTCACGAACAAGAAGGACTACGAAGCGGAACAGGCTGCGCTCAGGGCAAAGGAAGAGGCGGCTGCGAAGAGACGTGAGGCTGCGGCGGCAAGAGCCGAGAAAAAGAGACTCGCTGAAGAGGCTGCAAAGAAGAAGGCGGACGAAGAAGCGGCAGCTAAGAAAGCACCTGCAAAGAAGACCGGCGGAAAAAAGGCGGCGGCGAAGGCGGAAACGGCTGAAAAGAAGACCGCGGCAAAGGCTGCACCCGCAAAGAAGGCTGCACCGGCAAAGAAGGCTTCGGAGAAGAAGCCGGCTGCAAAAAAGACGGGATCAAAAAAGTAAATCCTAAAGGCTAAAATATTATTCGGAGGACATTTATTATGAACCATGTTAAAAAAGAATGCGTAGCAATGCTGCTCGCGGGAGGTCAGGGAAGCAGACTTTACGCGCTTACCCAGAATATGGCCAAGCCGGCTGTCCCCTACGGCGGTAAGTACAGGATCATCGACTTTCCGCTCTCCAACTGTGTGAACTCCGGTATAGATACCGTGGGCGTTCTCACACAGTACCAGCCTCTCGTGCTCAACGAGTACATCGGCAACGGCCACCCGTGGGGTCTCGACCGCGTTCACGGCGGAGTACACGTTCTTCCGCCTTACGAGACGGCTTCCGGCAAGTCCTGGTACACCGGCACGGCTAACGCGATCTATCAGAACATAAGCTTTATTGACAGGTACAACCCCGAGTATGTTGCCGTTCTTTCCGGCGACCACATCTACAAGATGGACTACTCGAAGATGCTCGACTTCCACAAGAAGAAGAAGGCAGAGGCTACTATAGCAGTTCTCGAAGTGCCGTGGGAAGAGGCTTCCCGCTTCGGTATCATGACCGCCGACGAGGACGGCACTATCACGGAGTTCGCCGAAAAGCCGAAAGAGCCCAAGTCCAACCTCGCTTCCATGGGTGTTTACATCTTCACATGGGCTACCCTCAAACGTCACCTCATTGCAAACGAGAACGACGAAGGCGCCACCAAGGACTTCGGCAAGAATATAATCCCCGCTATGCTCGATGAGGGCAGCAAGCTTGTAGCTTATCACTTCGATGCATACTGGAAGGACGTCGGCACCATAGATTCTCTCTGGGAAGCAAATATGGACTGTCTCGACCCAAATGTTCCCCTCGATCTTTATGATCCCAAGTGGAAGATATATTCGAGAAACCCGGTAATGCCGCCGCATTACGCAGGTCCGAGCAGCAAGATCGAAAACTCTATGGTAGCCGAGGGCTGTGACATAGAGGGCGAGACGGACTTCTCGGTGCTCTTTGACGGAGTTGTTATCGAAGAGGGCGCTACCGTAAGATACAGCATCATAATGCCGAATACAATAGTAAAGAAGGGCGCTGTCATCGAGTACTCGATAATCGGTGAGGAATGCACCATAGGTGAAGGCGCACACATCGGAGAAAGACCCGAAAACGTTGAGAACAGGGACGAATGGGGCGTTGCGGTAGTCGGCAACCAGATAAAGGTTTCCGATAGGGCTGTGATCGCACCTAAGGCTATGATCTCGCAGGACGTTTAAAAAATGCAGTATAGAAATGCATGATTATCTGATTTGAAAGGAAATTATATAAAATGGCTAATATGTCAAAAGTACTCGGTCTTATCTTCGCTAATATGCACGAGCTCACAGTGACCGACCTCACAAAGAACCGTGCAATGGCTTCGGTGCCTTTCGGCGCAAGATACAGACTTATCGACTTCCCGCTCTCCAATATGGTAAACTCCGGTATCTCGACTATCGGTATCGTAACAAAATCAAACTATCAGTCTCTCCTCGATCATGTGGGCTCGGGCGATGAGTGGGATCTCTCCCGCAAGAACGGCGGTCTTCACTTCCTCCCGCCTTACAGCAACGAGATCACCGGTCTTTACAGAGGCAGGCTCGAAGCTCTCGTAGGCGTAAAGAACTTCATCGAGAAGGCTGATGCGGACTACATTGTGATGTCGGACTGCGACTGTGTTGCAAATCTCGACTTCAAGAAGCTCGTTGATTTTCATGAGGAAAAGGGCTCCGACATAACCGTGGTTTACGGCAAGAAGGAGTTTACCTCCGACCAGACAAAGACAAGAACTATCTTCAAGGTAGATGACAACAACGAGGTTTATGATGTTCTCGTTCGCCCCGAACTTTCCGGAACTCTCGACGCGAGCATGAATATCTTCGTTATGTCCAAGGATTTCGTCCTCAACATCATCAACAGCGCTGCAAGCCGCAACCTCTACAGCTTCGAGGTAGATGTGCTCCAGCACAGACTCAAGGAATTCAAGGTATATGGCTACGAGTTTACCGGCTATTATGCTCAGATCGACGGTATCCGTGCTTACTACCAGGCTAACATGGAGCTTATGGACAGAAATAACCGCAAGGCTCTGTTCAACCTCGATGATCCGATCTACACGAAGGTGCGCGACGAGGCTCCCGCAAAGTACGGTCTTGACGCTGCAGTCAAGAACAGTATTATCGCTGACGGCTGCATAGTAGAAGGCACGGTGGAGAACTCCGTTCTGTTCAGAGGAGTTAAGGTAGGCAAGGGCGCAGTTGTAAAGAACTGCATACTTATGCAGGATGCGGAAGTCGGTGACAAGTGCGAGCTCAGCTACGTCATCGCTGACAAGAACGTGATCGTCGGCAACTACAGAAGCATCGGCGGCACTATCGACTACCCCGTATTTGTAAACAAGGGTTCGACGGTATAAGGAATATAGGGAATATAAAAAGCAGGCTCTCCGCAGGCATTCACCGGCGGGGAGCTTGCTTTTCCCGCGATACGGAGACACAGGTAATACCTGCGATCAACGGGGCAGGGAAGCGGGACAGAGAAATTTTCAGTCATTCCTTGACGGGGCGGGGGAATGATGATATAATAAATGTGTCCTCAATAACTGCCTTTTGGCAGTTATTGGCTGAAAATCTGCAAAACAGATTTTCAGATGTTGTTTAAATGCTCCTGCGGTGCATTTAAACAACGGACACATTCCTTGATGTCAAGCTCATTTCGTCCTTCGGACGAACAAAAGTGCAAGGAAAATCCTAAAATATAAAAATTTTCCTTGCACTTTTGCAGCCAATAATAAATGTGTCCTCAATAACTGCCTTTTGGCAGCTATTGGCTGATGAGCAGACATTAATAAGTGTGTGCGCGAAAGGGGGGAGCTGTATGAAAGCAGTGTCGGTAAGACCGGCGGCGGTCATCGCTGTGACGCTGGTCATTTATCTGCTCTACATAGGTTTTCAGCAGCTTGTGATGCACTTCCCGAGCAGCTCGGACAAGCTCCGCGCCGCACAGGAAAATATCCCCTCCGCCACCGAGAGACGCGTTGACAACCTCTGGGCGTATTACCTCATAAACGCCGAAAATCCGCTGCCGCGGGATTTTACTGTGGGGCTTGACTATGTTCAGGGCAGCTTCATGCTCGATGAGCGCTGCGCCGGATATGCAAGGCAGATGATCGAAGACGCGGCTGCCGACGGAGTGCAGCTTACCGTTGTTTCTGCATACAGGAGCGTGCAGAAGCAGCAGGAGAACCTCGAAAGCTACACAAAGCGGCTTATCCGCGAAGGGCACAGCAGCACCGAAGCAAGACGGCTTGCAGAAAAGGAGATAATGCTCCCTTATACGAGTGAGCATAACGCGGGGCTTGCGCTCGATATACTTACTCCGGACTGGTGGGAGACGCACGACGATGTGACCGATGACTTCGAGAATACGGAGCAGTTCCGGTGGCTTTCCGAGAATGCGCACAGATACGGGTTCATCATGCGCTACCCTAAAGAATATGAGAACGTCACTAAGATAATCTATGAGCCGTGGCATTATCGCTTTGTGGGCGTGTATTACGCGGAGAAGATAAAGGAATCGAGACTTCCGCTCGAATACTTCTACAAGACGAATTTCTGATAAAAGGAAAAAGCCCCGCTGTTGCAGAGCTTGATCCTTTACTTTTGTTCGACAACTCAAAAATGAGAATGGTGGCTTTGTGATACAGTTATCGCGTGCAGGGGTCTGACTGCTTATTTTACGATGAACTGTCCGATAGCGGATTCAAGCTCGGCCGTGTCATCGGTGTGAGCAACAAGCTTGAGATCTTTTGAGAGATCGACGCTGAAAATGCCCATTATGGACTTTGCGTCTATCGCGTATCTTCCGGAGATGAGGTCGATGTCATAATCGAACGTCATCACTGTGGATACAAACTTCTTAACATCATCTATCGTTACTATTCTTATGGAAAATTCTTTCATGTCTTTCACCTTTCGATCACTCGGTTTTGTTATGTTTCTGTTACTTCTTTACGACGTATTCCGGTATCACATCAAGAAAATCCGGCTTGTCGCTGTGTATCGTAAGCTCGATCTCGCGGTTGAGATCAAGGCTGAATATACCCATGATGGACTTTGCGTCAACGGTGTACTTACCGAGAGAAAGGTCAACGTCGTAGTCAAGCTCATTTGCCTTCTTCACAAAATCCTTGACATCATCTATGCTTACGAGCCTTATCAACGCTTTTATCATTCGGTCCAACTCCCCTTTGCTCTGACCGGTACTCTTTCTGCACCTTGCTTATATAATAGCAGAAATTTTTTCAAAGTCAATACTTTCTTCCAAATTTCGGAGATTTTGGTGATAAACAAGAATATTTTGCATTTCTTTTGTGCAATTGCAACAATAGCGGAGATGTCGATTTATGAAATATGCTGTAGTTACATTCGGCTGTAAGGTAAACCAATATGAGAGCGCTGCGATCGACGGCGCTATGAAAAACGCGGGATTCGTTCCTTGCGGGAGCGGGGAAGTGCCCGATGTTTTCATCGTGAACTCGTGCTCTGTCACCGAGAACAGTGACAAAAAAGCCCGCCATGCCGTTCGCGCCGCAAAAAAGCAGAACCCTTCCGTGGTCGCGGTGCTTACGGGCTGTTATCCACAGGCTTTCCCCGATGAAGCGGCAGGCTGCGGCGCCGATGTGATCGTCGGAAATGCAGACAAGGCAAAGATACCCGAGCTTGTTGAAAGCTTCCTTGACGGCGGCGCGGTGCAGTGCGGTTCACGTCTCCCGAGAGTGTATGAGGAGCTGCCGCTTTCGCTTACTGCAGATAAAACACGCTCGTTTATAAAGATAGAGGACGGCTGCGACAGGTTCTGCTCGTACTGCATAATCCCTTACGCAAGAGGACGCGTCCGCTCGCGAAGCCTGCAGTCGATAGCCGATGAAGCGCGTTTCTGCGCCGAAAACGGGCATCGTGAGATCGTTCTCGTCGGTATCAACCTGTCCTGCTATGGCACAGACATAGGCACAGACCTCGCAGATGCCGTCAGAGCCGCTTCATGCCACGATAATATTGCAAGAGTGCGGCTCTCCTCACTTGAGCCGGAGATGCTCGATGAGCGCCTCGTTTCCCGGCTCGCCGATGAGCCGAAGCTCTGTCCACATTTTCACCTGTCGCTTCAGAGCGGATGCGACGCGACCCTCAGGCGCATGAACCGCCACTACGATACTGCTGGTTACCTCGGTATCCTCGCACGGCTTCGGGAGAGATTTCCGGACTGCGCAATAACTACCGATATCATGGTCGGTTTCGCGGGTGAGACCGACGAGGAGTTCGCACAGTCCCTTGCATTCGCAGAAAAAGCCGGTTTCGCAAGGATCCATGTCTTTACCTACTCGGTGCGCCCGGGAACTGCAGCTGCAAAACGCTCCGATCATGTCCCCGAAAATGTAAAGGCGGCGCGCTATGAGAAAATGGCGGCTCTTGCGGACAGAGTCAGGGCGGATTTCCTCAGAGCACAGGTGGGAAAATGCACCGAAATACTCGTGCAGAAGCGAACTTCCCCCGATTTTGCAGCGGGTCTTGCTCCCAATTATACCCCCGTCCGTGTGTATGGCTCCGATGCCGCTCGGCACGATATCATAAGGGTGCGTATTGCTTCCGCAGAAGATGAATTTTGCGTCGGAGAACAGCTTTGAGCCTTTCCCAAAAAACTTTTCAGCAAAATTTTGCAAAAACTATTGACAAATCGCGCTCTCCGTAGTATAATATTAAAGCAGTCAGAAAATGACTGCTACGTCTGGGTGTGGCGCAGTTGGTAGCGCGCTACCTTGGGGTGGTAGAGGCCGTGGGTTCAAGTCCCGTCACTCAGACCAAAAACAACTCCCGAAAAACGCTTTATTAAAGCCTTTTCGGGAGTTTTTTGTTTGACATTCAAATAACGCACATATCGTCTTTTATATGCCAAAATCGGCAAGTATGGGTGTCAAATAGGGTGTCAAAATTCAAACGGTACAATGCGGTCTGCTCGCCTTCTTCAACGAGGGTGAGCAGGCCGCTTTTGTTCATTTTCACCAAAATTGCGACGGCAAGGAGCGCCGTACCGTTTTTTGGTATATTTTCCCATTTTACGATTTTGTTTAACGTCTTTCGTGATATTCTAACAACAGGTAATGACAGATTACTTGAAATCTGTTATAATATCACGAAAGGAGAATAGTGCTATGAGTAGAATTCACAACAGGCTGTCCGCGATGCTTGGCGAACGTCGCTGGACACAAAAAGACCTGGCTCGCAAGACGGGCATCAGACCGACCACCATCGGTGAGATGTACCACGAGCTTGCGACCCAGATCAAGTTCACTCATTTAGTTCGCATCTGCGACGCGCTGGGCTGTGAGATCTCAGACCTTCTCTACATAGACCACGATGCACCGGAAGAAGACTCCGGCAGCGATACGGACAAATGATCTCCTCTCTCCCGGACAGCTTCGGCTGTTCGGGATTTTTAATTGGGGATATGTTCTATCAGATCACCGGGCTGACAATGGAGCAGCGAACACAGCACGTCGATATTGGCAGTTCCGACAATTTCTCCAGAGCGAAGTTTCTGAACAGTAGAATGGCTCAATATCTGCTCCTTTTGCAGTTTGTATGTAGAATATCCCTGCTCTTTCAGTTCTTTCAGAATATCAAACTTGTATCTCAGCACTCGGCTCACACCCTTTCTGTTTGTGCTTATTCTACTATACCACATTTCTCGGGAAAATGCAAGCTCGATGCAGTATTTCTGCTTGTTTGTGTCTATATATAGTATTGTGCTTAATCAACAATCAAATAAAGCTGTTTTTATACATATTGCACAACTGCATAGCCTTGCATTCGTAAACATTGCCGTCTTGACTATTCCCGAAAAATCGGCTATAATATAGACATAGCGAAACGATAAACACACTAACTAAATCAACAGGAGGAAACACAATATGAAAAAGATAGCAAAAATCGAGGAACTGATAGCAAGGGTAAACAGGGGCGAAGAAGTAAAGCTCAATAAAGAGGGTGTAAACCCCACTCTCTACTGGGCATACCGAGAGAGTCTTGAACTTAAACAGAAGTACCTCGACTTTCACCGCACGATATGGGAAAGGGACATACCCGATATCGTCAAGCAGATGCGCGCGGACGGCAAGCGCAAGTTCACAGTATCGAATACGGCGAGCGGTATGACCGAAACCATACAGGAGTTCATCAAGAACGGGTGCAGGCTCAGCGGAATGACCACCGTGAAATCGCACGCCACCAACTGGCAGACAGGCGAGAACGACATTATCCCCGCTTTCCTGCTCACACTCAAAGAAGAACAGTAAGCCCACAAACACACACAAACACAACAGACAACAGGAGGAAACCACAATGACCACAATTCAGACACAGAACTTCGGAGTAGAAATCGAAATGACAGGCATCAACCGCAAGACCGCGGCAACTGTCATAGCAAAGCACTACGGCGTAAGCAGCCCTCAGCACGCAGGCGGCAGCTACGACAAGTACACCGCCAAGGACACCAAGGGCAGAACGTGGCAGGCTATGAGCGACGGCAGCATTGTGCCGGAAGAGAAAGTCGGCAAGAACAGGATCGCGGCGAGCAACGCGTACAAGTGCGAGGTCGTAACGCCCATACTCCAGTATGAGGACATCGAGGACTTACAGCAGATCATACGCGACCTCGTTAAAGAGGGCGCTATCGTGAACAACAGTTGTGGCATACACGTACACGTTGACGGTGCGAACCACACCCCCGAGAGTCTTGTCCGCCTGCTCAACTTCGCCGTAGGCAGACAGACGCTCTTCAATGAAGCGCTCGGCAATGAACATCGTGAACGCTGGTGCCAGACCACAAAGCTCCGCCTGCTCAAAGCGCTGAAACAATATACGAACATCACGCGAGAGGAACTGAAAAGGGTATGGTACAGCTCCGTGAACGATGATTACAGAGGCGGCATATCCGACGAGCACTACAATTCCACTCGCTACCACGGCATCAATCTCCACGCCTACTTCACCAAAGGCACCGTAGAATTCAGACTGTTCAACAGCACTCTCCACGCAGGCAAGGTCAAGGCATACATACAGTTCTGCTTGGCTATGTCCGCCTGGGCGATAAACGCACAGAATAACCTCTGCTTCAAGGGGTGCAGCTCCTACACGGCCGCACAGAAAGAAAAGCTGATGAAGGGAATGCTCAAGCGCAGGCTCGGAATGAGCGGTCCCGAATTCAAGACGGCAAGACTTCACCTCACGGCAGTATTCAGAGAGAAAGCAGCGGCAGAGGCGGCTCAGACCACCACTACCGAGAATACAACAATATCCGCATAAATCAGACGAGCTGACCTATCGGCAATACGGGGAGATCGGAGAACATTATGACAGCAAAGAGACTTTATATCGCATACGGTTCAAACCTGCACAGAGGACAGATGGCGCACCGCTGCCCCGATGCCACCGTCGAGGGCGTGGCCTCGATACCCGATTACACTCTGCTCTTCCGCGGAAGCGGTGTAGCAACTATAGAGCCGAAGAAAGGCGACAGCGTGCCTATCGTAGTGTGGAGCATCAGCAAGCGCGACGAGAGAAGTCTTGACATCTACGAGGGATTTCCTCGGCTGTACTACAAGCAGGATTTCACGGTGGAGCTGAACGGCGAGACCGTCACCGCTATGGCATACATTATGACGCCCGGCAGACCGATAGCACCACCGCCGCCGACCTACTACGAGACAATCCATACAGGGTATGCAGATTTCGGGTTTGATAATGATTACCTCAGAAAGCACGCCGAGAAATGCGAGCCGAAGAAACCGACACCGAAAGAGCGGGTAATGAGATTTGCAAAAATGCAGAAGCACGGCATCAATGCGCACATCTGCCCGAGGTGTGGCGATTACAGTATGGAGAAGAACCTGTATCATAATGCGACGTCGAGGTTTGCAGATATATTCGTCTGCCCGACCTGCGGAACGGAAGAGGCTCTGATGGCGTTCAAGGGTGAAAAGAACAAATTCTCCGACTGGTACGCCGCAAAGTATTAAGATATGTTGTTGCAACGTGCGGAAACGACGCTGAGGGCGCGTTTTCGCACAAAAACTATTAGGATATAGCCTAATATGGAAACGCTCTCTCCGCGCGTTTCAGCAGCCTTGCAGAGCATAGTCATTCCGCACAAATATCACAGCCCGAATTGTGCATTCCTACAAATCCACGGATTTCGTGGAATTTCTTTCAAAAAGCCTTGACTTTCCACGAATTTCGTGGTATAATGTAATTACAGTAAAGAACGAAAGGGGGAATGCAAATGAGGGTAAAAAAGAAAGCTGCCGACCTCTTAAATGAGGTAAGCAGCAATCTCGATACGGTGCTGAACATACTGGCAAAGCTCGCACTCGTATCAATGTCCATAAAGACGATAGTCGAGATATGGACAAGATAACCCAAGCACAGTACCGGAGGGCGAAAGCCCTCTGGGAAATGCTTAAATAGATTATAGCACATAAAAGGGGTGTTGTCAATGGAGAACAAGAAAATTACCATAGCGAAGATAATTCTGAAAAGCGCCCTTGCTATTCTGTTCTTCGTCGCATTGATAAGAATTGTACTGATATGACCGAGCGAAAGGAGAAACACAATGAAAAAACTTGAAACATACACCTTGAAACAAATCAGCGATTACCTCATAGACAAGATTGCGGCGGAACGCGGCATCTCGAAAAAGCTTGCGAGACAGCTCTTCACCAATGCTATAGCCTACAACGTAGTTGTCGCAGCAATAAATGAACAGATAGATTTTCTGATAGACTACGAGGAAGACGAGGAAGTCGACGCGATCTTGCAGCGCGTCGCGGAACATCAGTAAAAGACAAGGGCGGCAACGCACCGCAGAAAGGAAAACATTATGAGCACGATCAAAGAGCTGCGGGCTGCCGCGGGAATGACACAGCAGAAATTCAGTGAGTATTTCGAGATACCGCGCCGCTCTATTGAGGATTGGGACAGAGGCCTTCACAATCCGCCTGATTACCTCGTTAAGCTGATAGAATACAAGCTGCGAAATGAAGGACTGCTCAAAGAGCCGGAGAACTTAAACCAATCGTAACCAATTATTAAACCAATAAAAAAGCGGGAGCACTGCATAACTGCAATGCTCCCGTTGTTTTATTTCGTGAGGTCTTTGAGATACACCCAGCTCCATATCTCCTGGAGTCTCGCCCTGTCGGACATCAACTTGTCGATTGTGTATTTCATTCTGCCCTTGTATGCAGACGGTATTTTGATAGAACTGCCTGCATACAGCTCCGCGCTGCCCTTTATCATAACTTTGTCGCCGACCTTAAAGTCCGACTTGGCATCAGCCGTCTTCACATACTCGATGAAGGGACATTCAAACCAAAACTCCCAGAAGTCGTCAAGCTTGTGTTTCACCACGCCGTCGCCGCGGGCTCCGAGGGTGGACTCTATCGTCTCCCCGTTCCCTATGTATATGCCGACGTGTGGGTGGGTTTTGCTATAAACGATAATGCCCGGGGTGTCCGGCATTGTCTTGATCGGTCCTTTGACCTTTGCACGTTCATACATCGAGCCTGCCGGAAGATCATACGCAGCTTTGTAATTCGGACACCCGATGCCGCCCCACAAGTAGGACTTCACAAGGCAGACGCAGTCCACGCCGTAATAGTTCTTGCCGGCGTACTCGCGAAGTGTTCTTATGCGCGCGTCTGTATATCCCGTGCGCGATGCAGGAACGCCGCCGTCCTTGCACTGCTTTACTTTCTGATTTATATATGCGTCTGTGATCAGATTGAGAGTCCCGGCCCACATATATTTCGTTTTGAGAGCGAGCGCTTTTTTAGCGTGCTCCACGAGCCCTGTGTTGGTAAAGCTCATTGCTTCCTACCTCCTATCGTCTTGAGTATCTCTTTCAGTTTGTCGTAACCGAACTGAGCTGTATAAGAGATAAAGAAACCAGCGAATATTGCGCCTGCCACAAAATACCACTCCACCTTGATGCTCATTATGCTTGTGTAGGCGAACACGGCGCATACCGTGAGAACGAGCGAAATTATCGTCGCGGTTATTTGCGCAGGCAGTTTCGGAAACATCGACTTGAATAGCTCCGTAAGAGCGTTGGTGATGATCACAAGAACTCCTGCCGCGGTCATTACCGCCCCCAGGTCAATGTTGCTTATAATGTTCATCAGCTTTTTCCTCCTCTCTCTTTTCTTCATACTTCCTGTCGGCGTGCTTCTCTTTTGATGTTTTTATCCAGCCGAGTACGCCGAACTCACCGCCGCCGGCCGCAAAGACGCAGGTGATAAGCGTACTTGGCTCGCTGCCTGTATTCACGAAAATAACTATCATCACTATCGTAAACACTATCAGAACAGCGAAGTCAATTGCAAGAACAATATCCATAGTACGCATACGTTTCTTTTCGGGGTCTGTCTGTTCCTTTGCAGGCTCGGTCTGTTTCTTCCTGTCGCGGAAGATGATGCAGAACGCAACTACTACAATGACAAGCAATACGAACCCGGCTATGAAGCTGCCGAGGAACTGCGATATTATACCGTCCATATTGCTCTCCTTTTCCGCTACACCTTAGAACTCGCAGTACGTCGAGCGGAAGCTTATGTCCTCAGCCTTGTCTTCTCTTGCCGATACAGCGTCCACGCAGAACACGCCTGCGTCTGCTCCGCTGTCGTAAGAACCGCCCGAGGTGAAAAACATCTCTCCGCCCCCATTTCTGAGCGTTACAGCGTCGTCTATCGCTATGTTAATATTGGATATAGGGCAGAGCGCAAGAGCCTGGAGCAGTCTTGCAGCCACCGGAGAGATAGACGCGTCAACGTCTATATCGACAAAGCGGCACTTGCGCGCTCTGTTCTCCTGCGACGATATTTCGCCAGTTACCCATATCCACCTGTTGTTCTGCCAGTCTGCCTTGATGCTGTTCTTTGTCGTACCCTCGCCGTTGGGGACGATAAGCTTTCCGTTCGTGCCGTCTATCGCAAGCCAGAGAGCAGAGGTCTCACCCTGCGAGTTATCGGCGTCGGCGGCATCGTTGCCGAACGTTCCGCGGTCATTGGAAATAACCTGCAATTCGCCGTTCACAAGGCGAACGCCGCTGTTCCATTCGCGGCTGTTGCCGTTAAGGTCCCATACACCCGATACAGACCTGTCGTGCGACCACGACAGAGGGCCCGAGCCGCCTGTGACCTTCAGTATGTTCCCGTTCTCGTCATACGTCGCGGCAGTAGCGTCGTATGCTGATTCGGTAACGTCCTTGCCGTTGTTGTTATTGCCGAGCGGCAGCTTTCCGAGCAGGAGAGTGAGCAGTGCCATAGCAGCATATTCAAGGCGTGTAGCGTTATGCCAGCCGACGCCCTTGTTCGCGCCGAGCTCGACAGCTTCATCTATGGTCTTATCTCCCATAGGTGCGCTCTGCGGCAGAGAATATGCGCAGCCGTTGCTTGCAACGTTGCCGTACTTCGAGAAATAAAGGTAGTCAACTTCCTTGCCGTTCACTATCCAGGCAGGGAAAGTATCTGTTGATGTTCCGACGCCGAGGTTCGCCCAGGTCATCTTAGGAACCTTAACTGTGACGGACGGGAAGTGCTTGGTGTCGTACAGCATCTCATTCCCCGGACACAGCGTTCTGAGCGCATAGTCGGCTATGTTAAAATTACTCATTTGTAGTCCTCCTCAATGTATGAACTGCGAAACGATCGTCGTTCCAATGCAGCCGCCGACCGCACTGATAACGGCAATGACGACGGTATCCCATTTTTTTGCAGGCTTCTTTTCCAGCTCGCCCACTTTTTCGCTGACGGAATTGAGGTCTCCGCGCATCTGCTTCATTTCAAAGCTAAGCTGCTTCATCTCGAAGCACATCTCCTGCACAGACTTGACGATCGCAGTTATCTCGTCCAGCCTTTTATGCTCGGATTTAAGAGACTGCTCCACGATAGTGAGTCTCTCCAATAATTTGGTGTACAGTTCCTGATCCATTGCCTATTCCTCCGTGTCGGTCATTTCTTCGAGTGCTATCGCCCGGAGCTGTGCAAGCTCATTTTGTTGCTCCGCAATAATATCGGCTTGCTGCTTGCACAGGTCGGTCAATAGCTCGATAAGTTCGGCGTCGGTCACGCCTCATAGTCCTCGCCTGTGATCTCTTTGTACTTGTCGGCAGTGATCTCGCCGTCAGCAACACGATTTTTCAGTTCTGTCTTGACAGCGTTCTTTCTGCTCGCGGGTACATCGTCCCATGTCCAGCGGTCGCCGTCGATAAGTCTGTTCGCCCATATCTTAGCCATTTTCATTACCTCCGTTTACCTGTTCGTCAAGTTCGATCAGCGCGTCCTCTATCTGAGTAATGCGCTCGTTCGTCGCAATATCGGTCTCGATCATCGCGTCCTCGATCTCCGCCCTGCTCTGAGCAAGAGCTTCCGCTACCGGCCCGCTCTTGTCAACAGTGCGGTAGTGATTGTCGATCTCGTACCAGTCGTAGCAGTTCTCCGCTTCATCTTCCTTGCTGTCAAGCTTACGGACGATGTGGAAGCTGTCGGTGATCACCTGGTCGGGGTACGAGCGTTCGACAACGTGAAATCCTCTCAGGTCGGTGTGGCGGTCGCCCTTTGTTTTGAGAATTTCAATGTTTTCGCGTGTTCCAAAAACATACTCCATATAATTTTGTTCTCCTTCCGTGTTTTAGTGCGGACAATGGTTTTGAGCTGCTTTACAAGCCTTTCGCCGCGGAAAAGTAGCCTGTAAAGATTACGGTTATTGCAATGCCTTAGCTGCCCGAGTTTTGAAAGTATGCTTGCTGCCGCTCCTGCAAGGATGTTCAATCCCTTTTTGACGCGGTATCTGTATCGGGCTATCGCCCTTTTGAGCCGCAGAAGATTGTGTTTTCTCGGCAAGATGTAGTTTCTGCCGTATCGGTAGCCTACCGCGTTCGGCATTCGGGAGCGCGTCGGAAAAATCTGCCAATCATATTTGAGCAACAGCTTATGCTCTTTGAGCCACTTTTCCACCGCGTCTTTCGTCCGTCGCAGCTTCCGCTTGTTCGCGCCGAATACCGTGATATTATCCATATAACGGGTGTAGTGCGCGGCAGCTCCGCTATTGCGGATAAGCCTGTCTAAAGGCTGCAAGGTCACATTTGCAAACCATTGTGATGTGTACGCACCTATCATTATCCCGTCCTTGACGATACGCCATATCACATCGAGCATACGCGCGTCTTTTATCAGATGCCGCATTCTGTCCATAACCACTTCCGGCTGTAAGCTGTCGTAGAAATGCCGTATGTCACCCGAGAACGCATATTTTGTACCTTTCTTGTCTTTTCGCATCCAACCTGCGATAGCGTTCTTCGCGTAGTGAGTGCCGCGTCCGCGGATGCTCCCGCAGCAACACGGATCCATTCCACGCATAAAGATAGGCTGCAAGACCTGCACGACCGCGTGATGTACATATTGATCCGGCCATTGTGCAGGCTCGTGAACCGTTCTGCGCTTCTGCGCTGATGCATCCCAACGCTCGGTGACGCGCGGAGGCTTCTGCTCGAAACCGTTGATAATAATACTGCGCAGCTCTGTTATTCGCTGCTCCTTGGTGATCTCCACCCAAGCCGTGACATAGTTCGGTCTGTGGTGAGTTCGCCAATGGTGCGTCCTGTTTACCTCGTCTATTGCGAGCGCGAGGTTTTCTCGTGAGATCAGTTTTTCAAAGAGATGATCCGCTCTTTTCACAGGGAAATCCACCTCTCATTTTAGCAAATGCGAGTTTTCCAACGCTCCGCAGAGTGTACTAACTCGCTCCCTTATAGCTTATCTTCACCGTGGGGTGCGCGGTTGCCCGTGCCAAGAGGCGCTTTCGCGCCCCTTTGAGGTGTTAGCAAAACGTCGCTTAAAAATGTGGCGAGCACCGTGGTTCGCGTTCGAGTTCGTCGCCGTCGTGTAGTTCACGTAGAACAAGCCGTGGTTCTGGTTCTGGCTATAGTTACCGCCAACGTACAGACACGGGTTGGACGCGTTGAAGTTCCAGTTGTCGCACGAAGCCCGAAAAGAGAACAAGGGCACTGCACGGGCAGCCCCGAGATTTTCAGTTAAATGTTTGTTGAGGGGGTTGCGACCCCCTCAAACTCCCCCTAAGGGAGTTCAATGAGGCGAGCACCGTGGCTCGCGCCCGAGCTCGCCGCCGTCGCGAAGTCCACGAAGAACAAGCCGCGGCCCTGGCTCTGGCCACAGTAACCGCCAACGTACAGACACGGGTTGGACGCGTTGAAGTGCCAGTAGTCGCACGAATAGGTGCTTTCCGATCCGCTGCTTTCCGTGGGATAAAACTCCGGATAGCCGCCCGCACTGCTGATCGTAAATTTCGACGGCCATCCACTTGTGGGAAGTCCTGTGAGACTACCGCCCGAGGTATCGGAGAAGTTTGCAGGATTGAGGATAGTGTACATACCGTTGCTGTTATAATAGCAGCCGTCCATCCAGTCGTAGCAGTTATCCCACAGACCCTCGATGTAACGGTACTGGGTAGATACGCCGTAGGTAGAACGCGAGTTCTTGGTCGTACCTGTGTGATACGGCATCGAATCCGTGTAGCCCATATTCTCGACCGCGCTGTTGTTTCCGCAGCCGTAGCCGATAGTCGCCTGTGAGTTCCAGTTTGCGAACTCGACGAGGTAGAGGAGCCACAGCGTAAAGCGTGCAGCCTTGTCCATTTGCCAGATGTTCGTACCGAGGGCGTGTATGCCCGAACGAGCCGCCGAACGGGTAATGTTTACCTTCGGCTTAACGCCTGTCTTTGATTTGTAATCATCGGCGCAGTGGTACCTTCCGACGTATGCGTAATCACGCTCGCCCTTGCCGTCACCTCTGTCCATAAAGAGCGGAGCAGCGACAAATCCTGCGGTCGCCTTGTCTGCGATCTGGACTTTGAGGCCCGTGCCGTTCGCGGAGAGCTTATACCAGAACTTCGGTATCTTTACCATTGTTCCGCCTGTGCGCTCTTCCTTTACCATTCCCGACCACGGGAGAAGATTATCGAACGGAGAGCCGTAATTGCTGATACCTGACATATACGGAACAGGATCGGTAAATCCTGCTGCTTCGTCCGTTCTTGTCCAGCTCGTGCCGGAGCTGCCGTCCCATGCTACACCGTAGATATGGACATATGCGATAGAGAGCGTATATGCTCTGTACTCGGTGACGGTAATGCTGTCGGACGCTGTTTCTCCGTCAAGAGAGATGTTCGCCGTCCACGTTCCCGTATTCGGCAGGTAGAATGTGTCTGTGCCTGTCGATGTTCCTGTGAGAGTAGTTGTGCCGTCCGAGAGCGTGATCGCGCTGCCCGTCGGAGTAGTGAGGGCAAGGGTAATGAACGTTACCGTCGCGGTAACTGTATCACCGTCCGCGGATATTGTTGCTGTCGTGGTGCTCGATGTCGCGCCCGACTTTGTAGCGCTGATAGTGTATGTTCCTGCCTTGCCTACAGATATAGTTGCAACACCGCTGCTGTCCGCTGTGGCGGCGAAAGTGTTGCTGCCTATAGTAGCAGTAACCCTCGCACCTGTCGCCGCTGTAACGCTTATTGTGGCGCTGAACATATTGAACGAGATAGTCTGCTGTCCGTAGTAGGGACCTGTTGTTATGGTGTCGGAATACTCAACACCGTCAACGGTGCAGGACACCGTATAAACCGTGTCAACGTTCTTGACGCTGACGTTCGCCGTGAGACTTTCGGGAACAATGCCTGTGTAGGTATCGTCCGCGCCGTCGGTCACGGTGTACTCATAGCCCACGAATCCCTCGTCAAATGTAAATTCAAGGACGCACCCACCGCCTGCGTTCGCAAGAGCCTCGTTCGCTGTGTCGAGCGCGTTGTTTGCGAGGGCGCGCACAGCTTCGAGGTCTGCTCCCGATGCACCGGGTACATTAACTGAACCTTTCATTCAAAAACTCCTTTCAAGTAGTAGTTGACATATCTAAAATGGGGCGCACCTGTATGCTTATCGCCGCCGTAGGAATGCTTCTTGCGTATAAGCGTATAGCTCCGGCGATAATTTCCGAAGTCGGGCAGATGCCTGCGGCAATCGCTGTCGGAGCGCTTGCGGGATAGATTATGCACTCCGCGCTGTCTGCGGCGGTAATGCCGCTATACGCGATATCCGCCATATAGTTATAACCTGCGTTTTTCACGGCCGTGTCCGTATTCGTGACCCACGCCGACGCCGCGACGGTCTTTGCGCTCCATATAGGCGCATCGGCTTTTGCCGTGTTCAGAGTTTCTATTGCCGCAGCCGCGTCCGATGCCACTTCCGCAATCGCGTCATTCGCTCGTTCCGCCGTTTCCCTCAGCTGGTTCAAAGTTGGTAACTTTGCCAAGTGCTCACCTCCTGTTTATTTTCACAAATAAAGGAGCGAGCTTAAGCCCGCTCCTTGCTGTTCGCTTTCCGTGCAGCCGAACTTATGCGCCGAATACCTCGTCGAGCATTTCAGTGACTTCTGCGTCAGTTGCGACATCGAAGAGCGCTATATCAATGCCGTCAATGTTGATGGTGCCGCTGCCTGCCGTCGCTGTTACCTTAGAGAAACTGGAAGCATTCTTGCCGGAGTCGACGGGGTTGTGGTTCGCGTCGAATGCCGCGAAGTTACCTGTTACAGCGTCGGTGTCTTTTTCAGCATAACCGGAGAGATCAACGAAACCAGCGAGAACATCAAACTTGTACACGGTAGTGCCGTCGTTATCCTGGGCAACTACCGCAACGTTTGTGCCTGCGGGGTACTTCTTCCCAGCGCCCTCTACGAAGTCAGCAGTCGTGGTAAACGCATTTGTAACGTTGTAAACATGGCCGAGAACGCTTTCAGAAAGGGCAGGCAGGTCCGCAAACGCAACACTGCCGGAGGGCTTGTAAACGGCAGAAATGATACCGTCAATCTCAGCCTTTGTGTAAACAGTAGATGCGTCTGCCTTACCGTTTAACTTTGTAGCGAGAGCCGCAGCGAGTTCCTCTTCGGAAACGTCAGCCTTGTACGCCATAGCTGCAAGCCCGGCAACGGAAACATCTGTGCCGTTAACCTTAATAGTACCGTTCGCTGTGCCAGTGGTGATAAGGATATCAACGATCTTCTCCGCGATAGCGAGTGCAGTACCGTTGACCTTGACACCTTCAAGCACGTTAGCCTGTGCCCCAACAGCTTCGAGAGCGCCGACGCGAGTGCTAAGACCATCTGTGATAGTCTTGGTGCGGGTTGCTAAGTCCTTAAGGGACTTAAGACGAGAGAGCTTATTTACATCGTAAGCCATAGTTTTTTCCTCCTAAAGAAAAAATATTGTTATTCAGCAGTTCCGCTGCCGTCCGGTCCGAACACATCATCGAGCATTTCGCTCGCGTCTTCATCTGTGCTGATGTGGTCCGGAGAAACATCAGCATAGGAGTGCGCCGTACCGTCGGGGTCAACAGCTATGCTGTCGCTCGTTCTTATGCCGCCGAGAACGCTTGCGCTCGCTATCGGCAACACATATGATCCGCCGCCTCCGCCGGATCCGCCGCCGCTCGACCAAAGCTGACAGGTACCGCTTATGGCATCGGCAGGTTTCACCTGCGAGTAGAACCTTAAAGTGCCGTCTGCCGGAGTATCGGCGTATGATGCCACACCAGCGTTGCAGGCAACTTCAAGGCTGTTTTTATCCAAGGTCACACTCGGATAGTGTGACGCAGAGATAACTGAATTTGTTACGTCGGTATAATATCTATACCGCGCGTTTTCGTCGCCGCTGTCCTTCCACGCGTCGGCCGCCACGGTAAACTCAAACGCTATGAAATCAGCGCCCTCGGTACCGCCGCCGCCCGTGCCGTTTTCGGCTATTATCTTTACGGAATTTAAGAGCAAGCCTATTGCAAGTTCGTGGGCATCAAGGCTGTCCTCGATGTTGTTGAAATGCTCTGCGTCCTGCATAGTGCCCTGCTGCATTACTTCTCCGAAAGGCTTGATGGCATAGACATCATCCTCGCTTATTTCGGGGACTTCCTTGACATAGAAATACCCTGTGTCGGAGACGACGTGATCCTTCCATATCGTTCTATCACGCACTTGTTGTACCCTCCTTCTCCTTGACTGTGAAATCGAACCAGTACAGCACGCCCGTCTGTACGTTGTCTATGGTGATCGCACAGTCCTGATGCGCCCAAAGGTCGCCATTGTGGTTATAGAGCTCTACACGGTTTATCTCTACCGCGTGCCCGGGAACGAGTGAAGCACTCACACGGACTACTCCGCTTTCGAGCAGCTCGGCATTAGAGATAGGCGTCTGGAAGAACTCGTCGCCGACGCGGTAACGCATATACGATACCCGGCGCTTGATGAACGTTCTCAGATCGCGTAAAGCAGCGTAATCGACTGCCATTTGAACACCGTCCTTTCGTTATTTTAATGGGTTGTCAAAAGACGTTCCGCAGTATCGGGCGTTGAACCCTGCGGAATCGCCTTTGGTTCCGAAACTTATATCACTGCCTCGCGTTTCTCCACTTACCGAGCTGCGAGGTATCGTCCCTGTGGGGACATCTTTGCCGGACGCGACGATGTGATATGACGCATCGTCGGGCGCAGCCGCGATGTCCACAGTTTCGACGTATATGCGGCCTTGCTCCGCCGAATACGGTTTTGTGCCTGTCGGGTCTATCGCATAGTTGCTATCGATCCCCTCGGCGAGCGTCGAGATAACTTCCTTTGAAATTCCGCCTTTTTCCGCAGGATAGGGTTTTGTACCCGTCGCTGTCGCCGCGTATGACGTTTCGACGGCCGCGGCGTCAACATCTATTGTCTCTCTGCTCAAACCGCCTGCTTTGGCTATCACGGGGTATGTTCCTGCCGGATAGTCTTTTGCTTCGGGGATAGGATATTGATTATCAATACCGACACCGAGAACATCAATGCCGTTTTCGTATATATAGCCCTGCATCGCAGGCCTCGGCGCCGTTCCTGCAATGACCTGATTTGTGATAGGCGTCGAGAAATGTATCATTCCGTCGTCGGCATTTACCTCTATCGGGAATGAATATCTATATCCCTGCACCGCCGCATACGGATATACACCCGTCGGGCGCGTACTGTACAGAACGTAATTGCCGTCGCAGGAAACGATGATGCCGCACCGCGAGCGAATCGTTATCTTATTTGTTTCAAGGAGCGAGCGAACGTCCTTGAATATTCTTATCATTCGCTCCATTTCGCGCTGTCTTATAGGCGTTCGCTGTTCGCTTACATCGACGACAACGCGAAAGTAGTACGGCTTTCCACCGTATTCAAACCATTCCTCGACCTGTGTGCCGGGGCATACTGCGGAGAGAGCCGCTTCGACAGCTCCACGCGTTCCCATGTGACGATGAATGTAGAAGTGAGACTTTACCAGTGCTCGCTTTGCTTCAAGCGTTGCGTCCCACATATACCAATCAATCTTATAGTCATAGGCGAGTATATCGCAAAGTACCTCGTCGAGCTCGTCAATGCGAGTGTATATGTCCGCAAGCCTGTTCTGTTCGTACAGCTTTTCAAGCTCACGGGCTGTCGCATCGGCAAGCGCGTTCTGCTTTTTGCTCTGTGTTAAGGCATACGGGAACGTGGAGAGAAGATTGTCCTTTGTGTAGGCTCTACTCATCTTCATAACCTCCGTTCACGACATTTATATCGTCCACTCGGGCTACCTGCGGCACGTCGAACGAATCACCGCTACGAAGATGTACGAAAGTAGGAGAACGAATATCAACACGCTTGATCCCTGTCTGCATAAGCATATTTTCGAGCATAGACGGATTGATGTCTCGCCCGAGCTTTGCATACTGCCACTTGATAAAGCGGTTAACCTGGTAATTGAGCGCCGTCTGAATATCTGTGAGGGATATTTGTGCGTCCTCTGAAACGTAATATGTGAAGTCGATGTCGTACTGCACTATTTCGGGGTCGCGCGTCGATACATAGTCCGTGAGCGGACGTACCGTAGCGGCGTTGCACGCCTTGTATATCTCGTCCTTTATGGTATCGCTGGCTATCTCGCCGTCGTCCATAAGAGCATATATGAAAACGTGTCCGGGAAGATCCTGTTCGTACTCTATATCAATGCTGTCCTCACCGAACAGCGCACCGCTGTCAAGCAGTTCTATCCTTGCCATGTTCGGAACATTTATATAATCGACATAGTAATCTGTACCGAGTGCAGCTTCTTCGGAAGAGCCGTGCGCATAAACCTTTATCGTGGCCGTATCGACGTAATTGCCACCGAAGAACGCGAACCTGCTGCCGGCCCTCTCGTACACATTAAGAGTAAGGCTGATAGACTCTCGCGGTCTGACTGCTCTTACATCAGTTATCTTATCAGACACCGACTTTGCCCAGAAGATGTACGCACCCTCAGCTCCTGCGGTCGAGAAACTGTCGAGAACGCGGCGCATGGCCTGAAAGTAAGTCTCGTCGTCCTGCCGATCTGTGCCGCCGTCTGTCTCTGTGATGTTCTCGCAATAGTCGAAGAACATAATGTTGTCCTTATCGACCAGCGTATCTATCTGCCCGACAACATATCCGTTGCCTGCCGTTCCCGGGGTGTCACATACCGCTTTCACATCGACGTATGTGCTGCCTATAGGTATCAGAGTATCAACAGTTGTTGCCCATACGAGCGACTGCAAGCTGGTGGTAACTCTTGTTCCGGCAGGAATTGTAATTGCCGTGCTCTGCTCGGAAACGATATGAAAACGCATCGTGCAAGTTGATACCTGTGCTTCCTTTCGGGCAAGCGAGTATATCCATTCGCCCAGCGCGTCAAGGTTCACACCCTCAGCTCTGGACGGAATGTTCTGATTTCCGACGTAGTTTACACGAACGATGCCCTTAATAATCGCATCTGCGACCCATGACAAGAACAGCTTATCGGGGTCGGACGGCTGTAGCGTTCTGCCTGTGATCTCTTGGTATGCATTTACAAGGTTTGCGATAACGGTGCTGCTGTCCGTACTGACAAACTGATATTCGTCATTCCTCGCCATTTATCTCCACCTCCAATATCGCTGTCAGCCTTGCATTTGCTGCTCCGGACAGATCGAACTCTATATTCAGCAGCGTACACCTCGGCTCAAATTCTTCTACAGCCTCGGTTATTTCCGACACCATAAGCGCCTGTGCTACGTCTATCGGTTTATCTATCCATTCCATAGGCAGGCCATATTCACGGTACATCGGGATAGTGCCTTTTCGTGTAGACACGAGGCACATAAGGTTCTGCAAAACCGATGTGACAAGATCATTCTCGATCATCAACGGTTCAAAGGGCTTGTCGGTGCGCACAATATGTACAGCCATATAATCACCCCTTTGCGTATTCAACGATAGTTACGGATATATCTGCACCTATCATATTTCCTTTTTTGTCGTATTCCTCGCCCTTTATCTCAAAGGACTTTACGATCCACCTATATGAGCCGTATGACTTTTTTCCGAGAACAAACGGCACGACCGTGCCGTTGTTGACGTAGCTCCGAAGCAAGGTTATCGAGGATATCGGCGAATATCCGAGGAATTTTGAAACGCGTATCTGAAAGGACAGCGTTTCGGGGTCTGAGCCCGTGTATTCGACGAGCCCTTTTCCAAGATGCCGACTATGTGCCGTGTACCGGGCTGAACCCTTGTAACTTATGGAGCGAGCCGTCTTGACCGCGTTCGGAGATACTTCAAACGCGAGGCCGCCTAACGCGCCGACTATCATAGCTCAACCCCCTTTTTAAAGCGTTCCGAGAATGTACCCATTGCCGTTGAATGTGCCGTCGTATATGCAGAGCACGGTCATGCCGACCAACGGCGCCCAGCCTGCAACTGGCATCCATTGCACGATTTTGAGGTCTCCCGACATCATATCCACATCATCGAATTTCACTCTGGCGGTGTTCCCGCTCACGCTCGATACTGTACCGACGCGCAGCGGTCCTTGTAAGTTCGAGGGATTCGGCACTTTTCCTCTACGATCCATTCAAATCACCTACCTGTATATGAGCTCGTTCACCTTGTCCTGCACGGTCTGATAATCATACCCTGCTTCCGCCATTTTATCCTTGCGCTCCTGTCCTGCACCCCAATCGCCGCGGATAACTTCAAGAGCGAGCTGTTCTACCTGCTCGTCCGACATACCGCTGCCGCTGCTGTCACCGCCGCTGCTGTCATCGGTAAGAGCTTTCTGACCGTTTATCGTTGTTGTATAGCCGCCGTTGCCGGAAACGGTATGCTGTGCGGTTTTTATCAGATACTTGCCGTCAAACTTTCCGAAGCCTTTCACTTTGAATGTTGCGCCCGAGACAAGCGCAGTATCGCCGGGTACGGTGAACTGCGCTTCAAATGCAAACTTGTTATACAGGCGCAACATTTCTTTTGCGAGTGCTTTCGCCTCTTCGACAGAGCCGACCTTCTGGTTGATCTCCAGCTTTTGGTTGGAATTGTTCTTCGGGTCGTAGTCCTCGGCTTTCTGCGTCCATTGTATCAGAGTTCCGTCGTTATCGTAGTAGACCCGGCAGAGCGCATACGTTTGAGTTTCGTTCGTGTACAGCTTATATTTGCTGTACGTTCCGTCGCCCTTTGTAAACGTCCGAACAGGTCCTCTTTTCTCATATTCTTCCTGCTCGAAAATAACGATTATCATATTGCAGACCTTTACCGAAAAGCCTGCGTCCTGGCAAAGTTTTTTTAGAAACGTTATATCCGAGGTTTTGTACTGCTCAACGCGGTCGTAGGACGGAACAGGCTTTGGGAGATATTGCAGACCCATTCCTGCGTTGCCTGCGATTTCTCCGGCAATGTTCTTCAAGTCGTAGCTTTCCCACGACTTGCTGTGTTCCGTCTGCTGCAAAGAACAGTTATACGGCGCTGATGTGCATTTTATATTGATAGTGTTCGGTGGTCCCGATGCCGATACATTGTCGAGCTCGAACGCGCCGCAGTCGAGTACGCTGTCGGCACCGTCCGAGTTCCAGTTGCAAGCAGATATAACCGCCTGTATAGACAAGGCTTTTCCTGCCTCCCACATAGCGCCGAGCCATTTTGACTGCCACACTCCCTCACGGTCTTGAACCTTGATACTGAGTGAATCTGCTTCGTCTTCGTCGTTGTCGGTGTACTCGATCTGCAAGAGATACTGTTCAAGGTCTTTGGATATGTCAGCGCCGTCGAATATGACTTTGGGCTTTGCACGTCGAGCCATAGATTTATCGCTCATTTATACTCGCCTCCACGGGGGCAGGTTTTCATTTGTGACGATGTTCGATACGTCGGGCAGCGTCAGCTTGACACCTGCCGAAAAGATGTAAGTCTCGTGATAGTCGGTATTGGCATTCATCAGAGCGTCCGCAAAGTTCTCGCTGCCGAGCTCGTTGTAAGCTATGCTATCGAACATATCGCCCTGCTTTGTGATGTATGTTTTGCTCACTTGTATGAACGCCTCCTTGTGTCGATTTCGGCTTCTTCAAGAGCGTCCATAACTCTTTCAACAAGCTCGTCGGAGAATTCGCGCAGCCTCATTTCGAGTTCGTCGCCGCCGCCCTGCACATTGAATACGGGCGCTACGGTTATAACCGTTCCCTGCCCGCTGCTGTCAAAAGGCAACTGCTCCGTGTAGGCCGATGTGTCAATCATACGGCGCCTTTCAGCGTCGTATGCCACAGCGCTGCGCATTTCTTCAAGATACTGTGCGATATAGTTCACAAGCGGAACGAATGACAGTATCTCATAGTACACCGCGTTTGCTGTTGCAACTGCGTTTTCCGAGCCGTTCAGAGCCGAATTGCCCGTACCGCTTGCATACTCATTGACGCTGTAAAAGCCCCTCATTTCGTTCATCAGAGCGCGCGTTTCCGACGCAGGGATAACCTGCTCGCCACCGTTGAATATAACAAGCTCCGGTCCTTTCTCACCAACAAGAGCAAGTCCCGGGTCTGCGCCTGATGTTCCGTCCGCGTATGCGCCTGTCAAATCGGCAGGCAGCCGTGGTCCTACGAACTGCGCATCGGCTATCAGCTCGTCTATGGACATAAGCCCGTTTCCGGTGCCGTAAGTCGCTGTAGCCTGGGTGTTCGGATTGAGAGCAGCAGCAACAAGCGTAGATATTCTCGACGCTGCCGCTACAGCTTCTTCCTCGCCGCCCTGCAACGCCTTGATATACGCGTCTATGGAAGCCTTCGCCGCTGCGCTTGCCTCGTCTTCGAGATTGAGATTATCAACGACCTCGTTCAGAGTTCCTTTCAGCTCTTCGGTTCTCGCGCCTGCTCCTGTTGTAAGTTCCGCAAGTCCTTCGGCTGTCTTGCTCTGTTCTTCCTGCACGGCCTGCCAGTTCTCGACCATAAGCTTGAGGTCTTCGTCGCTTGCTTGCGCCAGTCCGGCTATCATATTCGCGCTTTCGGGAGAGCCGTCCGCGAACGTAGCTATTATTTCTCGTAAGCCCTCAATATCATTTGCCTTTTCGGTGAGTGCAGATATATTCGCCTCGTATTCCTGCCAGTATTCGTTCTGGGACATAAGGGACGCGTTTATAGCGTCTATGTCCTGTGCGACGATCGCCGCCGCATCGTCCCATAGCTTATACTGTCCCTCGACAGACTTTTGAGCCGCTTCAAGAGCTTCGTCATAAGCGTGCGCGAGGGCTTCTATTGTGGTGATTGCTGTCTCAACGTTATCATATATATCGAGTGCTTCAACGGTAACGCCGTACTGTTTCGCGGCTTCTTCAGCGGACAGATAGCCCTGTTTCAGAGCTCCGGCCGCGTTCTGCAAAGCGCTCTTGTATGTAGACGCACTCTGCATCGCCTCGGAGAGCTTGTCGGCACTTACGCCGTACTGCTCTGCGGCAGTCGCTACATCGAGATAGCCTGTCTCTACTGCCATTAAAGCAGCATTGAGATTGTGCGATACTATCGTGAGGTTACCTGTCTTTTCAGAAACATCATCTGTTGTTCCTGCCTCGTCGCGGAGAGACGCTTCGTAATCGTCGATTACTTTCTGGCACTTAGCGATTTCTTCGCGATATGCAGCCATATCGTTGATGAAAGAATATTCTTGCGTGTTCTTTCGGAGCTCGTCGACCGTGTGAACTTGCATATTAACAAAGTCCATACCCACGGGGATCCAAGACAGCCAAGTGTCTTTCATATCCTCGCCGTTCTGAGCAGCGCGTTCTTCCATTTTGCGCTGTATTTCGGCTATCTGAGTATAGGCTTTTTCAGCAGCTTCTTCCTGCGCCGACATTTTTGCACGGCGCATCTTTTTCTCTACATAATTATCTACAGCCGCAGACAGGTCGTTATATTCTCCGGTAAGAGAATTTACTACCTCAACTTCATCTCCGAATACGTCCTGCAATTCTCCGGCGAGCTTTGCAAGCCGCTGTTGTTCTTCGACTGTCTTATTTTCTTTCAGCCTAAGTTCATCGTACACCTCGACCTTGGTTTTAAGCATAGACATTTCTGCCTGGCTTTTCGCTATGCTTTCTTCCATAGCGTCGATGATGCCCTTAGTCTCGTTCTGAGTCTCCTTTACTGCGTCCGAAACGCCCCATATTACGTTGGCGAAATATGCGAATTCGGCAACAACAGCACTTGCAACCGCAATAAGCGCTCCCATTTGGAGAGCAGACGCTTTAAGTGCAGCGGTGTGAGCTGTAGTAGCACCCGTAGCGCCTGTTGTCGCAGCGGTCTCGCCACCGAGCGCTCCGTTGTGCGCCAGTGTAGCGGCTGTGTCCTCTACTTCTGCCGCTGTCTCATTCGTCGTGAGCGCAGCGCCCAGCACTTTAAGGGCGTTGGAAACTTTCTTGACTGTGTTATATGCGGTATATGCGCCGACAATTGTCGTCAACGCACCGCCAAAAAGTAGTATTCCTTTCAGTAAGATAGGGTTATCTTTGAGGAATTGGTTTGTATCAGTAAGCAGTTCAGTCGCGATCTTCGCAAGGTCTGTCAGCTCTTCTTGGAATGCTTCACCTACGGTTGTTTTCAGAGCGTCCATAGCGGAGTTCATCAATGTTACTTGACCGTTAAAGTTGTCCAAACGTATAGCCGCCATTTCCTGCGCTGCGCCGTCTGCTGCCGATATAGCGTCGTGGAGTTTGTTTACATCGTCCGTTCCTGCATTCATCAAAGCAAGCCAGCCGGAGATAGCGTTCTTGCCTGCAATGGTATTCGCGTAGTTCGTAGCCTCTTCTTCAGTAAGCCCTTTCCACGCCTGCCGCGCTTCGTTCAGAACATCATTCAGATCACGCGCCGAGCCGTCTGCTTCATAGAACTGTACACCGAGTTTCTGCGTGAGTACACCGAGCGCTCCGAGCTGATTTGCGGACGCTCCTGCGTCGGTTGACAATCTTGTGATTACACTTCGCAGCGACGTACCTGCATCAGAAGATTTGATACCAGCATTCGCCATAAGCCCGATAGCCTCGGCGGTGTCCTCGATAGAATACCTCATAGCTCCGGCGACGGGCGCGACGTACTTGAACGTTTCGCCCATCATTGAAACGTTCGTGTTTGCCTTTGAGGAAGTGACCGCGAGAACGTCGGCAAAGTGAGACGCATCTTCTGCTTTCATTTGGAATGCAGTCAGAGCGTCCGTCACAATGTCCGATGTCATAGCAAGGTCTTCGCCGCTCGCAGCGGCAAGCGACATAACACCGTCGATGCCGCCGATCATCTGCTGCGCGTTCCAGCCTGCCATTCCCATATAGTTCATAGCGTCCGCGGCTTCTTTTGCGGTAAACTTCGTCGTGGCGCCGAGTTCCTTTGCCTTTTCCGACAGCTCGCCCATTTCGTCGGCACTTGCTCCGGAGAGAGCCTCGACGCCCGACATTGATTCCTGGAAATCCGCGGATATTTTCACGCAGTCCGTATATGCGTTGAAAATTGCCTTTAAGCCCTCGGCAATTCCGGCAGCAACAAGAGCGGAGCCGACAGCCTCAAACGCGGCCACACCTTTGTTCTGGTATTTCTTCGCTTCTTCCGTGACTTCCTGCTCTTTCTTTGCAAGGTCTTCGAGCTCAGAAGTGAGGCGGTTGCTCTCGTCGGTGAGATGATCTGTGTCGATGCCCGACTGATGAAGTGCCTCTCGCTGCTGGTTGAGTTTTTCAGTCTGCCTTTCAAGAGACTTCGATGTATTGTCGATTGCCCTCTGCTTTTCTATAAGCTTGTTTTCGAGAGCCGAGGAATACCCCTCTGTCTCCTGTATTTCGCGCTGGATGTTGTCGTGTTCTTTTTGCAGGTCACGAAGCTTGCGAGCAGTATTCTCAACGGCCTGTTGCTGTTTCTGAAATGCGGATATATCCGCCTGCTGTGAGTTGAGCTCCCTTATCTTAGCCTGCGTCTGCTGCAACACCTGCTGCGCATTGTTAAAAGTGGAGGTAAATTCGCGTCCGAGCTGTGCTTGCAATTTGAATAGCATATTGTATTCTTTTGCAGATGCCATAGCGATTACCTCCTTCTTGCGTTTTCTCGTGCTATACGAATTTCTTCGTTAAGGTCTCCACTTGCTATAAGCCAGTTTTTCAGTTCGACCAATGGTATTTTGAGCCAGTATTCTATCGGGGTATAATTGTTTCGAGAGAGAATAAGGCATATCCTGCGGAGCTCTGCTCCGCCGTCGCCGTACTTTATTCCGAGGACAGTAAAAAATTTCTTGCTGCGCTCGTCACTTTGTTGTAGTCTCGGAGGCTCATTGTGTTAAATATATCCGCCCCTATCTTGTGGTTTACACACGCATATGCCGCCATACGGATAAGGTATTCACCACTTGCAACGGGAACAAACGCAGGGCGCCCTATCGACTGCAATTCGCGCTCGATGTTCAAAGCGTCCTCACCTGTAACTCGGTCAAAGTCGAATTCGAGCTTGTCAACTTCCTCGCCGTTGTACTGTACGGGCTTTTTAAGATAGACTGTAACTATGTTCGATGCGTCCTGTGCTTCTTCTTTGGCCGCCTCGACCACTTTCTCGTCTACATAGGTTTCTTCGTTAAGTTCTTCCTTTTTGAGTGCCATATTTTTGCTCCTTTTCTGTCACGATAAAAGTGGTTGTTTCATTTTCGGAAACAACCACTTTATCAAACAACTGCCGTTACTTGCCGAGTGCTGTGCGTACTTCCGCAAGTCTGTCTGTACCGCTGTTATCTATGTGTACATAGTTGAGCGGGTCGTACTTCTGAACAAGTACGTTGTCGATGTAGTCCTCTTCCTTGAAAACTGTGTACTGGTTCTGTGTGCCCTGCTGCGAATGCGGAGCAACATTGCCCTGTGTCATCTGGAGCGGAGCGATTTCAAGGACGTGCTTGTGCGCGTGGACCTTGAACGTTCCACTTGTCGGGTCGTATTCTTCGTGAGCTACGCGCAGGTCAATGTTGTGCCTGCGCATCTCATTAAGCTTACGAGCAGATGTAGGCGAATCAAGGAACTCGATTGTACAAGTCATAGCGTCCATGTGACCGAGGACGGGGACGGTTACATCGCCTGCAACTCCTACGCCGTTCACGGTGTGGGTCTTATAGTTGTAGTTCGGGAGCTGAACACGAGCCATACCGAGATATTCGGTACCGTCTTCGTATACGGCGAACTGAATAATTCCACTATCAGCCATATTCTATACCTCCTTAACCGTTCAGAGCTGCTTCGACGATGCTTACATCGTATGTCTCGTACATATTGATTTGCTGCATCGGAACAGGAGATGCCATAATTGTATCAAGACGGATTGAGCCGCCAATCAGCTTTGTAAGCGGGTTATACTCGGGAATGTACTTTATCTCGCCGCCGTAGAGCTTGCTTTCGTGAGTGAGCCCATTGAGCCACGAGTTAAAGGAATTGATGATCGCGTCGATAATAGGACGGGTCATAGGTCTGTCCACATACGGCCAGTATGTGAGGACGAAGGTGTTACAGATCCAGTCCATCATACGGTTTGTGCAGATGAACATTTTGCTTACATCAGAGCTTGCAGGGAAGCAACCTGTGTAGTTGCCCCAAAGTACCCACTGCTGGAAATTGAGAGCGGTGACAACTCCGGCGTTGACCGATATTACGTCTGCCTGCTGTAAGTTGAGGTCTATATCCTGTCCTGCGGCATTGCAAGCCCCTGTGATAGTAAGTCCCTTATTCGAGGGCGATTCATACGGGCAAGAGCCGTTCCCGTTATCGACCTTAGACATCTGGCCGCAAGCCATAACGGAGAGGTGGAAACGATAGTCTCCAACTTTAACAAGCGGCCAGCAGTCTATCTCGTTTTCGTCCGTATAGCCGTTCCTGCGCTTCCAAGTGTACACATCGTTGTACGTCGGAGCGCCATTCGCGGCATCTGTCGGAATGTCCACAACAGCTTTGCCCTTGAAAAGTCCGTTGATATTCGGAGCCTTTGCAGCCATTACCGCAGCAACAGAGGGCTTTTCGGACCAGCCCGGAACACAAATAAGGTCGCATATAAGATTATACTTTCCGAATACTTTCTCTATCTGTTCAATAGCGAACTCTACAACAGCGGTTGTGATCGAGCTGAGGTCTGATTTATCATACGCGATTTTAAGCGTGCCGTCGTTATAATGCGAACCGTCGAGAAGCTCTACGCAGCATCTATTGTACTCATAATCATAGTAAACAGTGTAGTCCGTTTCCTTGACAAGAGTATCATCGCCCGACTTAACGACGAGATTTGAGTTGTCGATAGTGTCATAGGGCAGAGAAACGACATGGTCCGATACCGTGAATGTCGTTTCCGCAACTGCCGACTTATGCGTTGCCGGATTGTAGATGTTGTACACGATGCAAGGGGTCATACAGAACAGTTTGAGGTGTGAGTAAAGAGCCTCGCAGAGTGTCCATTTCGGATTGTTGTGTTCGTCGAGCCAGTCGGGAGAGTAGCCGCCGAGCTCTATAGCTTCATCCCAGTTTGTTACCATCTGCGGCTCGCCCTTGAAACCGCCGCCTGCGTGACAAGGCCAGCACCCCACGAAGAACGGAATGGCAACATCAGCCTCTTTGACTGCGGCAAAGTTCGTCGGGTTTTTATACGTGTTGACGCCGTGCTTTAATGCCATATTTTTTTCCTCCTGTTATTACTTCTTTGCAGCGCCTAAAGCTGCACCCGCTTCCGATATCTCCTTTGCGGCGATAGTGTAAGCGTTGTTTTCCGCGGAGTTAAGCTTCTGCTGCACCTCGCGAATATTTACGTCCTCGACAAGAAGCCGCTTGATCTTCGGTATCTTTTCCAGAGGGAGAGTGAGATCGGGAATATCGTCTACGTTCTTTCCGTGATATATAGAGCCTTTCTGTATAACTCCGCTTACTGTCGGTCCGAGATAAACAAAAATCTTGTCATCAGGCGCAACTTCCTCGGTTGAACCGACTTTAACAGATTCCGCGATTTTAGCCTGCATCTCCGTCTCAGTATATACTGTTTCGGTAGTCTTTTTCATCGTAAACCTCTCTTTCTATAGGTCCGTACTCGAATGTCGCTATGATTTCTCCGGCATAGTACGGCCAGGTATCATCTTCATAGGAGATCATTTCGAGCCCTTCTTCTCTTTTCAGCCTTATTCTCTGTCCGATAACCGTGTCCTTCAGAATACTTATCTTTACTCTATCCATAAGGTTGAGCAAGTTCAGCGAGCCTGTTTCCTCGTTATCATCATATACGCAGAAAATAAAGCGGTAAATAGCTTCTGATTTGCTTTCTCTCCCTATGTCCTGCTTGTCGTTGCTCGATACATAGCGAACTATGACATAGGGGGCGATTTTCTTTGCGTCGCTGCTATGCGGCAAGCGCATTTTGTGAACCTCGGGTGCTCTTTCCACCTGCTCGGTATCGCCTTTCTCGACCTTTACCGGAAATCTCATATCCTCGGTCTTCTCAGCGATATACGATGCAAGTATTTCCACCGCTTCATTGTGTGTCATAGATTACCTCCGATAGCCATTGAGAATGGCTGTTATCTCGTGCTCAATGCGCTTGTCGAATGTCTCGCGCACCTTGTCTCCGATAGCCTGCGATACATCGTCGTTCGCGTCCATCATCTGAGGCGTTGACGGTCCGAGCTTTTCTTCGATAGGCAAGCGCTTTGAGGTCTTGCGCTCGAATACGCCTGTGTGACCGTGCGTTCCGACCGTCTGTGAAAAAACGTGGTCGAGAACAACCTTGCTCGATGTACGCTTGACGCGCGTTACCACACGCCCGGACGAATCCACCTTTGTGTCGAAGTGGAGCAGGGGAATATGGTAGCCTTTGAACTCGATGTCAATGGTCGTACCGTCGGCGTTGGTGGAAATGTGGCGTTTTGATTTGGTGTAGGCTTTGAAGTCCGCAGCTGATACGAAATATTCATCACGCACCGCGCGCGCAGCGTAAGCCTCGCCACTCTGTGCAGCTCTCTTTATAGCCGACCCTATTGCCTTATCCGCGGCGTGAGGAATACCAGCGAGCATTTTTGATACTCGGTCAATATTCTCGCCGCCTACATCGTCCACAAGATAGGTCGATATTCCGCTCTTGATAGCGGAGCGCTGCAACGAATAAATATCATCACTCATTCGTCATACGCCTCCAGCTCCAGGTGCAGCATACCCATTTCACAGTCAGAGGTCTTTATCGTGTATCGCACCATAAAGGGCTTTCCGCAAGCCTCTCCGTCGTTAATGGCTATAAGCTGCTTTTGTTCGGGGATAACTCCGTTCATATCCGACAGGGCAATATGCGCTACCGCTGTTACCAGATGCAGCCCTGCGAGGTGGTCTTCGTCGTTTCCGATGACGAGCACCGGGCGTTTCGTTTCCTTTGTTTTCGTGAGCAGTACGGGTATATCAGGGTATGTAACACCGTTGTATTCTACCGTGTGCGTCTCCGCGAACTCGTCAACATTCAGAAAAATGCTCTTGTTGTCCGCCTCGACCATATCCTTGAACACGCTCATACCACAACATCGTCGGTCTCAAGACCGAAATCCTCAACATCTCCTACACCGTAATATTCGTCAAGCATTTTCACAAGGTCTTCCTTTCGGGTACCAACCTTGAAAGAAATGCCTGCGTTCTTCGCCAGCGTTTTCAGTTCCGGCATAGGTGTATCGACGCTGTATACGGGAATGTCGCTCACGTCTTCTGAAACGTCCTCTGCGGCGTTTTCATCGGCAGGTATATCTACACCTGTCTCGTCGCTCGAAGCGTCCTCTGTGCTTGTTGCAACAGCCTTTCCGTCAACATACTTCGCAACGCCGAGAGAGACAAGGCGTTTCTCGGTGGCTTCATCCGCCGAGAACGCCCCATCCGCTTCGCTGTATATGGTTGTTCCGATAGCAGTAGAACCGCAAATCATCTGTATCATTGTTATGCTCCTTTCTGAACGTTATCAGATAACATTCTTTGCAACCGTCCACGGGTTCGCTCTTCTCGGAACGAGCAGAGGACGAGATGTAAGCTGTGTCTCCTTAACGGGAGGACGCTGGCTGAAATAGTGCATAGGCACTCTGCGAGCAGCGTATGTATGATAGTTGCCGTCAGCCTCCATTTGAGTAACTGCACCATAAAGACCCTTGCCGACGTTCGGAGCGGTAACGATAACTGTTCCGTTCGGAATGTACGGAGTATCTACACCGTTCTTCTGATATGATCCGTCATTGACAATGATCGGGAGCAATCTGCCGTCGAAGTTGAAGACGCCGAGCTCACGAACATACTCTGTGAGCAGTTCGGGCTTGATGTGCCCCATTTCGACGCGGCGGTTATCGAGCATAGCGAGGATCCAGCCGTCGGACATAAGGAAGTCACCAACATCTGCTGCTACGAGGATTTCTGTTGCAGGTCTGCCCTTGCGTGTAAGCATCTTTATCATCGAGCAGATGTCGTTGTAGAAGCTGCCCTTTGTCCAGGTGCCGTTAGAATATGTCGAGTGCGTCCATGTCGATGAAGGAGTGAACAGCGCAGGGTTGTTCGGACCGTCGTAGAACTTGACCTCGATATCCTCGTAAACGTCCTCGCGGTCTGTCCTGTGGCGCATTACGCAACCATTGTCGATCATAGTCTGCACAGAAAGAATTTCTTCTGTACGAGAAATGCGAGCTGATAAGTTCGCAAGGTCGTTCATAAGGAAATACTGTGCCCTCTCCGCAGGTGTCTTTGTGGAAAGGAGCGACTCGCCAAAGCCCCTGTTATTGAGCTGGTCGATAGTAAGCGGAATAGAAATGCTGATGTTCGGGGGTTCGAGCTCGTATGTGCTGAATCCGTCGCGCCCTACGGGGATAGCACCGATGCGAGGAAGAACAAAGGGAGCGATACCCTGTGTGTCTTCCTTGTAGTCAACAAGGACCTTGGATGTTCCGAAAATATCAAGTGCTGTATCGGTGGGGAAGTATCTCTCCTTGAAGAACGTATGTTCAAGGGGTATCTCTCTTACCGCTTCGAGCATAAAATATGTGTCGTAAATATTCATTGTTTTCCTCCTTATGCGTCAAGCATATCCGTAAGGATAATGTCGTACTTGCGGAGAGCGTCTTCGTCGGCTGCGGTCAGAGTGTGATCGTTGCCTGTGATGACCGCCTTGCGGTTGAAGTTACCGCTGCGATACGCCACCGCCGTAACATCTGCCGCCGTGGTGACTGTTACATCGTCGCAAAGCACGGCGCTCGGCACGGTGTCTTTCTCTCCGCTGAATACGGAATACTTGCCGTTCTCGTCGGCGGTGAGGATGGTGCCGCGCTGAATAACAACATCGTCACCGGACGCAAGCTTGTTGATCACGATACCGAAAGTTTCGGTAGCAGGCGTAAGCTTTGCAATAAGGTTGTCCTGACCAATGCTGCCGACTTTCCCTAAAAGCTGTCTGTTAGCCATTTACTTTCCCTCCTTGATCTCTTTCCAAGCCTTGACCGCTGCCTTTGCCGATGCTTTCACATCTTCGGTGGTCTCGGTCTTGGCGTCGTTCGGAGCGGGGCTTTCCTGTACTTCATTGGCACCAGATGCCTTGTTATCGTCCATCATACTGCCGATGAAGTTTTTGCCCTGCTTCGCGGACGCCTTCGCCGCGCGAAGAGCGAGCTCAGATGCAGAGCAAGCGTTTTCGCCGTACTTCGCTTCCTTGACGAGTTCGCTGTCGAAAAGGCTTGCAATTTCGTCGATTTCGGCAAGGCGCTGGCGCTCAGCTGCGGCAGCAGCCGATACAGCCTTTTCGTTATCGGCTGACACGGCACTGCGGATCTCCTGCTCAACCGTTGTTGCGAGCTCCGGGTTTTCCGTCCGCAGCTCACCTAAGTTTGTTGCCATAATGGTTTCCTCCTTTGGTTTTGTGTCGGTGTCGTCAGCCGACTTTGTTTTTATAGGTTCCTCTTTCGAGGTCGCTACCGTTGAAATAAAATCAGGCAGCTCCATTCCCGAGGGAATGGGCAGCCTGTGTCCGTTTGCGAACATAAAGCGTTTGTCCGCGCTCGCCGCTATTGTCAGCTTGTTGTCTGTGCTCTCGGTCATTTCATCAGCAAATCCCTCATCAATGATCTCCTGCCCGACAAGAAACGTTGTCTTTGACATCATGTGAGTGATGACAGCATCCGTCTTCTCGCATTTCCTGCGATATATTGCTACCTGCTGCTTGTCGGTGGCGTCGAGAGAACTTGCTATATCCCGCAGCTCGTCGGCATTATACGCACCCCAGAATGCAGCCCAACATTTATGTACCATAAACATTGACGACGGATTGACTATCACATTGTCGCAGGAGCAAGCTATCAAGCTGCCGCCCGATGCCGCTATTCCGTCTATGATACAGGTAGTTGCAACACCGTTTCTTGCAAGTTCTCTGATGCGATTATGTATCAGTACAGCAACATCTGCGTTGCCGCCGACGCTGTTCATTCGGAACGTTATTGACTTCACGCCCGAGTTCACAACTGTTTCGAGGTCGTTCAAGAACTCTTTCTGGACAATAAAATCGCCCTCTATAGGCTTGTTTGTCCAGCCGTCGGTGGGCTGCCGCTCTACGATAAGACCGTACATCGTGATTTCGGCGCTGTCTTCTTCTGCAAACTTCATAGCGTAACAGTTACGCACTATATCGTTAATCGCCATTTTCTTCGTCATCTTCGTCACCTTCCTCATTGTCGTTATTGCTCGGCTCTTCCTGCTGCGGCTGCGGTACAGCTCCCGCAAACAGTTCTAATTCGTGTCCTAATGCTTCGACATTCTCCTGCCAGTTGCCACCGTAATATTCACGGGTCACCTGTTCATTGGTCTTCCAGCCGTGAGCAACAAGCGTTTCATTTGCTGACGCTTCCTTGACAGGATCGAGCTGGGCTTGAACAGGACCGTCCCACCTTGCACCGCTCCACGCAGCGCGAATAAGCGGGTCGTTGAAAAAGCCCGGTGCTTTTATCCTGCCCCTCGCCACCGCCTCTGTGAGCCAAGTTTCATAGATTGGCTGGCAGAAGTCGTTGACAAACCACGAGCGGCGCATCTTGAACATTTCCCACGCCTGCTGTAAAGCTCCGCGCGACGCTGAATAGGAGCTGTTAAACTCTTTCAGCAGCACATCATACGGCAATTCGAGAGCGGAGCCTATCAGACGGCAGATAGTTTTCATAAAGACTTCAAACCCTGCTGTCGGTATCTTAGGCTCTCCGAACACTACGCTTTCTCCTGGGCGCAGTATATTGATTTGCCCCGCTCCCATTTCGTACTCATTCTCGTCGTAGGACACATTCTCGGGCGGTCCGCCGCCCGTTTCGTTTAACGAAAAACCATCAGAGTCCGGCGCTTCAGATGTTATCCAAGCAGTAAGAAATGACTGAATAAGCGCTGCCGTCAGCTCGCTCTCGGTATATCTTCGCTGTTGCAACAGCGCTTCTATAACAGGTGCAAGATACGACACGCCGCGGTACTGGTCGGGTCTTTCTGCTTCCATTATCTGAATGATATTCGGCAGTCCTGTCTTTTCACCTACCGCCTCAACTCTTGTCCATTTCGCCGTTGCAAGCAGGAATTCTCCCGGGTATACGTTGCAAACGTGATACGCGACAACGCGGCCGTTGTGGTCTACCTCAACACCGTCGTGTATCTTGTTTCCGTTCTCGCGGTTAAGTCCTTCGGTAAGCAGCACGTTCAGCTTGTCGAGCGGTGTGCTTACGCGGTCTGCTTCGATAAGATGTATTCGCAGGCTGTAGGGATTTGTAAGTGATACGTCATACCTTTTGAACAGTGCGAACACATCACCACTCGTCAGCCACGATTTCAGCGCCACCTGCTGGAGATCATAGAAATCGTTTATCCCGAGAGCGTCACAAGAGCGCTTGTTCTCAGCCCACATTCGGAATTCTGCCTCAGTACGTTTCTGCCATTCTTTTTCGCTCTCCGGAGATATGCCGAGTATTTCTCGGTTTATCGCGCAGCGCATACGAAGCCCCGACCCAACGACCGAGGTGCGGTTCGTATTTATTGACGCAGTAGCAACGGGCGCAGCCATATACAGAATGCGCGCCCGTTGTCTCATTGTTTTATTGTTGAGGTCTATATCTTCAATGGGGTTGCCGCTCTGGGCGGTGAACCCTTTAAGCGCTCGCTTTGTCCAGCTCGCGCCTGCCTCGCCGTAGCCTTTTCCCATTACGATCCCCCTTGTCGTTAAAATGACCCGACGTGGTACGCATCGTTGAGAGGCGTGTCGGGTACTTTATGCGGCGCTGAAAGAAGCAAAGAGCGCCGCAAGCAAAAGTGGCGAGCACCACCTTTACCCAAAATTAGAAGTCTCTCGGTACTACCGCAACCGCTTTTCTCGGTCTTCTGCCGTTCATCAGCGCTTCGTATTCCGACCGCTTTTTCACAGCGTCTTCTATCTCCATACCGAGCTTGTCAATATCAAATTTGGTAAGCGTCCTATCATCTATCGAGTACGACTTAACGCCGCCCTCAACAAGAGCCAGCTTTGCGGTTATAAGCTTGTCTATGAGCTTGTCATAGTATTCATACATAACCTTTGCCTGTTCCGGCGATGTCATATATATCACCTACCATTCATCGTTGTTCTCTTTGAGCTTTTTCGTTCTCTTACGTTTTGGCTGTCCGCTGCTTACAGGAGCAGTTGCAACAGCGTTCTCGCCGTTCGGAACAGCAGAGCGTATTCTACCTTCGAGTGCATCGTAATCGGGCGAGAGCGCCTTTGCCGCCGCCAGAGCATAGTTCCTAACGTCAAGCGGCTCGTTTCTCTCGTGCCCGGGTATCTTCTCCCACGACCACGGATTTTTTCTGCGGTTCTTATCGTACACCAAATGTTCCGAGAGGAGCCCCTTGAAATATGCTGTACCATAGTCGTCGCGCCGAGGAAAATGACAGTATTTAGGACCGGGTGACTGCACGCGCAGATTATCCATTATGACCTGCTTGCCGCTGTCAACTCCGATTTCCCATACATAGGTCATACCTGCAAACTTGCCGTTCTTCATTATCTTCTGCTGGCGTGGCATAGATGTATATGGGATTCCGTCTCCACCTCGTCCTTTGATAGCGAATACCTTTCTGCCTTGGCGCTCACGGCAATGCAAACGCACATCTTGTGTGAAATGTCCGCCCTCATCCACGAACGTCATAGAAATTTTCAAGCCTACGCCGTTTCCGAACTTGTAAACGTGGTTTATTTCATCATCAAGCGCTTGCCACACGTCCTCTGAATCGGGACGTCCCATTATTACGCCTTTTTTGATGCCCCACGTTTCACCGAAATGACCGTGACCGACTATCTCGTATTCAAGTCTGTCGTCCTGGGTATCAACGCCCATTGTCAACAGCAGTACGCCATCGGGCAGCTCTGCGTCATATTCTTCACGTCGTGCCATAATGGTATCTTCTGATTCGAGGTCGCCGCGGTCTTCCCACAAAAGACCGAAACGCGTATTGTACACAACCTGCATCTTCTCGGTGCTGCCGAGAGCTTGCAAGTAAAGCTGTATAGTCGATGCCCAGCTTGCCCACGGAGAAACCCACGATGACAGCCAGAACGAACGCGTTTTGTTCGCTTCAAGCGCCTCGGGATTGTCCGCCACCCATTTTGCAGGCTGGCGTTTTATCTCCGCTTCGGTACTGATTGCACCGCAAGCGGGGCAGATATAATAAATATTGCTGACTTTGTAAACCTTTTTGTCGCCCGGTGCGGCTGTTTCTTCTTTGTCGAACCGTATGCTTTCAAAGGTTATCTCGCTGTATTCCCTGCAATGGGGACACATCGTTTTCCAGCGTTCTTGTGTTCCTCCACCGTAGGCGGTCTCAATGGCGGACGCGCCCTTTATCGTAGGCGTTGAGACTTCTACAGATTTCGAGTTGTAGAATGTAATCTGTCGAGCCTGCGCCAGCTCCCAAGGGTCGCCCTCATTTCCTGCCGAAGTAGCCCAACGGTCGCGCTCGTCGCCGAGGATATAACGTATGGGCTTTGATGCAAGAGAGTGAGCTTCCGTCGAGCCGCACATCGTAAGTATGCCGCCTGGATACGATTTCTGTAATATGGTGTTTCCCGTATCACGGCTTTTGCTCACCGCGACGCGAGTTCTCAACTCTTTGCAATCCCGTATCATAGGAGCAATACGGAGCTTGCTGTATTCTTTGGCATCTACCGTTGTCGGTTGAACGAACAGAATACTTCCGGGATCCTGTGAAATGATGTACCCGATAATGTTGTTCATAGCTTCGGACTTACCGACCTGCGACGAGGACACAAAAACAATGTGCCGCACTTTCGGGTCGTTGAAGCTGTCCATTATCTCTTTGAGGTACGGTGTGCGTGATGTTCTCCATAGTCCCGTTTCTGCGGAGCTCTCCGGAGACAAGCGGCGGTGCTTATCAGCCCACTCGCTGACTGTAAGATTTTCGGGCGGCTTAAATCCTGCTATCGCCTTTGAGATAGCACGATTTAAGTTCCTGAGCTCATTCGCCCTCTTCTTCCTCTTCGCCGCCTCTTGGTCTGGCATCGAACTTTAGCCTTTCTCGCACCCGTTCATCGTATTTCTTAGGATCATATTCGTATCTGGATAACTCGTCCATAACCTTGTATATTTCCCTGCGGATATATTCGGAGATTTCCGCAGGGTCGTCCATATCCGCGAGGTCAACAGCAAGTCTCCCGGGGAGAGCAAGCAAAGAACCGCGTATCGCATAGACCAAATCCTCGGTCATTGCCGCAACGTCTTCGGAGCGGTGCATCTTGCCCGTCATTTCAAGCGCTTGCAGCGCCGCGACTGTCGCTTTGGACTTTTTTAAGCTTGCCTCAGATTTCAGCTTGTCCTGCTCCGCCTCGGATAGTTCTCTATCCTCTTTCTCCGCTCTCGCTTCGAGCATTTCTGTATATGCCTTTATTGTATCTCCGGCACGGAAGAATTGACCTTGCTCAGTCTGCACCCTTTCGAGCGTTCCTTGATTTGCAAGCTGCCCGACCCATTGTTTGGTCTTTCCAGTCCAGCTACACACATCGGTGGTAGATACATATATCGGCGTTCCTGCTTTGAGGATATATACAGCGCCGTCCTTAATTACAGCTATATCTTTCGTTCTTGCCACAGCTATTGCTCCTTTCGCCGTGCCAAAATGCCAAATGGAGCAGGCTTGCGGAGATGTCCCCGTTCGCCTGCGTAATGCGATTCGGCTAAACCGAACTGTGCCGAGCCTCCCACCTTGCTCGCATTTACCCTCACTATTGCGAGAATTCAGCACATATCCCACCCGACTTTCGTCGGAATTTTTAATAAAAGGAAGTCTAATCCGATGGTTTGTAAAGTAAAGTACCCCGAAAAAAATTTTCCCTAACTGACCGAAATTTGGGGTCGTCGAGCCCGCACCCCTCAAAAAACCTCGTCACAGTACCTTGAAATCGCCGCGAGGTCGAGCGAGCCGCGCAAGTGTTTGTTTTGGGCTCTCCCGTGCGCTCTGCGAGCGTTTCGAGTGATAGGCAAGGTTGAGATATTACCGAGAACAAAAGTGTCTCTCCGCGCGTTTCAGCGCGCTTCTCTCAAAGATGTGTGTATATCACAGCTTTCGAGTACGTTTCGTGCCCCTTAGTCATCAGGGCGAGGAAGTCTTCGCGGTTAAAGCCCGACAGTCTGAACACTTCCTCGGGTTTCATCCCGAGCTGCTTGCCTATCTCGTTTACGGTCTTACCCTCATCGAGCAGTTTCTTGACGATAGCCTTCATTGGCTCTAAAAGATGTGTGCCACGCGCACGGTTGTGTGTTATCGTACCATACACATCTTCGTCGTTGTTCCCGTGGTGATCAACGATAACGACAGGCACTTTTCCGCCGAGCTTTGTTTTCAGCGGTTCTCTTCCCGATACCGTCCACCTGTGGAAACCGTCGATGATAGTGTAGTCGGGTCTCACTACTATGGGGAGCGTCCAGCCGTTCGTCAATATGGACTGTGTGAGCAGCTTCAGATTATCTTCCGAGACCTTGTTCGGGTTGTAATCGTTCGCGTGAAGCCTGCTGCGCTCTACCCATTGCAGAGAGGACAGGGGTGCGAATAGGTTCATATCACTCATTGTTATTCACCCCCTTCTGCTTGTTCGGGTCTGTTTCGTCGCAGTAGTCGGTGAATATAGTGGTCCACAATATGCGGAGTACACGGGATTTCGGGTCGCCGTACAGCAGCCCTTCATACATCTTCTTGTAGTGGCTCTGATTGGCTATCCCGTATGTCTTTATGAATAAGCCGCGCCAACCCCTTATGTGAGCCAGCGTGTCTTTCTGTATTGTGTATCTTTCGGGGTGCAGGAACAAAATGTCCTTGCAAAGTGCCCGATAGTCTTTCGGCTCTTCGTCTTCTTCGAGCTCCCGTCGCTTGCTCGATGACCTACGGAACATTTCGCTGTCCCAGTAGAGCAGCACGAGGTATGCGTTCGGTTCTCTTCGTTCTATCCTCGTCCAGAGGTCGTTATCGGTTTCAGCTACCCAGCGCAAGCCCTGTGTGCTCATATCCCCGAAAAAGCAGCATAGCCGGAGCTGGTTCTTTTTCACTCCTGCCTCATACAGCCGCATATATATGTCGGGAAATTCAAGCCCTCGCTCTTTTATGTACAGCCAGATATCCGAATCCGCCCAATCGTAGATAGGATAAAAGGTGTTCTGTATCATATTCATATTGCGACGGGCAAGCACTTGCAGCCTCGTTACCGATTCCGCTGTCCGCAAACCGACCATTTGTATGCCGTCTGAGAACGCTTTCGCGCAGAACGTCTGATAGTTCATTTCGCCGGGATAATGAAGATACGGTGATGATGTTATCGCACCTTTCGGCAGCGGCCGCATCCACTTGTCTTCTTTCCCGGGCTCCCAGGTTATCCAGAATGACGATAAACAGCACCGCTTCGGCGTATGCTATGACCGTTCCCGTGATGCTGCCGAGCGCCGTGTCGGTGAATACCGTCTGCATTCCGTTCATAGATAGCCAGGACTGGAACACGCACATAATGCCGCATATCCACATCATAGGCTTTGAACAGAATACTTCACGGACTTTCGGTATCTTCGGTGCGATCAGACCGTAAACGATGCACGCGAGGACATTTCCGAGTACCCATATCAACGAGGGAATGATGCCGTATGTCTTGGTCATTTCCACACCGTTCATCAAGGATCCGATGCCCGCCCAGGTCGCAGCTATGCTCATAGCATAGTAGAAACTTGGATTTGACTTGAATTTGTCTGTGATTCTTGAAAACAACTTGTTTTCCTCCTTTCATGGCCGTGTGGACTGGCGTGATCCACTCGTTCGGCTGCTATGCAAAGGAGCAACACAGCAGCAGGTAAAACCTCACTTTCTATGCAAAAAGATACCGCCCGGCATATCACCGGACGGCTGCTATGATATAGAATTTTACTCTATCAGAATATCACGGATTTCTATATAATGGAAGTGCCTAATTGTATAGAATTGCCCGTTTCTAAAACTTTATTTGTTTATTTTCAAGCAACGATAGTGAAGATGTGCGCAGGTCTCGGCACTCATACCGTCCCCGAGCTTATCCGCAACCTGTTGCCATGTGAGCCTTTCTTCATAGCGGTATCGGATAATAAGCTGGTCTTTGTGCCGCTGTGAATGGATCCAGCGCTCGATTTCTTCGAGTTCGAGGGCAAGCAGCGCACGTTCGTTCTGAAGGTCTGCTATTTTCGGCACGATCTCGTCAAGCTTGTTCGTCGGTGACGGGTTGCGAGGTTTGCCGGACAAGTCGGGAGATTTAATGTCACAGCTCTCTTCGAGCTGCATTATCTTGTTGTCTATGTGCTCAATGTGCCTTTTTATGTAATACAGGTCATATAACCTCTCTACCGTCATTTTCGTTCACTCCTGTCCGCCGCCGTTTTCGCTGCCTGTTTCTTCTGCCTCCGCATCGACGACAGTTTTTCGCTTTTCTCTGTCTTCGAGTGTCATAAGGAAACTCTGTCTGAGCCGCTCCATAAACTCCTGCGGCTCGACCTTGTCCTTTACGCCGTCGTAGAGGTCGCAGAGCAGACCGAGCAGCAGCTTTGTCGCCATTTCACCGTTGCCTATTCTCGTATGCGACCATTCGCCGTTCTTGTCGATGCAGCAGAAATCAAAGCAGATGCCCTCTTTGAAAAGCATTTCGTACTTTCCCTTGTCGAGTTCACGGAATATCTTGAAAAACTCTTTTCTTGTCATTCGTTGCGCTCCTTTTCCATACACTTCCGCAGGCTGTCCTTGATGTAGTAATCGAGATTACAGCCTATGCAAGTATCTTCGGCGACACGTCCGAATTCTGCCCAGTCAATATCTGAATCGTGGTAGTTGAGCTTGCCTATCTTCACCTTATCGACTGCCGGTACTCGCGCCAGCTTGCTTATATCCTTGATAACTTCCAGCGCGTTCACCACGGGCTCAAACGACACCCAGGTCTTTATACCGACCTCGTGTGCGTTCACGAGAGCCGAAGTGCGCCGGACATACTCAGACGGTGTCTCTGTCCCGTCGAGCGTTATGCCGTACCAATCCTCGCTGTCGAGCAGGTCGAGGTCTCTTGCTCCGTTTCCTTTGGTGAGTATCTGAACGTGATTGCCATACTCTTTGAGGAGCTGTATTATCTTTCGGGTAGCGGACGAATCAACACCGTTCGGGTACGGGTCGCAGGTAAAGCAGAGGTGTATCAGCTTTCCCGTTATATGCTCGCGTTCGAGCTGCTTGCGCGTTTCCTCGATGATGTTCTCACGAGGCCTGATGTCGGTATGGAATTTCTCGCGGTCACAATGGAGCACCTGCGGCACATAGCAGTAAAAGCAGCGGTGCGGACAACCCGCGTAGATGTTCAGCGCAAGGTCTCCGTATTCCTTGGCCGCGCCTTTCGGCTCATATATAGGTTTCATATTTTCGCTTCCTTTCTTCTCAAACAGCGGGCACGTTCTGCCGTACTGTTCGTGACGTTCCAAAAACCAATGGTACATAAAATGCGTGCATTCGTAGTGCGGCATTTTGTGGTATCTGCACTCCGAGCAAAAGTCTCTGTTCATATCAATCGGTGGTTTCAATTTCGACTGTTTTCCTGCGGCAATTTGCGCACGAAGCGCTGATTTTGTAGCCGTGCAACTTTTCCGTAGGTTGTATGACGAAACTTCCGCAACTGCCGCATTCGGGGCAGCAATTTAAGAGCCTGCCATTCAGCTCTGTAATAACGTCTAAAAAATTCATTTCAACACCTCATCAACACCTCAAGAAAGTCAAGCATCGTGCCTGTGTACCGTATGTATGTTCCGGCGAGCTCGGCTTCAAGCGGCGTCCAGTAAGCGTGTCCATTTATCTCTTTGGCGTTCAGAAACTTGTCTATCGGAATGAAGAAGAAATGTTTGAAACTGTACGCCACCATCACGCCGGACTTTGCTCCGAGCCTGTCGTGCAGTATCAGATGTTTCCTCTGTTCTTCCGAGAGCACGGACACGGCGATTCTGTCCGTAATCGTCGATTTCGCATCGAACACGATAGACTGACCGCCGCTCAGAGTGCCCTTAAAGTCGGGCTGTGCTTTCTTTTCGTAACAAGCAAGGAACTGCCCTCGCTCGTTCTTTTTTCCTATCTGCCGTATCGGTTCGGGGGTCTTCTCGATGTCGGCTTTGCCCTTGCTGCGGTAGTAATTGCAGGCCGCCTCGATCATTTGCTCGAAGTTGCCACCCTCTTCGCGGTTCATTTTCCCGCGCAGGCTTGCTTGTGCAGATTTGCGGTTATTCATTCGGTTTCTCCGTCCTTTCAAACTCAATTACCCATACCCACGGATTGGAAGAAAAACAATACTTGTTATAATCCTTGCCCGTTATGGTGCCATCCCACAATAATGCCCATTCTTGCCGCGCAATCTCTTTGTCTCCGGCAAATACTGCCATAGATGTAAGACCTTCTTTCTGTATATCCTTTGTGGTAATGTCTTGAATCCTTGCGACCGACACATTTGTCACCCGCAAAAATATCCGAGCAGCTTCTTTCGGCATATGAATCGAAGGTTTCCACCCGTACCCTCCTGTCCACCATTTTCCGATAAAAGAATCGTAATCATCGCGATTTGGATTATCTGTGCTGCCGTTAGAAAAATACAGCCGTATTCCGTCGCCACCTGCTTTATATTTTATATCGGCAGTTGCTTCATATCTGTGAGCTCTCCAACATCTCCAGGTTTCACGAACATAGAGAATATCTCCCGGCTGATAGGGAGATAATTTCAAAGCTCCGTCATACGATATATCAGCATAATCAAATGTCGAAAAAAGCGTCACTGTACTATCAGTCTTTGGCTGCGGCTTTATAACTCTCCTTGTGATCGTTTTGCGACCTTCAAGTATCGCCTTGACCATATCGGTATTAAATAATATCGGTTTTATCATCTTCGAGATTCTTTTCCTTTCCGTAGCAGCAGAACTCTTTGTCTTTCATCGTTCTGCCGAATACCGAGCATTCGCCATATCCTTTGGCGCTGTTCTTGTTGTTGTAGTTCTTGCACTCAGCGCAGAGAATAACATTGGCGATTTTGCCTTCCGACAGATTAACTACCTTTTCAGCAAGCGCATCATATCTCGCACAGGTAGGCTTTTCTATGTAGCGCTCGCAATAATATTCCAATGTGTGATTTATTCCCGGCATAGTTCTTCCTCGCTTTCTTTCAAAAACTCCCTCAATTCCTTTGAGGGGAGCAGTCTGCTCCTGCCACATTGAGGGCATTTGTACATTGCACCGCACCAGCGTTGTTCGTATGTACCCGGTATCTGATATTTCATTGGCAAATCGTGATCCTCGCATTTCGGTATAACAAGCAAGTCGTTCATCTTCTCCTGCCTTTCTCGCGCGATCTCCTTTTCTTGCGTTCTATCGTCCGGACGTATTCACTCATTGAGGGCGAGTCATCGAAAATTCGGCTGTTTTCCCTTTCTAAGTATTTTCCTAATCTTGACAAAGTATCAGCAACGCCGTTTACCATTGCCTCGTCAAGAATTTGCTTTGTATTGAGGTCTGAATTCATATAGCACCTCCGCCTTAGTTGTTGACATACACTATGATAGCGGGCTTCCAGTACGGCTCATATTCTTTCAGCTTGTTCTGAATATAAATCTCGTACTCCTCGTCTGTGCCGTCAAACTCGTCATCGAGATTGTTGTATAAGTCCTCCTCGAATTCGTCCCTGTCTGTGTAACACTGTTCTTCGTGAACTTTTCTATGCTCGCAGTCAAGGAATTCTCCTTTGGATGCGCTTATTCTTGAGCAAGAACTGTAATACCATTCGTCACAGGTGGCTTCTTGACCTGCGAATATGAGAAGTGGTAATCCAGGATTTTCTATCAAGAGTTTCCGAAGTTCATCGCTCGCGTGCAACAGTCCTGTTGACCTTTCTTTATCATTCGTCATTGTTCTTTTCCTCGCTTTCCTATCTATCAAAAACGGAACAATCTATCCCTGTTTGCCGAACGGAACATCATCAGCAGCATTTCAGACACCGATCTGCTTCTATCTGTCCGGACAGCTCTCTTTATCGAACGGAGAGCCATTGAACGAAGCTCCGGCACATATACCCCTATGCGATACGGTATATCGTCCTTTACCTCTCTGAACACATCTTCGGGCATAACATAGTAATTGAAATCACCGATGAAATTGTGTCCGTTCTTCGATTTGAAATCAGCTACACAGGACTTTATCTCGTAGCAGTAGAAGTCGCCCTTTTCGATGCCGGAAGTTGTGTTGTTCAACGGTTGAAACCTCATAAAGTCCACGCGGCACTGTTCGCTTTTGCCGTAGTCAAATGTAACCTCTCGCGCCCAGTAAATGCGGGTGTCATCAGTAGGATTTATCAACTTCCGACACATAACCGAGAGCATCGCGGTTGTATCAGATCGTTCCATAATGGCATTCTTCCTTTCTTTCAAAGTCGCTGCACCACCCGGACTTGCGCGAGACAATTAACCCTGTCATCGAGCAGATCAGATCCTTTGTCGCTGCACTCCTGTATGAATGTACACATATCAGACATTTCCAGCCGCGCATTTTTCTCTCACCGTGTCCGCAATAGAATGCCGGGAGAGTGAGGCGGGAATCTTTGTAGTTCGGATCGTGGCACGTTCCGAACGCTGCACCTTCTTCCCAATGCTCGCAGTTCTTACAGCAAACTATGTCGGGGGACCAATCGTCGTCCTTGTCGAACATTCCCATTTTCTCACCCCCGCTGCTTCCAATTGGGCGGCATTACCCAAAGTGTCAGCTTGAGGTTCCTTGCTTCCAGCGCAGGCTCGTCTTCTTCGGTTATCTCGAAAAGACCATCGAGATACAGCCGCTCCGCCATTTTATGCACGGTGTTCATAACAGCCTGCTCCCTGATGTCTGCGTACAGCATCGGGTTACTGATATATCGGCTGTCCATCATTGCATTTCCGTGAACGTCCATAGGCTGAACGTTGACTACTTTGCCGAACATCGGCGGCGGCTGTAATCTGCCGCCGAGTTTAATAATAAGCCATTCCTTGAATTTCTGTAACATTTTATTCTTTGCCTCCTACTTTTTCATCCATAGTCGCACCGCACCTTGGACACCACTCACTTAATACTTCCTGCTGGTAGTCATCGCGCAGCGGTCTTGCGTGGCAATGCGAACACCGCCAGTAGTAGGTATTCAGCGTCAAGTGCTTTTCCCAGTGAGCTGAAACCACATTCCCGTGCTCTTTCATTTCCAAAACATCACCGCGGAATATGAAGTATTTGTCTTTGCTGTTCTTGCCGTTCGGATTGTATCGCCAGTCTATGTCGGCAGCATCTATAAGCTTATGTTCGTTTTTAAGTTTTGCCATTGCTTTTCTCACTTTCTACCAGTTTATCGCATTGTCAAGCTCGTCCTTTTGCTGCTGTACAGACATCCGGGTATAGATCATTGTTGTATTTATGTTCGTATGCCCAAGCAAGTCTGCAAGTAGAGTAACATTCCCCGTATTTTTCAAAAAATTCACAGCGAAGAAATGTCGAAATGCGTGAGGGTGCATATATTCTCTGGGAATTCCATACTTCTTTCCGTACCGCTGTAAACGGCACTGAATATTCCGTATAGTCGTCGCCTTGTTCGTGCTGCATTTTATCAGCGTGTCATTTTCGCCTATGTTTGCCAGATATTCAGCGAATTCTCTTTTTATACACGCAGGAATGATAATGCGCCGCATTTTACCCTTTGTATGCATTTCAACATCACCGCGCAGAGCATCGCCTTTAGTTATTCTGATAGCTTCGGAAATACGCGTCCCAGTCTTTGCAAGAAGTGTGACGATCAGATACCCGTTCAAATCGTTGTCTTTTTTCAGCCCTGCGATCAACTTATGATAGTTTTTTACATCTATAACATTTTCGACATTCATCCGCTTTGCGAGCTTTACTCCTTTTATGCTTATATTCAAACCCTTGTAGCGTATGTATGCCCGAAGTGCGTTTACATAGTTGTTTACACTCTGAGGTTTTAAGTCTTTTTGCAGTTCTTCCTTATACTCGATCAGCTCTTTTGCCGATATCGAATCGTGGCTCTCAAAGTATTTTTTACAATGGCCTATGTAACCGTATATCGTTCCAGGAGCAAGTTCTTTTTCTTGCATATAATTTCGGAATCCTTCTTCATCAAAGGTCACGGTTCCCACTTCCTTCCTAAGTATTCCATTTTGACGATGTTCCCGCCGTCACCGAACTTGCCGCCGAAGAATTCAAGCCCGTGCATTCCTCCGGCTTCCTTTGCCGCCAGAGGGAGTATTTCAAGGTCAGCGATAAACTCCAGGACGTGAACGCACTCCTCGCCGTCATAATTGCGGAGCGGACCGACAATGTTTCCGTCCTTGTCGTACTCGTACCGCTCGCCGAAGTCGTTCGGATCCGGTTCCGTGATGTCGTGCTGGTAATCCGCGAGAGTGACGTTGAACACGCTGCCGTTCCGAAGCGTCACACTCCACGCATCGCCAATATCAATACCGTACGCTCCGCCCATTGCAACGCAGTAATACCATATTTTATCATCGCGGAAAACTCTTGCTCCGGTTGTCGGAGAAGTTATACATTTTGCCTGTAACATTGCCTGATGCGTTCCGGCGGGGAAAATATACCCCTCGCAGTCGTAACGGTTTGTTGCGACGCCCTCGGGCAGCCTCTCCTTGCTGTATGAAACGCTCTCTGTCGCGTTTTCATCATAGGGTATATCCGATATAGGGTCTACCTCAGAAGTCTCGAAAATGGCTGTTGCAACAGCCAAATCGGCGCTTAAACTTTCGACCTGCGCTATCAGCTCTACGTTCTCGGCTTTTACGCTTACAAAGGCGTCCTCGAACAGCTTAATGCTCTGCTGCTTTTCGGCAGCGTCTGCCTCGTACATACGCTGCTGTTCGGCAGCGTATGAAATATTGGAGACAAGCAGCGTCGAGAGCAGCGCGAGCAGCATTGTCTTTACGACGGATAATTTATTGATATTCATTGTATTTCCTTATAGCCTCCGCAAGCGATTCGCCCGGTTTAAGCCCTACCATAAACGACGGCGGCAGAGGAAGCGTTTCCACTATCGGGCGCCACAGGTGCAGACAGTTCGGGAGAATGTTGACGTAATCTGATTTCGGCGGGTGTATCTGTATCACAACCTCGTCCTCGTGGAAAAACATATCCTTGACCTTGCACATTTCTTCCCAAGAGGGGATAGTTCTGCGGTTACACGGGGCAATGCTGACGTGCTCCCAGCCACCGCCGAACGACCATACAACAGTCGCGTCGTATTTCGGCATCATTATGTAACCTCTGCCGCCGTCCACGCCTGTTGATTCGATTATAAGGCGGGGAGTTGCTTTGAGTTCTTCAAGTGTTTTCATAGCCTGTCCTTTCTCAAACGAGGTCGCTTGTCGAAAATACGATACCGATGCAGTAGAGCACGCCCTCGTCGTAAACCTTGAACTCTTCGTGCGGTATGTCGGTCTCGTATGTCCACGAGGCTTTCTGCTCTTCATCAGCCCATACAGCATTGATAAGATTATCTGCGAGTTCGGGGTCGCCATATACTCCAGTCTCGTCGAAATAAACCTCTCCGCCGTCGTAGCAGTCCGCTTCGTCTTCAATTGCTCCGCGAAATTCCATAAGATCATCAGACGCACCGTAAACTATCACGATGTCGAATTCTTCCGCAAGCCCGACTATCTCTTTGACCTTACCTCTCTCGTTTATAAGCTCGCCGTAGTCTATGCCGTCGAGCATTTCAGCTATTTCTTTTGCGTCCATTGCGCTCTCCTTTCACACATCACAGTTTGCCAATTCGTACAGCAGCATTTCAATGTCGTGCTGCTTACTGCTGCTGTCGTTCTCCTGCCGGAGCTTTGTGGCGCGATCCTTGAACATTCGCAGCTCCGTCATAGCGTGGTGCGCATTATCGGCATTGAGCGCCATTTCGATAGCCGTGCATATATCGTCGGCGTCCTGATACTCGCGGTTGTACCGCTGTATTCCCGCTTCCTGGTATGTGTTGTACGCTTTATCACGCTTCTTTTTCCACTTGTCGTAGAGTTTGTTTAATATTTCCGTGTATGCTGTGCTCATTGTTTACACCTCTCTTGTTGTAATGGCTTTTAGGGGGCTTTCATCCGATAAGGCGGCCATCATTTTTCCAATTGCTTCCAACTCCTCAGGTGACCGTTTCTTGCTTGCTGCCCCCAAAGGGTGGGAAGCATACAGTTCGTGCTTTTGAATGAATGCATCGAGAAGCCGTTCCTTTTCTTTCTGGAACAAGCGCTTGTAAAAGTCGAATAAGAATTCTATTTCAAGTTTTTCCGATAGAGCGCAATCGACCCAAAAGCTATGTAAAAGCCTGTTGTTGCTTCCTCTGTATTCATAGATATGCTCATTTGTGTCGACAACTTTTACGATTACCTGTATAAGAATAGTCGCATCATCGTTGCTTTTATATTTGAATTCATATCGGTCAATGTGTTCCTCTTCCTCAAGAGCCTCAAAAGGCACCGAGTATTTTTTCATAAGCTCGTCAAGCAGCCTTTTAGCGGTTTCTTTTTCGCCGTCTACGCCTTGCATTGCAAGCGCGTATATCTTTTTCAGCCTATCGTTTATTCTGCTTTCGTTCACATCTTGCTCCTTTCCTGCAAAGCTCGCAAACCTTCCATATCTCGCCGCATTCGGGCGTATTCCTCTTTGCTGAATTTTACGGGCTTTTCCCGGTAATCTTCCACATCAGGCAGAGAGTGAGAGAAAGTAACTCCGAGCATCTCTTCAACTTCCCTGACAGGATCATCCTTGTATTCCTTTGCTGCATCGAGCAGCCTCATAAACCTCTTGCGGCCGTAGCCGAGCGATTCGTTAAGCTGAAAGAAGAAGATTGCCACATTCTCCGCAAGTGTTCTCCGGAAGAGCTCGCTGTACTGCGACACGTTCTGAGTGTCGATGAACGCCCTCAGCTCGTCGAGCTCCATTCCGTGAAGTTTGAGTTGTCGGCAAACGACGACATTCTGGGCGTCCTCTTCGGACAGTTTCTCGAACTTCTTGACATTTCCGGCGGCATAGTCCTGAACGAGCCGCTGCAAACGTTCTACGCCTACGCCCGTCTGCCGCAAAGCTATTATCAACTTGCAAAGTATTTTTGAGTTTTCAAGCGTGATCCTGTTCAACAGCATATTGTTATCGAGGTTACGAGCCTTGAATTTCTTATTTGTCATATCTGCTCCTTTCATTCGATCCATACTCTATCCGGGAGTGCATTCAGAAGCTCGTCGTACTTCCTTGTTTCATCTCCCCATTTGGAGAAGTGGTCCGCGTTCGCGGCTTCATACGCTTTCTCAATATCCGCTATCAGCTTCAGATGCGCAGAGTTTTCACCGCGTATAATATCCATTGTGGCTTTGAGGTAGTCGTATTTCTGCCGCAGGTCGAGGAACGCAAGCAGCGTTCCCATAGCCTGCCCGATCAGCGAGAGCATTTCGGATTTTGTGTGCCGCATTATTCGTTTCCCTGCTTCGGTCTGCGCCAGTTCTTCTTGATATCCCGTCAGAGAATACCAGTCCGTTTCATAACTGTCATATCCGACCATATCGTACCTGTTGCCGATCAGCGCCACAGTCAGATCGTCGAATTCTTCCTCGCGGCAACTGTCATACATCTTGTCGTATAACTGGCTGCAATCGTAGGATAGGTCAGAGAACATCATCTGAAATTCATGCGCCGTTTCTTCCTCGCCGTCCAGTGCATCTATTACCGACGATATATCCATAGCGTAACTCACCTCGTCACACTCGGAAGATATATCGTCAAGCTCCTGTATTATCGCCTCATATCCGAGCGACGCGAGAGCAGGGCGCTTGTATATCATTGCTCTGGCTTTCTGTGCTTTTATTTCTTCTGCGGTCATATCTGCTCCTTTCAGAAAAACGATAGTTGCAGGTAGTGTTCCTGCTCATTAACGCTCGTTGATGCGTTTGTTTCGGTTTCGCTAACGCACGCGTGCGTTTCTTCGTGCGTTTCGTGCGTTGCAACAGGCTCAGTGGCGTTTCCCTTATCGGAACAGGTTTCTATATTATCCGACTGTGAATCGCTCTCTCCGCGCGTTTCAGCGGTGCTTACGCCGAACAGTGACCGGAACATTCTTCTCCATGTCCATATCTCGGAGCAGTAGAACGGTGTGATAAATGTTTCGCGTTCCATTGGTGCGAATATCGGATCGCCTGTCGTCGGTTCTGTGAGGCTATTACCTACTACGATATATCCGGGACACCCAAGCAGTGATATTTGTATATATGCCATGCACGCGACCGTGTGATCTATGTCCTGTCCGATGAACATTATATCTGTGTGGTAGTATATCTTGTGAGCCTTACAAGCATTTGCAAACGCTACGAGCAATCCGCCCCCGCCAACCGTAGGGTCACACACCGTTGCATAATTTCTGTTCGAGGGAATATTCAGCCCTTCGCTGGTAAAGTTCATCAAAGCCATCATTTTTGATACGCAGTACGGTGTAAAGAACTGCCCCGCGTGCGAGTTACCGAGATCGAGGTTCATATACAGTGCTCCGAGAAAATCTTGATCCGGGTTGATCTCCAAAGCTTCAACAGTATATCCGAGCAAGTGAGATACAAGTTCAAGCTCTGACTTACTATATCCGCTTGCGATCTTGAGGTACGATTTTTCGCGTTCCGCTGCGTGTATCTCGTCAACTGTATTCGATATAGCATACGCGGCTAAATGTACCCAGTCACTCCACACTTGCCACCGAGTTCTTGAACCACACAGCCGGTCAAAGGTTTTCATAAACTCTATGGTGACCTGGTCGCCTGTATAGAACCGCTTGCTCATTCTTCTTCACCGTTGTTCGGTTCGCAAGGCGGGCACGGTGGGTATTCGAGGGGAGGCGGTATATGTACCGCCTCTTCATCTTCGAGCAGGGCGTTAAGCTCTGCTATTTTCCTCTTGTACTTGCTTATATCCTGCCGCCAGCGCCGGACGATCAGAGCCACACTTGCCCCGTAAAGCACCGACATAATGATCCAGCCTATGATTATCGGTATTGCGTTCTGTATCATTCCGTCAGCCCCATTTCTTCTTTAAGCTCCTTGACGAAGGAACCGTTATGCAAGTCGTACTCTTCGTCCGACAGTTCGTACCCGATTTTTTCAAGGAACCCATATATCAGTTCGAGGCTCCGCGAGGGATTGAATTTGAACTTGTCCCATATCGAGCCGTTTTCGTTCATATTCTCGCGGTCTTCCATTGAGAGGTAGGCGTGAACGACGAGCACTTTGTGTATCGGTAAGTTTCCGTTTATGTGCTCTGTTATTTCCTGCACTACGTCTTCGCTGGAGAAGTCATCGTCCTCTGAGGGAGTTTCAATCGGAATTCCGCACAGATCGGCAAACTCTGTAGCTTCTATGTCACAATACTGCCCTATCAGATTTTCGATACTTACGGATAAGCACAGCCTTGTAAGCTCGTCCTTTGTCAGCAGGCAATCACCGAACGACCATTCTTTGATGAAATTGTATCGGGTTTCATAGGCAGTCTTGTTTGCAGCGTCCAGCTTATTGCCGAGTTCTTCGAGCTTCGCTTTTCTCTCGGCTTCGGCATCTATCTTTGCCTGCTCTTCGGGTGTTATTTCTTTTCCGCTCTTACGCTTATAGATATATACGTTCACGGTCCAGCTCGTTTCTATCTTGTAGAACAGCTCCGCAGGAACTTCCTTGCCTTCAAAGTAACCGTAAAAGGCTTTCTCCCACTCTTCCGCGGACGGCTTTTTGTCGTAAATCGAAAACATATAGTCAAAGGCGGTACCGTCTATGTTTTCCTCTTTCTGGGCGTCGAGAATATTACGGGCGTGAGGGGCGACGATCTTCTCCCATTCTGCGCCCTGCTTCTTACGTTCCTGCGCTTTAAGCGCTGCGGTGAGGCTATAGCTGAAATTGTTCGTTCCCATCTGGTCAATCAGCTTGTTCCGTTCCTCTATGCTGTCTATCTCGGTGAGCTTGTCGAAGTCTCCGAGCGTTACCTGTCTGCCGACAGCAGCGGCGACTTTCTCGCGGTCAAGCTTTGCGATACTCAGGCGCTTGCGCACCGTCGTCTTGGAAAAGCCCGTTTTCTCGGAAATTTTGTCAACGGATTGTCCCATATCGAACATCAGCTGAAAGCCGTCTGCCTGTTCGAGTGCATTCAGATCGGAACGCTGTATATTCTCCAGGAGCATTGTTTCTATCTGCTCCTTGTCGTCCATATCTGCAACAATGCAGGGGAGCTCTGAGAGCCCAGCTTCCTTTGCGGCCGCACATCTACGATGCCCGATGATGATTATATACTGGTCGGGGCTGTTCTTGTCCGGCACTACAGTAAGGTTCTGCAATACGCCCTTGACCTTGATACTTTCCGCCAACTCCGTGAGGTCTCCGAGGTCTTTTCTCGGATTGTGTTTGTGCGGTACCAGCTTGTCTATCGGTATGTACACGATAGTGCCTTTCTGTTCCTGCGGAACTTCGGCGTGTTCGGTCAAGTATTTCTCCCTCAGCTCTTCCTGGTCCTCAATTTCCTTGCCAGGGATAGCATTGTTGCGGTAATAACCGCATTCGATTTCGCGCTCTTTCCATTCGCATTTTCGTCCGCACTCGTCCTTGAACGGACACCTTTCATTCTTCTTCGCTGTTCTTGCCATAAATAAGCTCCTTTCAAATTCATTGGCTCAGCTTACGTCTTCGAGACCGCCTATCTTTTTCGCTGCCGCTATGCCTGCTACGCAGAACATCGAACCGACGAAGTTGGTCTCAATAAGCCCTGCGGCGAATATCATCAGTATGAATACTGCAACACCGCATATTTCCTGTTTCCTTTCCTTAATGCAGGTTTTTATATTTTTCATACGTCCGCCTTTCTATTTCTGCTGTGTCATAACTGGGATCAGACTTGTGTCCGTCATTATCGCTCCTTGCCCAATTGCGGACTGTTGCTCGCCAGTCTTTCATCGGGTTCTTCCCAACCTTCCAGCCGTTTCCCTCGTAGTAGTCGATGAACCTCTCACAGTTAATTTGATAGCCGTTTTCGCCGCAATACTGCTTGACTTCTTCGAGCGTAGGCTTTACAAAGCGCTTTGTTTTCGGTTTCGGGGGTGGGGGCTCCTGCGGAGCAGGAGAAGAAGTTGTGCTCTCACTCTCTAACTCTAACTCTATATCTTTCTCTATCTCTATATCTATGTTACATTTTGTTACATCGGTGTTACATTGTAACGCTTTTAACTTTTCGCGATGCTCCCGAACGCGGTGTGCAGACGCGCTTTCGCCGTCCATCATACGCTCTGTTTCGAGCATATATATCGTCCCGTCTTCGAGCTTGTCTATCATACCCAAGCTTATGAAAACTTTCATAGCGGATCTCACGATATCCACATTCGTGCCTGTTATAACTGCAAGCATCTGTTCGTTGTAGGGAATAGTATCAGAGAATCGGAGCGCACCGTTGTGGTCGATGCTTTCAAGCAAGAGTTTGAGGTAAAAGAGTATGTAGTCTTTGCCGTTCGGCATAGCCTCAACAATCTTGATGTCGTGGCGCTTGAAGAAATCTCTTTTGAGCTTGATCCAGTAGTATTTCTTTTCCGCCATAGCCTACTCCTTTCAGAACGGGTAATCGTCATCTGCGGGGGGCGGACTTGCCTGTGCTGCCTGCGGAGCAGGTGCGGTGTTCGCCTGCTGTTTCGGTGCAGGCGCCGGAGCGCCGCTCGCGTTCGGCTGCTGTTCGTTCTTCTTCCCGTGCGTGAAGTAGAAGTTGCCGACCGTCACTTCGGTGACATATACCGTCGTTCCGCTTTTGTTCTGATATGACCTTGTGGAGAGCGAACCTGTTATGATTATCTCGTCGCCCTTGTGGAAGAAACGGCTGATCGTTTCGGCGGTCTGTCTCCAGGCTACGCAAGATATGAAGTCTGCCTTTTTCTCCTGGTCTTTCCCCATATAGCGGTCAACGGCTATGTTGAACGTCATTACCGATACTCCACCGGGCGTCGTCTTTAATTCGAGGTCGTTGCAAATGCGGCCTAAGAGCTGTACACTGTTCATTCCTGCTCCTTTCCCACGAGAACGTTGAGGATATAGTCGGCTGCGTAAGTCGAGCTGTGGTTCTTTTTCGCGTCAATCAGCAGGTCGAGAAGAGCTTCTTTTTTTGCCAGCTCCTTGTATTCCTCGCGAGGAATTTTCACGGTGCTGAAATAGCTTATTTCCACCTCTGCCGGAGCTGCGCTCTGAACCTCTTCGAGTTCTGTGCTCTCTACGTCCTCGGTTTCGCTTATAATCGGAGTTGCAACTTTTTCCATATCGGAAACAGTTTCCTCGATAGTTGTTTTCAATTCTTCCATTTTGTTAAGTCCTTTCTGTGGTTTTAGGCTTCTTCGTCGTCCTCGTCCTTGTGACAATGCATATACTCGTACTTGCCGTTTCTGCCGATGTTCCGATATATGAAATCATCACACTTCGCTTTGCTCTGGTGATACCGCTGCGCTCGCACCTCGTATGCGAATTCTCCGGCAGCTTTCTTCTGTCTTATCTTTTCCTCTATTTCCTCGTCAACGTAGTTGGCTTCTATCAGATAGAGGTCGTAGTTCAGCGCAGACACCCCGTTCATATTATTGGTGTCCGTCGCGTATATCACCTTACCGATAGGGAAATGGACTTTCCAGCCGCAATTCGGAACATCGTGAGAGAGAGGAAACTGTATTACGTTACAAGAGCCGTAGTTGTATATAGTGCCGCTGCTCAGCACGTCGATATTCGCTTTCGGAACCTTGCACTCGATCAGAGCATTCACAAGCCACTTTCCGCAGGCAAACCGCAGCGTCGGTCTTTCTTCCGAGAGCAGTCGAATGCAGGTCTTGTTGAAGTGGTCGGAGTGAATGTGCGTAAGCAGCACGAGCTTTAGCTTTTTGTAGTATGGGGCGAGGGATTTAAACGGAACGCCGCAGTCTATCAGAACTATGTCATTTATCACTACGGCGTTTCCTTTTGAGCCTGTGGAGATTATCGTGTAGGGTATATCAGCCATATCATATCTCGTTCAGATTTACTTTTTCTTCTGCCGTGACCTCGCCGCTCGGGATCTGAGTGCCGGGCGGAATTATCGTGTCGTCGATTATATCTCCGGTCGGGACGAAGTTTCCGTCCTTGTCGATTTCGAGCGCTGTTGCGTCCTTGTCGTAGACCGTCTGGAGTTCCGTTGACATTACGCCCCACCGACTTATCAGATGCCGCAGCATTGTCTTTTTCGCCATCTCGTCGAAGTTCTTATACCAGAACGACGAGTATTTCCACATTTCGCTGTCGGGTATCTGTCCGTCAAGTATCTTCCGATGTGCCTCTGCCGAGTACGCGGGGGAATACTTGTCGGCGTGCTCCTGCATTTTCTTGTAGCTCCAGTAAACGGTCTTTTTGAATCCGTTCAGATACTCGAAGTATGCCATATAGCCGATAACGGGGAGCTTTTCTCTTTCCTCGTCGTCCTCGATAAACGAGAAACGAGGCTTTCCCGTGGAGCTATCCTTTCCGAGATACTCCCCCTCGCGTATTTCCATAACGTCGAGGTCCGCATAATAGCCGGAGCGGAGCGCAAGCTGTATGTAGCCCTTATAGCCAAGAACAAACTGCGCACGGCTTTCGGTGAGCGGAACGTTTCTGCCTCTCGCATCTTTCAGAAGATTACCTTTATCGTCGGTTCTGTAGATTACCTTTCCGTCGGAACCTTTCACCTTGCACTCGAACGGCACAAGGTAATACTGCCCGAGCTGGGGGCTGGGGGAGAGGTTCAAGCTCTCGCCCAGGAGCGCTCCGGCGAGGATAGTTCCTGCGTCGCACTCCTGCAAGGCTGCGTTCACCGCTACCGCCGACGTGATAGCACCGACAAATCTCTTTGCTCTGTTCGGATCACCGAGCGTGTTCCGAACGAGCGTCTGATACTTCTCTGTAGTTATCGCTACCGAGAACTTAGGCTTATTTGCACTCATAGTCATATCCTCCGTTGTTTAAGTATTCTTTCAGCGCCCGTAACTGTGCTATCGTTCCTCTCACCGTGAATTCGGTGGAGTATATTTTCTCTCCGGCAGGCTCTTCCGCAGGAGCTTCGGGCGCGATCTCCGCTTTCGGCGGCGCGAATTCGGCTGTTTCGTCAACTGCTTTGTCAACTGCTTCGACAACCGACGCCCTCTGTTCGACAACTGCCTGTGCAGCTTCTCTCCGGTGCTGTTCTTCTTCTATAGCCTTGTGGCGCTCTGAAACGCGCGTGATAGCCTGTGCAACGTTCAGAGATATTCTATACTCGACGAGTATTTCCGCGCTGTGAGGTTGCGTTTCAATAAGTTGCAACTCCTCATTCACCCTGTCAAGGAAATCCTTTATCTGTGTGCGTATGGACTTTTTCGACGCATTCAGTGTGATGTTCAGCCCGACGCGCTCCATCGAAACAAAATCTATGTTCAGACTTTTCGCATACTCGTCGAAATACTCCTGCGCGTCTGCTCTCTTGGCAGCTTTCAAACCGTTCTCGACTTCCGCTATCTTCGCCGCAAGTTCCTCGTCGCACGGCTTGTATATGTCGGTGACGCATTCCTTGTAAACCTGCTCGAAATCCTCATACGGTGCGAGTATGGCTTTTTTCGCCGCCTTGCGCTTATCTTCGAGAGCCTTGAATATCTTTGAAATGTGAGCTCGGATAGCTCTGATTTCTTTCAGAGTATCTTCGGTACACTCCATTTCCATAGCCTTTGCTGTCTCTTCCGAGAAGCGTTCCTTGATGCTCCGGAGCTGCTGCTTGATGACAGGCAACTGCTCGACCACTATCAAGGAGTTTTCCTCAAAAGCCGCAGCTTCTACGATTTCATTTTCCATTATGTTCCTCGCTTTCTATAAACTGTAGTGTCAAGTCTGTCATAGCCGCCTGCACGGTCTGATAGCCTGCTTTCTTCGCGGCAGCCTTGAACCGTTCGGCGGTATCGTTGTCCACCCGACAGAAGAGCGTAGCCGTAAGCTTGTGGCTGCCGTTTCTGCGACGCTTTTCCTTTTCAAGCATTTCCGGCGCGTATGTACGCAGAACAATGTCTATTGCTCGCAAACATAGCGACACGCCGTATTTATCGGGATTTTCCGCTTTGCTCTGTACGGTCTTGTCATAACCGAGGAAGTGCTTTTGCAGGAGTTCAACGACGTCCTTGCCGGGCAGGTTCTTTCTTTGGCACAAATCTCGCAAGTCGAAAGACTTGACAATCTCGGGAAAATCTGCTATACTTGTTTCAGACACGGATTCACCGTTGTCTGTTTGTGTGTGATTAGAAGCTGTGTCGTTGGTCGCGGGCAGCTTCTTTTCTTTTACACAGTCACAAGTTTCGCCCGGGTCGAGATTTGCGCCGCAGTCGGGACAGGTCTTGTAAAACATATCCTCACTCCTTTCGTGCTATTGCAAGGTTCTGATACCAGCGCTTCTTCGGCATCGTCAAAACCCTATAGCCTATCATTTCAAGCTCGGTACTTCTATCGTAAGACTTCACATCCTGCGCGTACCGTGTGATAGCGTTCGATACTCCGTACAAGGAGAGATCGCCGCCCTCTATCAGATGCCCGAGAACTCCTTCGCTCTCGCTCTGGGTTATGGAATAGTCCTTTGCTGTGAGCTCTATGACTTTCGGCACCATTGAGCCGTTGTCTATTCTCGCTTCGGTAGCTTCGCGCATTCTGCTCACAACCTGCTCGAATACTGCCTGTTCTACTGCGGCATACACGGCATCGCGGACCTTCTTCAAAAATGCTACATCGTCCGCAGCTATGGTATCGTCGCGGAATATTCCCATGTCATAATCGGATTCGTTTACTCTGCCTATATGATACTTGCGAACGCTGCTATCCTGCGCGATCATTCCGTTACTGCACACCATACGGTATATCAGCGGTGAGACATTGACTGATCCAAGCCCGACCTCGCTGTTCGATATGACGATACCTGCCTGCACAACGTCGCCCTTGCGTATCTCCGTGGTAAGGCGAGGATTGACGACTTTCAGATACATCTTGCGCTCCGTGAGCTCGCAGCTCTTTACTTCCGCACCGTGCATTTCGCTGATTATCGGCAGGACGGTTTCGGCAACCTGCACATTGTCTATTCTGCGATAACGGTTCGAGAGGAATGCTCTCACGTTCCCGTCAAGGGTACGCACCATTTTCTGTGCCGGAGCGTCACCCTGCGGCGCTGTATGCAGCCAATGGTTGACGTTGGTCGCAAGCAGCGACGGACTTGCTGCCCTCATTTTCTCGTAATACTTGCTCGGTATCTGGCAAAAGTCTCCTATCTGTCCGTGCGCTATGTCGGTTATCCCGAATGTCGAGCTGCCGTTCAGAGACAGCCTTGTGGAGCTGCTGTCGCTCTCCATAGTTACAATGCTCGTGTCAGCGAGAAAGTCTTTTGCCTCTGCCTGCTGTCTCTTGATTTCGATAGCAAGCGCCTGTAATGTTTTTCCTTCTTTCATTTTTTACTCCCTTCATAGAATGTTTTCCAGAACACTTCTCGGAACGATACCTTATGCTCGTCGGTATTGTCCGTCCGGTGTTCTTTTTTCTTGTGCAGCTCCCGTTCACGAGGCTGCTTGTCCGCCGTAGGTGCGGATTTTTCGGTTACGATCTTCAAACGACGCGCCCTGCCTTTCCTTTGCTCCGAGCCATTCCATAAACTCGTCCTTGTTGAACCGCCAGGAGTTCTCGCCTATCTTGTATGCAGGTATCTCGCCGCTGCGGCACATTTTTCTGACCTTTTGGTCCGAAACCGCAAGAATGCGAGTTGCCATGCCCACATCGAACACGACGGGCACCTGATCCCAGTCGGTTATGTAGTTCACTCTTGCCATAGTATCAGCTCCTTTCAAAGAGAACTTCCCTCAGATGTCTCGCGGTTACGCGGACGTACCTGAGCCGTAGTGCTTGACGACCCATACTTTGCTCGGATTGAACGGATCCGTTATTCTTGTGATGCTCCCATTCATTGTACTGCTCCTTCCGTTGCCGCTAAAAGCAGTTCATCCTCATCCTCACGTTCTTTGGCGCGGAAATCCTCGATATTTTTACCCTGCGCCCGGAGTTCCGCGCCCCTCTTGGCCAGATTGCGCAGAGTGTAAAGGCGCTGTCTTTCGCGGTATTTCTGCCTGAGTTCCGCCCTTGCAAGCTTCACTTCGGGACATTCCGAGAGTAGCTTTATCTCCGCTCTGACCTGCTCGTCAGTTAAGCCTTTGCTCATAAGATTTGCTCCTTTCTTGATTTTCACCGCTAAGGAAGAAGACCGTTCTGATAGTCGTGAGTGATTTCTTCCAAAATATTCTCGCTTTGCAACTGAGCCGACAGCTTGTATTTCTCTGTTACAGTCCGGAAAACAAGCTCAACATCGGCAAGGCTGCATTTGTTTTCGATGAAAATCCCAAGCACGTACGCAGATACTCTGATTAATCTCTTGATTGCATCGTCTGTTTTCAAATACGCTCACTCCTTACCGTCCCATTTTGGGGACATTGTTTGTAAAAAAATAGCTATCGATCTGACTCGACGGTATATCAAGGATCGCGCAAATATTCTCCAATTCGCTCGCCTTAAACTCACTTTCACCGTTCATCTTTTTGCGCAGCGAAACGCGAGACAGATGGATAACTTCGGCAAACTTGCCAAGTGTATAGCCCTTTTCAACGATGCGCCCTCTTAATTTTGTTGAGTTCGTCACCTCGTTCACCTCCTCTGTAAGTTTCCGTTTTGGGGACATTTTTATATTACCACAGAATTTCCATTTTGTCAACACTTTTTTCAAAATTTGTTATAAAAGTTTCCAATATGGGTTGACACCTTTCAATTTATGTGATAAAATAGACAGTGTAAGAGGGGTGATATTATGACAATGTACGAACGAATAAAGATGCTTCGGGAAGAAAAAGGCTGGTCACAAGACGAACTTGCCGAAAAGGTGGGGTATCAAGGTCGCTCTACTGTATCGAAAATCGAGCGAGGAGAAAGAGATATAAAAGGAGATGCGATAGTGAAGTTCGCAAACGCGTTCGGCGTTACCCCGTCTTTTCTTATTTCTGGCTACAATGAAGCAGTCGAAGATGAAAAAAATCTCGTCATTCGTGCGAATGACGAGAAAGAGTATCGACTGCTGAAGACGGTGCAGTCACTTTCAAATGAGCAGAAACAAATGCTTACTGCTCAAATGGAAGTTCTGCTATCCAAGTTAAAATAGCTTCTTGGTCTTCTGCCGACAGCATACGAAAAAGAGTTAGTATTTCAACATCTTTCCCACTAAGGACAAACTCTTCATCAAGAGCTTCTTTTTCGAAATCCATAAGCTCGCTCCTTTCTTTTCGCATCTGTCGACAGTAAACACATTATATCACAAACATCGGCATTTGTCGAGAGCGATAACGCTTTGCGTTAGATAATATCGCTTTTCGTTATTTCAGTCCGCAGGGAGATCATATATGCACATTGACGTTACAACTTCCTTTAGCACAACAACTAAGGAAATCAAGCAGAAAACAATAGGTTATATACCTGCCATTCCGGCTGAATGGTGGGGAGGTTATGAGTCTCCGTCCGGAGGATATGTTAATTTTGCAAAATATCAAGTGCGTTGTGTGAACCCGAAAACGAAACGAAAAAACAATAGAATTTACGATGAACCGAACGAGGCTTTAGCGGTTGCCAAAGCCAAAGCGGACGGTTTTATGGAGCCTTTTGAAGTTTCTGTGCTGCCGTCGCGAAAGCCTACGGACGGACAGCTTGCTTATGCTACCGATCTCAGCATATCGCTACCGCCCGGAGCTTGCTTTGAGGACGTAAGCGCATTGATCTCACGGGTAGTTGACGATGATGAAGCGCCTGTATGCGAGGAGCTCGCCGTCGCTGCTTATTGCAACGGCTGGAATTTGTCACGCTATTCGGGAACAAAAATATTGTTAGAGTTGGCAGCCAAAAGATTGCCTACTGAGGAGTATAAAGAATTACTGAACAACATTAAGCAAACGGAGGTAACACCAATGTCAAAATGTATCAAATGTGGTGCGGAGCTCCCCGAGGGCTCTGCGTTCTGCGCAGCCTGCGGCACAAATCAGACAGTACCGCAGCAGTTCACGCCGCCGAGCGAAGCTGAGCTGCTGCAAAGGATAGAACAGGGACAGCAGGAGAACCGCAGGCTCTTGAAGTCTATCAGCTCCAGCACGGCAATACTGGCGGTGGTTGTAATCATTCAAGTGCTGCTTGCATTCATAGGCTTGTTCACATAAAAAAACTCCGTGCCTGTTGCCGCAGGCACGGAGTTTCGGGAGATAGGCTGTTACTACCTACACCTACATTTTAGTGCAGTAATATTATAGCACAATCTCCCGATTTTGTCAAGAATACGCTTGAATTAAGTGCATTTTAAGTGGATTAAGAGAATAAAGGGGGATTTGCTATGCCGAAAAATAAGAAACGTGATGACGGCCGTGTGCAGGGCAAGGTTTATCTCGGCAGCGTGGACGGTAAAGCTCAATACAAGTATGTATATGCGCAGAACAACCGCGACCTTGAACGCAAAAAGCAGGAAGTCAAGACAAAGCTCGGCAAGGGGCTCGACTTGACTGCCGAACGTGATTCGTTCAGCTACTGGTCGGGGAAATGGGCGAAGTCCAAGCAGGGCGAAGTGTGCGCCGCACGAGCCGCAACATACAAGAACAGATGCAAAAACCTGTCCGCTCTGGACAGAATGGACATATCGAAGATAAGGGCTATCGACATTCAAGAGATCATCGACGAGCTTGCAACAGAGAAAAATCCACAGACGGGAATGCCGTACTCTAAATATACCCTCACGGAAGTGAAGAACGTATGTTCTCAAATATTCAAGCTGGCTATCGACAACCGAGTTATCGACTACAACCCCGTGTCCGCGGTGAAAATACCGAAATCCGTTCGCAAGCCCGATACCAGACGAGCCCTCACCGAAGAAGAGCAGCGCTGGATAGAAGAATTTCCGCACCGCGCTCAGACCGCAGCTATGGTTATGATGTATGCAGGACTGCGACGCGGCGAGCTTATGGGGCTTACATGGGCAAAGGTGGACCTCAAAGCGAAGACGATCAGAGTAGACCAGTTCGTAGAGATTGACAAAGGCAAGTCATATCTGAAGGACTACGGAAAGTCGGACGCTGCCGTTCGTACCGTGTATATCCCGGACGTACTTGTTGACTATCTCGAAAACGTTCCCGGCGTTCATTTCGGCTTCGTAGTCCACAAAAAAGACGGCTCTATGATGACAGAGAGCGCTTGGAACAGACTTTGGGATAGCTACATCACCGATTTGAATTTACAGTACGGCGACTGGGAGCACTATTTAGACAAAGACGGCAAGCCTGTAAACAAACCGTCCAAGTACGACCCCGACAAGGACAAAAGACCTATGCTTATTGAGAGGTTCACCCCTCATTGGCTGAGGCATACCTTTATCACTATGATGTATCTCGCAGGAGTTGACATTCTCACAGCCAAGGAGCAAGCCGGACACGCAGATATTGAAACGACTATGGGGATATACACCCACCTTGACGAGCATTACAAGAAAAAGAATATCACAAAGTTGAACGATTTTATCAAAGGAAAGAAGACAGGAAAAGCAGACGCCGAAGAAGCGTAACACTCTTATACACCGTTATTTACGAAAAGTTGCACATAAGGGTGTCAAATAGGGTGTCAGAAATCGCGCAGTAGTGCTTCACAAAAAGAAGTGAATTTTCGTTGGGGTGGTAGAGGCCGTGGGTTCAAGTCCCGTCACTCAGACCATGGAATTGTCCTCGGAAATGGCTTAATGAAGCCGTTTCCGAGGTTTTTCTATTCTGCTGTAAAGTGCTGTGGTCTTCGTTTGGTCTTATTGGTTTGTATATCCTTGCTCCGTTTATTGCAAAATCGAAGGAAATGTTCGGAGAGAAAGGGTTTACGGCTATATCAGCTGCAATATTTATATGGGGGCTTATAAGCGCACAGAGTGAGACATATACGATAAAATGGAGTACCGGTCATGTCATGGCTTATGTCGGTCTATTTATGATGGGATATGTTGTTTACAGAAATGTTGATGCAAAAAGAAGCAACGCAAAAGCGGCGCTGAATTTTCTGATCGCATTTGTTATAATGACTGTATCGATGTTGGGAAACTTGTACGGGCAAAAGATCGGTATACCTTTTTCGGATATTATATTCGCTGTTGTCGAACCTTATAATTTGCTTAATCAGATCGCGGCATTATTTTTATTCAAGGGCTTTGCTTATCTTAATATCCGTTTTGACGCGGGTTATATCTCAGGTCTGACATATTGGGTCTATCTTGCACACGCGATTTTTATCCATTGGATAATACTCCTTATTGTAGAGAAAAATTTCAGATTTTTTGCTAACTCCGAAGGTTATGGCTCTTTAGCTGTCGAACTGATATATGGACTTATTACTTACATCTTATGTCTGTTGATAACTCATGTCGTTATGAAACTGCTCGGAAACAGGAAAAAGACTAAAGGGAACCTCTAAAAACCCAATTTGAGAGAAAAAGAGCTATCCACTTTATGCCGCATTGTATGCGCGCGTCCTGCGCGCTTTTGGCGGCAATACCACGGCTTCCTGCCGTGACCGTCTACTGCGTCAAACCTCCTAACCGGG
>JAGBMA010000196.1 GCA_017635095.1 Ruminiclostridium sp. | reverse complement strand
GCTTTGAATGAGTGACTATGTTTTCCTCGTTGGTGACGATTATGAGAGCAACAACAAGGAATATGTTTCAATAAATTCTGACAAGGGAAAGCTGATAAGCATTGCCCTCGCCGCAAGCGGTATTCCGTTCAAAGGACGGTTCGATAAAGACCGTATGCTGTTCAATTATGATGGCATTTACAAGGAGTCCGTTGATGAAATTATAACAAAATTCACCTCGGACGAGTATGCCGAACAGCGTAATGAGTTAGCGGAGCATAAGGGCGATGACTGCCTTTATTTCCTGCCTGATGTCGCAAAACTCCTGCGTATGACAGAGGGTACGCTCCGCCGCCGACCTATGGATATTCAGCTTGCTGTCTGCAAGCGTTATGCCGATAACTGGTACTGCGATACTTACACGATACAGCATGAGCTGAAAGATGCTATGATGCTGACAACAAAACCTGAAATGACAGACAGCGAGAAAGATAAAGCTGTCGGAAAGGACTAAAATTTGAATACAACATCTGCCGTAGAGAAAAGAGAGAAGGCAGTTGACTATGTGTCTGATGAGGGTATCAAGGTCAGGGTAACTTATCCCGACAATGTGAATGATACTATCAGACAGCAGAAGATCAACAAGATGTACGATATTTTCCTCGGTGCAATGCGCCGCAACGGAACAGAAGAAACAACTGAATGATCTGGCAATCTGCCGAAAAATGATTACAGTTACAAGAATGCTGTTGCAATTTTCGGACGGTTGCGCTATGATATAGATGTAAAACCAACCGTCCGATTGCAAACGCAATTGGAGGTCAACAATGAGAAAATCAACAAAACAGACAAACGGTATCACGGCAATATATGTCCGTCGATCCGTCAGCGACAAGGATAAGGGCAACAACAGCTTGTCCATTTCCGCACAGAAGGAGGAGTGTATCAGGTTTGTGGGCGAATGCGATTATCGTATCTATTGCGATGATGGCAAGTCGGGCAAAGATGTGATGCACCGTCCCGCATTCATGCAGATGATGAGCGATGCCCGTGAGGGACTTATCAGCAGAATTATCGTGAAAAAGTATGACCGTTTTAGCCGTAATATGCGTGAGTATCTCAATATCACGGACGAGCTTGACCGCTACGGTGTGACCGTCTATTCGCTCTCCGAACCGTTCAATACGGAGACAAAAGAAGGGCGTATGATGCGAAACAATCTGCTGAACTTTGCGGAGTTTGAGCGTGAGACGATCGCCGCAAGAGTGGCAGATGCGTTTCAGACAAAGGCGAGGGAGACAGGTTTCTATCAAGGCGGTAAAGTTCAGTTCGGCTACACTCCCGAAAGGCGGACTATTAACGGCAAGACAGGCTCGGTGCTTGTTCCCTCGGAGAATGCTGAGGCGGTGCGTGTGGCGTATGACCTGTATCAGCACCCCGAAAATTCTCTGACCGATATTATCCGCTACATGACGGAGAACGGTATCAATGCTTCAAGACCGACACCACGCACCAAAACAGGCATTTCTAATCTTGACAGGTCGCACCTGAGCCGTATCCTTGAGAATCCGCTGTATGTTCGTGCGGATAAAGAGGTCTACCGCTATTTTCTTTCCAAAGGATATGAAATGCTTGACGATATTGAAGACTATGACGGTATTCACGGTTTGTTTGTTCACGCCGGGCTTGATGATACGCATTTTGTCAAGGTAGCCTACCATGAGGGGCTTGTGCCTGCGGAAACGTGGCTGAGAGTGCAGGACAGGAAGTCGCACCAAAGCAAGTTCCCGACAAACGGCAAGGCTATGAACTCTTGGCTTGTGGGTATGGTGAAATGTGCCTGCTGTGGCTATGCAATGCACTTCAATCACTGTGCGAACAGAAAAGGTGTGGTGTATCATCGCTTCATCGACTACGGCAAGTTCACGCTGAACGGCTGTCCCACTCCACCCATTCAGTTAAAGCCGAGACAGGTCGAGGACGCTGTACTGAAAGAAATGCAGAAACGCATTGAGCAGTTAAAAATTGCAAAGCGTGAGGACAGCAAGCCCGACACCGAAACAGAGAGTATCAAGACGGAAATCATTCGCATTAACGGTGAGATCCAGAAGCTCATGGAAAAGCTCGCTGATGCGGACAGCGTACTCTTTGACTACATTCAGAAGCGTGTGAGCGCCCTGCACGAACAGAAGTCGGAGCTTGATAAAAAAATGCAGACTATGTGCCGTAAGCGTAAGGCGATCGACACAAAGCCTTTGGAAGAACCTATGAAGCAGTGGGATAAACTGACGGT
>JAGBMA010000195.1 GCA_017635095.1 Ruminiclostridium sp. | reverse complement strand
TGGGGCGGCATAGTCAGAGCATCCTGCTCTGGCATCGGATACAAGGAAAGCCGACGAAGCCGGGCTGGTCTGTCGGTCAGCCCCTCTGTCTCGCAAGCTCGACACCTCCCCGCTGCCGGGGAGACCACGCCCGGTTAGGAGGTTTGACGCAGTAGACGGTCACGGCAGGAAGCCGTGATATTGCCGCCAAAAGTGCGCAGGACGAGCGCATACAAAGCGGCATAAAGTGGATAGCTCTTTTTCTCTCAAATTGGGTTTTTAGAGGTTCCCTGTAGTATGGAAAGGCGGTAAGTAAAGGGAGCATTGATCTATGGAAAAAAAGCTCCGGACGGTAAGAAGCCGAATGTCCGGATAGTGTGAGAAGCTGATTCTACTGAAACTGCGGCAGCAATGATGCCATGATGACCGGTTTCAATATGTACGGCACAAATAAACGGCTGTCACACATCAGGTAGCTCATCAATATTGTTTTATGCAAAATAATGATTGAATTCCGCCCAAAAATTTATTTTCACAGTTGACATAACTTGACATTTTATGATATAATTAAATAGTATTTAATTTTATCTGATCTTCGGCAATGTGCTTTTCCGATTTTTTCTTACCTGACGGCATTCTGCCGGAAATAATGTCAAGGAGGAAAACTAAATGACAAAAAAAACCTATAAGCTATCCGTACGGATACCGGTCGTCATAATCGCAGCGGTAACCATCGTTGTATTTGTAATGTGCATCTTATTTTTCGCATTCTCCCGTAACATAGTCTCCGGTCTGCTCAATGACCAGGTCGACAACATTGCCGCTCAGAACACCCAGACCGTAAACTCATACCTCACAAGTATGCAGGTGTATTCAGAAGCTCTGCGCGATGACGTTCTGCGCAACCGGGCTCTCGGCAAAGAAGCGGCGGGGCCTATGCTGGAAAGCGCGCTGAAAGATGTCGTACGTTCAGGAAGAGTTTTTTCGGCATACTTCGCGTTTGAACCGAACCAGTTCTTCCCCGACACTCCGGACGGCCTTTCCTACTACGCATATTCCGACGGCGGCAGTATTGCCATGGATATACTCAACGACTATGCGGATTACGGCGGCGGTGACTATTACGCCACCACAAAATCTGTCATGAAAACACACGTTACCGAGCCTTACAGCTATGACCTCACTAACGGTAAGACGGTCTGGCTGATAACTCTCAGCAATCCTATCATCGACGAGACAGGAAAGTTCCTCGGGGTTGCGAACTGCGACATCATAGCGGATTCGGTAGGTGCTCTCGATTACACTGCAGGCCCCTATAAAAACGCTTACAGCGCGATTCTCTCTTCAAACGGATACTACATAGCAAACACAAAGGACTCCTCGCTTGTCGGAACCATGACCTCAGCCGGCGCGACAGCAATGAGAAACAGAAATACGGTAGTCGAGAACACCCGCGACGCGCTTCTCGGTACCGATGCTATCATCTGCTATGAGCCCATTGGTCTGGACGGAAGCGATCTTGCCTGGATAAGTATGTTCGTGGTTGCAAATAATGAGGCGTTCGCTCAGATAAACTCTGTAACCGTCACAGTAGTTATTATAGGTATCATCGGCATTGCCGCACTTGCGGTCATCTGCATACTGATACTCCGCAGCTCTCTTGCCCCGATAACTCCGCTTATGGAAATCGCCGACAAGACCAACAGATTTGACTTCTCGGACAACGGGAGCAAATACGCTTTTCCGCCAAATGAGCTTGGAAACCTTGCTGACGGATTTATGGAGATGTCCCGCCATTTGCAGAACATCGTGCAGGACGAGAGCATGGTGCTTGGAGCAATGGCAAAAGGCGATTTTACTGTAAGTTCCGGCTGCGAGGGCGAGTATGTGGGCGGACTTGCCGATATTCTTTACTCGATACGGAACATCTCGGATTCACTCAATTCCACAATATCCCAGATAGATTCCTCTTCTCAGCAGGTATCCGCAGGTGCGGGGATTCTTTCGAGCGGCGCACAGTCTTTGTCCGACGGAGCATCTCAGCAGGCTGCTGCGGTGCAGGAGCTGTCCGCGACCATAGCCGAACTGTCCGAGCAGGTCAACAAGAACGCCGCAGACGCTAACAATGTCAACAAAAAGGTGAATGAAGCTGCCGAGAGCGTTTCCCAGAGCAACGAGAGCATGAAACAGCTTATAGCTTCAATGAACGATATACACGACAGTTCTATGGAGATAGACAAAGTTATCAAGGTCATTGAAGATATTGCGTTCCAGACCAATATTCTTGCACTTAACGCCGCAGTTGAGGCCGCAAGAGCGGGTGATGCCGGCAAGGGATTCGCTGTAGTGGCTGACGAAGTCCGCAATCTTGCCAATAAGTCACAGGAGGCGGCAAAGAGCACGACCAATCTCATCAAAGCCTCTGTGGACGCAGTTGCCCGCGGAAGCAGGATAGCCGATGATACGGCAGCAAGCCTGTTATCCACGGTAGACAATATCAAGGATATCACGGAAAGCATCAACGCTATTTCTACCGCAAGTGAAAGCCAGGCAACGTCGATATCCCAGGTAAGCATCGGTATCAGTCAGATAGCAGATGTTGTTCAGACAAACTCCGCAACAAGCGAGGAAACCGCCGAATCAAGTGAGAAGCTCTCTTCGCAGGCTAATCTGCTTGGCGAGCTTGTAGAAAAATTCAGACTCAGGAATTGATCCGGGTCAGAGCTTTACAGCTTAATAATCAAGAAGCAGTATCTTCAACTTTCACGAAAATCTTTTTGTGTTTCTGCACTGAAACAGTTTTCTTATCTGTCTTTGTAAACGGCTGAAATTCCAAATGGAATTTCAGCCGTTTTCGTAAACATTTACAGTTTCAGGTATTCAGGTTTATTATAAGGGAACCTCTAAAAACCCAATATCTGTCATTAAGGATTTGCTAAGCCATATCACCGTAAAGAAAATCACTCAGCGCGTTCACGAACTCTCTGTAATGCTTCGGGAAATTCTCCGAACCGTGCGCATATATCTTTTTATCCCGATCAACATCTGCGCTGAAAGTGAACATTGTGCCGTCAAGTACGCCTTTGGGGTGGTTCCCGACAAAACCGTTCCACGACAGGATATCACAATCGTTGAGCAGCTTGATAACTGTATCTTTACTGCACACGGCGCGCTTGTCAAGCTCGCGGCAGTCCTTGCCCTGATCATATTTTATCCAATAAAACGATATCTCCGCTTTATCATCATTCATCACGATCTCATACTCTGCTGAACCGCGCATACCACTTTCACGCAGCGTAACGGTGCTGAATGTTTCTATCTTTGCCTGTGCATTACCGAGCCGGTCTTTATTCTTCCAAAACATAGCATTACCTCAGCGAACAAATGATTTAAGGGTACCTCTAAAAACCGCTTTGAAAAGAGAAAATGAGATAGCTGCGTCGGATACAAGGAAAGCCGACGAAGCCGGGCTGGTCTGTCGGTCAGCCCCTCTGTCTCGCAAGCTCGACACCTCCCCGCTGCCGGGGAGACCAC
>JAGBMA010000194.1 GCA_017635095.1 Ruminiclostridium sp. | reverse complement strand
TGCCGCTGAAAAGGCTTCTGCCGGAGAGGATACGGCTGAAACTACTGCGGTCGATGAGGACAGCTCGGCAGATACTACGGAGACAACTGCCGATACAGCGGAAAGCTCCGATACTGAGGAGACTTCTTCTGTTTCAGAAGAATCCGATGATATGGAGAAGTTCCGTGAGGTCATGAGCGATCTTGCCGAAGCAGGAACAACTGAGGTCGCACCCGACTATTACGGTGATGATTACTATGATACGGACGGTAATGCTACGCTTATCAAGTCCGAGAGGATTGTCTACAATTCCGAGGAAATGCAGTTCATCGCCGTTACTACAAAGGACGGTCATGTGTTCTATGTGCTTATCAACTATTCTGCGGAGAATGCCGAAGATCAGGTGTTTTTCCTGAACAAAGTTGACGATTATGACCTCTATGCACTTCTCTATGCCGGAGCTGAGGACGATGATGAGAAAAAGAAGATCACGCCCGAACAGGCTGCTCAGGCCGCAGAAAAGGCTAACGGCAGAGTGCAGTCCGGCGACGGTGCGGATACCGCAGATACAGAGGAGACTGCTGAGGACGGCGAAGATGCGACTGACTCCGCTGCTCAGGCAAAGCCTGTGCCAATGAATAAGAACAGTATGATGCTCGTTTTCGGCGCTATCGCTCTGATCGGTGTCGGCGGTGCAGGCTTCTTCCTGATGAAGAAAAAGAACGGCGGCAGCAGTAAGTCCGCTATGCAGGTCGAGCCTGAGTATGACGATGACAATGAGATTACTGAGGACGAGGACGATATGAAGTTCTACGATGATCAGGACGATGAAGAATAAGAAAGAGAGGGCAAAAAGAATGAGCAAGATGAAGAAGATCGGCGTTTGTATGGCAGCGGTGGCAGGTGCCGCCGGAATTGCCGGCATTTCCGCAAAGGTGGTCGAGGGTGTGAGAAAGAAGTGGTTTCTCCGTGGCTTTGAAGCCGGACAGTTCATCGGCAGCCTGACCGCTGCGGAGAGCTTCGCCCACGAAAAGACCGTGATCCAGCAGAAGTATGACAAGCTCTGCGAGGAGTTTGACGAGCTTCAGGAGAACTACAACGAGCTTTGTGAGAACTATTACGAATCCTGACCAACTTTGAACCCAGTGGATTCAAAGTTCCCGACAACAGAACAGACAACATAAGACAATGAGAAAAGAGAGAGAATTTGTCTAATGAAGGTACTCAGCTTATTTGACGGTATCTCCTGCGGTATGCTTGCACTACAAAGGGCAGGCATACCCGTGGAGTGCTATGATGCGTTTGAGATCGACAAGTATGCCGTCACAGTCTCAAAGCGCAATTTCCCCGTAATCGTTCATCACGGGAATGTTTATGACGGCGATTTCACGAAGTTTCAGGGGTATGACCTTCTGCTCGGCGGTTCGCCCTGCACCTATTGGTCTATCGCCAAAAAGGACAGAGAGGTTGACTGCAACGGTGAGGGGTTCAGGCTTTTCAAAGAGTATGTGCGAGCTTTAGAGGAATCAGGCTGTAAGTATTTCCTCTACGAAAACAACTACTCCGTTCATCAGCGTATCAAGGACGAGATCACAGGGGTTCTCGGTGTAGAGCCTATTATGATAAACTCGGCGCTTGTTTCGGCTCAGAACCGTAAACGCTGCTACTGGACGAACATTCCGTTTGCTTCTTTTCCTGCTGACAAAGGTATCCTGCTGAAAGATGTACTTGAAAGCGGTGTTGCGTGGCAGGACAAGTCCTACTGTATGACCGCTTCCTATGACGGTGCTGTGCTGTATAACACTTTGGAGCGTAAGCAGCGGACTATGGTCGCAGAGCCTATCCCGATCAATACATATCAGGGTTCGGACAAGTCCCGCACTGTCATGGCAGGCTATCACAAGTACGGTGAAGCGACTATTATCAAAAACTCAGGTTTTAACGGCGGAACAACTGCGGTCGCTATGCCTGTTGGTGCCGCCCAGCGTGGCAGATACGTTGACGGTGAAAAGACCGAACAGCATATCGAAGTGCGTGAGGATGGCAAATCCAACTGCCTGACAACTGTGCAGAAAGATAGTCTTGTATGCTCTCCCGTCCGTGTCGGTCATTACGGCAAGGGCGGACAGGGACAGCGTATTTACTCCATTGTCGGCAAATCTGTCACACTCTCTGCTAACGGTGGCGGACAGGGTGCAAAGACCGGTCTGTATAAGATAGACCTTCCCGACGGCGATTATGTGATCCGAAAACTCACGCCGATCGAAGCGGAACGCTTGCAGACTCTCCCCGACAACTATACCGCAGGCATTTCCAATACCCAGCGATACAAGTGTATCGGCAACGGTTGGACGGTCGATGTGATCGCCCACATCTTGGGAGGGCTTCACAATGCTTGATGAAGCCCTGAACAAGTGTGCCGAAAACAATAACTACACCATTTATACCAGTATGTGCAAGGCACAGCGTATCCTGATGCGGTCTTATGATGCCGTGTGCAGTATCAGCGGCGGTTCGGACAGCGATATTGTCCTTGACCTGATTCACAAGGTCGATGAGGACGGCAAGGTCAAATATTTCTGGATAGATACAGGACTTGAATACACTGCCACTAAGGAGCATTTGGACTTCCTTGAACAGAAATACGGTATCACCATTGAGCGTGTCAAGCCCGATAAGCCTATCCCGACTTGCGTTAAGGAGTATGGTGTTCCTTTCCTGTCGAAATATGTATCTGAACAGATGATGCGTTTGCAGGCTCACGGCTTTCAGTGGGAAGATGAACCGCTTGAAGTGCTGTTGAAGAAATATCCTCGGTGCAAAACGGCTCTGCAATGGTGGTGCGGTGAACGATACTCCGACAAGGACGGTATCCAGAAGATAAGCCGTTTTTCGATCTATCGCAACCGTTTCCTCAAAGAGTTCATCATGGCAAATCCGCCGGATTTCCCCATATCCAACAAGTGCTGTGAATTTGCGAAGAAAAAGCCAGCAAAGCGTATCGTCAAGGAACACGATGCAGATTTGGATATAACAGGTATCCGGCAAGCTGAGGGCGGTATCCGTTCCGCAGCTTTCAAGACCTGTTTCTCGGAATGCAAGTCAAAGGGGTGCAACACCTTCCGTCCTGTGTTTTGGTACACGGACGGCGATAAGCGTGACTATGAGGAAATGTTTGGTGTGACGCACTCTCGCTGCTACACCGAGTACGGACTGCGGAGAACGGGCTGTGTCGGGTGTCCATTCAGCAAGCACATCACCGAGGAGCTTGCGACCATCGAGGAACATGAGCCGAATCTGTATAAGGCGGCAGTCCATATTTTCGGGAAGTCCTACGAATATACAGCGAAATATCGTGCTTTCGTCAAGGAAATGAAAGCGAATGAGAAAGAGGAGAAGAAACGTGATAGACTACGCAGCCTTAATGGAACATCTGCCTGTGATACTGGTGGTAACAGCGGTGCTGGCTCTCCTAATCGGAGTGCCGTATCTGCTAACTACAACGCTCCTGAGATCAGAAAAGGAGCGTGATAACGATGTTCGATCCTGAATTTCAGAGAAAAGCTCTTAGCCTGATCATGGGCTTTATCATGCAGTTTTCAGAAACTCCGGCAGAACCTGAAGTGCAGGAGCTTTCGGTCAATGACCTGAATGTATCGACGATCTCTGTTTCCTGCCTGAAAGTGGCTTGGAATGGTGAGCCTGACCGTGATTATTATGTGAGCTGCACGGCTCACGATGATGATTATGCTTATGCGGATAATATGTATTTTGAGTTCAAGTCCAATGAGCTTTGTTACATAACAGGTCTGCGTGAGGGTACGGAG
>JAGBMA010000193.1 GCA_017635095.1 Ruminiclostridium sp. | reverse complement strand
CATTCCCGTGAGCTTCGACATATAATCAAAGTCCACTTTCGCTTTTTCAGCCACCGAAAGCGTGAGGGCTTCCATTGCTGTCTCCACGCACTCCACCGCCTTCGGAGGACAAATCGTGCGCTTTGTGAAAATATCCGACTTTTCGACAAGTTTATCCTTGTCGATTTTCTTTTCCAACCCTGCAACAAGGTTATACGAAATATCCTCATTGAAGTAGCGTTTGTTGGTCTTGCTGTGGATAAGCCCATACTTATTATAGAAGTCATCATAGGACTTTCCGAGTTTTGCCTGCAAGTCAGCGATAACGCTGTCAGGCTTGTTAAGCTCCTGAGCCTGAATAAGCTCACGGGTAATATCCCTAAGTTCGATAAAAGCCTTGTATCTGCTGAACTGTGCGTTTTTCTTGTCAAAACGCTGTTCAAAGGAAACAGCATTTTTCTTGAAATAGATAGCATCGTCCTGCATAAAGAAGCTGAAATTACGCAGATCGGAGGGTATCTTCACCGCAAGCCCCTGTTCTGTCTTAGCATAAACGTCACGGGCTTTGTCATGGCTGATCTCCGCAGACAGCTTGCCGACTGCTTCGTGAAGTGCCGAGCGAAGGTCAAACCCGTCATCAGCTACAACCATTGTGCCAGAGCCGTAGAGCTTGTTGCCCTCGACAACTTTGCCAAGCACCATATCGGGATTATCTGCAAAATACTGATTGATAGGCAGACCGTCAGCAGTTTCACCGATATGCACCCAATCGGGAATATCGGTCATTTCGGCAACAGACTTGCCCTCACGCTTCTGCAAAAAGATAATATCCGTCGTTACGTCCGTACCGGCATTGTCATGGAAAGCACCATTTTTACCGCCCGGCAGACGGATTGCACCTATCAGGTCAGCCTTATCCGCCAGCATCTGACGAGTGCTTTCATCGTGCTTGTCAAGAGTTCCTGCCGAAGTGACGAAAGCAACAATGCCCCCGTTCTTAACCTTGTCCATTGCCTCCATGAAGAAGTAATCGTGCAGTTTCGTGGTGGAATGTTTTTCGTCCTTAAAGCCCAGCTCACCGAACGGAACATTACCCACGGCAACATCAAAACAGCCGTTCTGAAAGCTGTTCTTCTCAAAACCGCTTATTGCAATATCCGCATCGGGGTAAAGTGCCTGAGCGATACGTCCCGAAATGCTGTCTATCTCCACACCGTAAAGGTAAGAGCTGTCCTGCATTTCTTTTGGCATACAGCCGAAGAAGTTGCCGACACCCATAGCAGGTTCAAGGACATTACCGCCCTCGAAGCCGAAGTTTCCGAGGGCTTCATAAATGCCCTCAATGATCGTCGGAGAGGTATAGAAAGCATCGCCAACGGTAGAACGTGCCTGCCTGTATTCCTCGGGAGTGAGAAGTTCCGATAGTTCCTTGTATTCAGCAGACCACTTATCCGCCGACTTATCGAAACCCTGCGGAATCGCACCCCAGCCGACATAGCGTGAAAGCGTTTCCTTTTCCTCAGCAGTCGCAGGACGCTTTTCAGCTTCAAGCGTTTTCAGCGTTCTGATAGCATCGACGTTCGCCCTGAACTTAGATTTTGCACCGCCTTCACCAAGAGTATCATCGGAAATGATGAAGTTTTCGCTCTTGTCGGGTGCTGTCACTTCTTCCACGGATTTTTCGGGAGTGATGACCTTGAAATCGCCGTTACTCAGAAACTCATCTGCAATAAAGGTCACACGGTCTTTTACCGCACCATCAAAGGCAGTATTGTTCAGCGTAATAAAGCCGTTTTCATCAAGGCTTTCGACCTTGTACTCTTTACCCTTGTATTCAAGATAATCACCGACAGACGGTTCAGGTGTATTCTTTTCAGGAGCAAGTTCCGGCTCTTTTGTACGCTCCAAGCCGTCAATGAAATGAAAGCTCATGAGCATATCGCCGTTGTCAAGCCGAGAAGTCAGTTCACCGCCGTCAAAGCTCCAGTTTTTGGCTCTGTCGAACTCCATGTGAATATCCTTGCCCGTAGGCTCTCCGTTTTCATCAAGCTTTCGAGAAGTAAAATCGACCGTTGTGACACCTGTGACCACTCTGCGCTCTCCAATACATTCGGGGCGGAGGTGGTCAGTGATCTCAAACATCATTCCCGGTTTGATCGCCTTTTTGAGCTGATTCAGGTTTTTAACTGTTGGAATTTCGGGCTTTTCGGCTTCGGGTGTGACCTCTGCCTTGTCGGGCTTCACGGGTGCAGACTGCTCCTTCTCAGGCTCATTTCTGCCGATATACTCATAGAGTCCGCTGTTGAGCAGTTTGTCATAGGAGATATTTTCGGTGATCTCAAACGCTCCGCTTAACCTCTTGACAGTGCAGTCGTCCGTGTAATAGGGCAAAGCACCTGTCAGCGAAACAACCTCTGAAACCACGCCCGTAGCCTTGTTGCGAAACTTGTCTCCAATCTCAACTTTGTACGGCTCAAAATTCTCCTCAGCCGAGCGTTCGGCTTTCATAGCCTGCCACTGTTCCTGCTGTTCGGGTGAAAGATAAGTATTGTCTTTCAGCCTTGATTCTGTCATGACAGCGACGTCGTGCCAGCTATGACGGAATTTTTCACCGTTCTCAAAAGAAAATACCATACCCTTGCTGTTGTAGTCAACAAGAGAGATATTGCCCTCACCGCTGTGACCGCCGATACCGTACTCCTTTTTCAAAAAGTCGGCAAGTTCCTGAGTTGTCGGGTGATTCGGCTCGCTTTTGCTCTTTTCATAGAACTCCTGAACTCTGATCTTGCCGTTTACAAAGCCTGTTCCACGGTCGATCTCAGCAACCAACGCTTCAAATACCTGAACACCGTCCACAACAGGCCCCGGAGCAAACTCCGATTTTGCCTTATCGGGTGTTTTGTTCCGGATAGGCTCAGGATCACCGAACAGAGAAAGCTGTTCGCCCTCAATGTCGGGCTTCTCCCAAAATGGAATATCCGCTTTTTCGTCCGCCTGGATCTGTTCGATAACATCATCATCGGCAAACAGCGGAGCATCATCGTCAATTTCTTCTGTTTCCTTAGCAGTAACATCTGAAACAGGAACATCGTCAACCGACATTACACCCAGCTCATAGGCAAGATTATCAAGCTCCGCCTTATGATTTTCATAGGTGTCGATAGAAATAACGTCCTCCGCATTATCAATAATAACAGTTGCACCGAGGGAAAGTGCCTTGTCCTTGATCTCATCAAGGCTCTCGCTGTCTCCCTTGTATTTCAGCGTTACAGACGGCACATCTTCCGCAGGAGAAGAAATATCTGCTACATCGGCGGCATCGCTCATAAGCTCTACCGTCTGTTCGTCCTTGCCAGTGTGACGCTCGATCACTTCATCGGGTACAGATACAAGATCGCTGAAATCAAGATCGGTCAGACCGTTCTCGATCATATCCTCGATACTGTCATACTGCTCTGTATCGAATACCTCGCCGTCAAATTCGTGAGTGATCTTGAAATCAACAAGGTCAGCCGTCACCTGAATGGGCAGCTCATCGTCCGTCAGCGTGGTGAACGCAAGACCGACATTGTGCAGATCATCAAAATCAGCCCCCTCACGGTATTCCGCTTCGCAAAACTCGTTGATAAGCCACTTCGCCTTATCAAGCGGAGTTTCAAAGGTACGCTGAAAGTCCATGATCTCCACAGGCTTGTCAGGATTATGCTCAATCATAGCTGTGCGCAGGAGTGCAGGAAATGTTGTCAGCTCACGGTAAGGCTCGATCTCCATTTTATCGCCACGGTTGTAGATACCGCAGACAGGTTCGCCGCCGTAAAACAGCTCACCGACCTTATCGCCGTCAGCGACAGCCAGTTTCCATGTGCCGCCCTCAGTTTCCGCAGACTCACAGTCAGTCCCGAAGAACTTGTCAACGACCTGCTGTAAGGTCTGGAGCTTTTCGGCTTCACGCTTCGGAGGGTTCAGCTCAAATGCCTGTTCAATCAGGACGGTGTATCCTGCTTCACGGAGCTTTGCGGAGTATTCGTCTTTGACATGATCGGGGAAACCGACCATAGGCTGACCGTTCTTTGATGTCATACGCAGTCCGAGGACTTCTTCACCGATCTCCGCATTTTTGCCGTACATCTCGTAAAAGTCACCGACTTTTCGCAGAGAGACTGGTCCTTTATCCTCCGGCTCTGCCTGTTCGGGAGTATCAACAGCAGGTGCAGGCTTTTCAGCCTTTGAGATGATCTCAAAGTTCTTACTCTCCATATCTTCCTGCCAGCCGTCATAGGCAAGCACATCGGAAGTGCCGATCAGTATACCGCCGTAGTCGGGTGCGTCAAGGTCTTTCATCTTGATACGGTCGGTGCTGATCTCCTCGATCTCACGGCGAGCGCCGTCATACATTATAATATCACCGACTTCAAGATTGGCAACAGACGGCGCAGACTTCTCCTGTGTCCTTTCTTTTTCAAGGAAAAAATCGGGCATTTCGGTAAAGCCAAAGCTGTCGCAATAATATGCCGTGTCCTTATCGTCCACGGAAATGACGATAACATCGGAAACCGAAAGGGAGTGACCTGTGAAGTCCGCAGGCTGATTGGTGTTGAACTGAGTGAAAATGCCCTCAAGAGTTGCATTTCCTCTGAACTCACCGACTAAGCCCTCATAAACAAGCTCATAATCGTCCTTGTTGAGCTGTACACCCTCTGCTTTCAGCCTGTCAAGCCCCTCAAAGCGAACACCGTGATACTTCTCACCGCTTGGGAGCTGATAGATCTGAAACTTACCCTGAGCCTTTTCCACATCATCAATGGTGCGGATAGGATTTTTCTCCTTGAAATCGTCAAGTATCTTCTGTTCCTCAGCGGTAAGCGCAGAATTGGCTTCCAGATAAGGAACAAGAACATTCAGCATATTTCGGGGAGTTTCCTTGCTTTCGGGTGTGTTGTAGGGATAAGCCGTCGAAGCAACGGCATTTTCACAGATAGTGCGGATATGGTCAATAAGACTTCCGCCACCCGAACCCTTGCCGTCACCGATGTCAAACCTGTTGGAGAAATTGAACTCCTGTCCGTCCACAACAGCCCTGATCTCAAAGTTTGTTTTCTTGTAGTAGCCTGCATTGAGGTCGGGGATCATACGCTCCTTATGCTGTTTATCGTCAAGATACTCCATAAGAGCGTTTGCAAGTGCAAAGCTGATCTCGCCGTGTTCCTCCGCAAAGTCACTCAGCAGACCGCTTTCGGTAAACCAGCGGTCATTGCCGTCCTTAGAATAGCCGAATTGAAATTCAAGGCTGTCGGGCTTTCTTTCAGGCTCAAAAGAAACATTATACTTTTCCTTTGCGATGATTGCAAAAGCCTTTTCGGTCTGAGTCTCATCACCAAGAATATCATGGAGAGCCTTCTTGATGCGGTTCAGTTTAGGCTGATTATCGCCAGTTTCCCAGCCGTGGAGAGCTGCACCGTCAAACGCTGTCAGCAGATCAGCGATTTTTTCATCGGTAATATCGGGGACAGCATCGAGCATATCATCACGAACCCACCAGAAAGCGAGATCTTCAAATTCCTCATGGGTGCGGTCAAGAAATGCCTGACCGATCTCCTCTAAGGAAACAAAGCGCTCCATACCGCCGAATGAACAGTTATAGCCGTCCTCAGTTCTCTCCAAATGCAGGGAGTGATGGAGATTTTCGGCATAATAATAGGTGCGGTCAGAGATCTTTCCGTCCTCAAAGACGAACTCCACCTTATCCTTATTTGCGATATTGTCAGAAGCATGGATCATCAGACCGAGCGCAAGCTCACGGCGAATATCATCACCCTGATGATAGCGCTCCGCAAGTGCATACAGCTCTTTTTCAGGCAGATGATAGCCGAAAGAAGACTTATCGCTGGGCTGGTGCTTTTCGAGATAGCCACGCTCAAACAGTGGATATGCCATGCTTTCCCACTCATCGGAGGACAGAGTATGTTCCGCAAGGAAACGGGCAAGGTCAGCATTGGAGAACAGCACTTCTTCCTCTGTTGCCTGTTTCTCAGGTACAATCGTGTCGATCACACTCTCAAAAGCTAAATTGTGAGAAGAAAGGAAGTCCTTAAATGCATCGAAGGAAATATCATCGGAAAGCACCGAAATACTCATATCCTTTATGAGAGGTGCTGAGGTGCGGTCAGCAATCAGGTTATAGCCGCCTTCACCGTTGTTGATCTCCGCATCATAGTGCAGACGGAAATTTGTGAGATCATCACCGCTTCCCGAAAGCTGCATATCCTTGTGTGAAGCAAAGGCATCGGCAAGTGCCTGATCTCTGTCAGACTGTTTCTGTACGGAATGTGCGTGTTCTGCAAGGAAATCCTCAATATCCGATTCCTGCAAAGCACTTTGCAGTATCTCTGCATACTCCTGAATATCCTCAGCCGTGAAAGTTTCGTCAATGCTGTCGATCTGTCCTCTTGTGACCTCACCAACAAACATAGTGGCAATTTCAGACTTCTGTTCTTCGCTGAAATCGTGCTGAGAAAAGAAGTCGGAAAGTTCGATAGTACGGTCAAAACTGCTTTTCGCTTCAAGCATATCATTCAGCTTGGAGTGTTCGCCGTAACGCTCCGAAGCAGGCTGATCGAGATAGGCATTGACAAGGGACAGCATTTCACCGAACTGTGCTTCATCGTAACGCTTATCGAAGAAGTCCGAAAGCTGAAGCTGTGCATCTTCCACCGCAAGCCTGTGCATTACGGGAGAAAGCACTATCATCTGCTCCATAGGAAGCCCCTGCTCCTGCATGGTGTGGATAAGCCCAACCTCACGCTTTGCGGTATCTAATGCCCTGTGGAAAGCCTGCGCTTCATCACGGTCAACCGAGAACATCACTTTGCCGTCACGGATAACACCGCTGTATCTTGCGTTAGTTTCAATAAAGGGCTTGACTTCCTCATACTGTTTCGGAGTAAGGGTTGACATATATAAATGTCTGTTCTGTGCCGAAACGGAACGGTTTCCGATGACCTGTCCCTTTTCGCCAATGCCGACCTGACGGCGCTTGCCGATGATGTTGTCACGGACAGAACGCACATAGGCGAGATCGTTACGGCTGACGGTCAGAGTGCCTTTGCCTGTCGGGTAAATTCTTCCCGAAAACTTGACACCCTGTTTGTCCAGCATTTCTGCCATTTTCAGGATAAGGTCACGGTCAGCGGAAATGTACTCCTTGTTGGGGATATATCTGTATTCCGCATTGCCGATGATATTTTTCTCGGGCGGATCGTATGGAATATTTGACTTGACAACAGGCACATTCCCCGCAATGGAACGAAGAAACGGAACATCACTCTCGTTCATAGCGATCCTGAAAGTATTATTTGCCCCCTTTGCAGGGAAATAGTTTACCGTGGAATCGTCAAGCACCTGTCTGATACGCTGAAAATCATCAGCGTTTATTGTTGCAACTACCTTATCGGCATTGCTTGTCGCATTATGCCAATAGCGGTTTCCAACAGCCATTCTGTCAGCCTCCTTTTTTACTTCTGTCTTTTGTTCT
>JAGBMA010000192.1 GCA_017635095.1 Ruminiclostridium sp. | reverse complement strand
TATGCCCATGTATGGGCATGGCAGACTGCTCCTTTGCAGACCGTTTCCCGAGCCTGAAGGAGATGAGCCTCAGCGAGATCCTCAAGGATTCCGATTTGATAAAATATGAATATGCCACCGTAAAGGATATACGCGACAGAAACGAAAAATGCCGCAGGTGCAGGTTCGTTGACCGCTGTACAGGCGGATGCAGAAATTCCGTGCTTATCACAGGAGACGATTATTACGGCATTGACCCCTACCTGTGTGAGTTTTTTGAAAATGGCTGGGATCAGCGTATCAGGGATGCCGCGCAGCCGGCGTTTGAGGCGTATATTAAACGGAATCCGCCCGTCAAAAAGGATCAGACGGACAAAGAAGCTTCTGCACAGGAAGTATTATGCTGATCACGCAAAGAAGTATTCGATGAAGAATTAAGGCGTGGCGGATAATGGGACAGGCAGAGATCATCATATCCGAAAGAGGAGTTGGTTAGATGGCTAAGGAAGCATTGTTCAGAGAAAAAAGCATGGAACGAATCACATCTCCCGATCAGATGCGCGATCATCTGCGTGTCACCAATCCGAGGCTGTGGATGCTGCTGGGCGCGATCGTTCTGCTGCTGACAGGCTTTATCGTTTATGCCGCTGCAAGCACGATCGAAAGCACCTATTCGCTGAAGATGGAGTTCTCTGCAACAGGATATATCACAGGCGATATCCCCTATGACCAGATGGATCATTTCTCTGTCGGTATGCCCATTCGCATCGCTGGCGAAACGGGGCGGCTCCGCAGTGTTTATTCCAGCACCCGTATCCTGCTGGATCTCACTCCGGACAGCGGTTCGGACTTTGAGGAGGGTCTTTATCTTATGTACCTCAGGGATGACGAGAATGCCACTTTGGAGGATCTTTACTATGTCAGGTACGGCAGCGGTCTGTGGACCTGTTCGGATATGAGTATCCAGCAGCTGCTCGACGGCCACGATACACGGGTCCGTATCTGGTGGATAGAGGACGACATAGAGAATTCCAAGGGGCGGCTCGCAACCGTCAGCGGTGCAAAGACCTATATGATAGCTTCTGTAGAAGCGGTACTGGACAGCGAGGATACGAGCCTGAATCCCGGCACCTACGATGCAGAGATCGTTACAGAAAGCACGACCCCTATCAGCTTCCTGCTGAACTGAACACGGAAGGAAAAGCAGAATGAAGGAGAAAGCAAAGATAAGCCGGCCGCTTAAAAGCGGTGTTGCCAAGGTGCCTGTCATCATGCAGATGGAAGCGCTGGAGTGCGGTGCTGCGTGCCTTGCGATGATCCTGGCATATTACGGCAAATGGGTGCCGCTTGAGCAGGTGCGTCTGGACTGCGGTGTTTCCCGGGACGGCTCCAAAATGAAAAACATCTATCTTGCCGGTATACACTACGGGCTGGACTCGCACGGCTACAAAATGGAGATCGAAGGGCTGAAAAAATCCGCTACCTTTCCCTGTATCATTCATTGGGATTTCAATCATTTTGTGGTGCTGGACGGCTTTCACGGAGACAAGGCTGTCATAAACGACCCGGCACGGGGAAAGGTCACTGTGAGCATGGAGCAGTTCGACAGGTCGTTCACCGGCCTTTGCCTGACCTTTGCGCCTACAGAGGATTTTACTCCCTCGGGCAAACGCAAAAGCACCTTTGCCTATGCCCGCAGCCGTCTCAGAGGAGCCGGACCTGCAGCCGTCTTTGTGATGCTGACATCCGTGATCGCTTCCCTGTTCGGTATCATCAATCCCACTATGTCACGGCTGTTCTACGACCGTCTACTGACCCGGAGAGCCCCCGAATGGCTGATACCCTTTATCATCGCAATGGCGGCGCTGGCAGCATTCCAATTGATCGTGGAATGGGTCAGGACGGTATATTCCTTAAAGATCAACGGGAAGATGGCTATCGAAGGCAATGCGTCCTTTATGTGGAAGGTGCTCCGTCTGCCAATGACGTTTTTCTCCCAGCGTATGTCGGGGGATATCCTCCAGCGGAAGAGCTCAAACGCTTCTATTGCCGGCACCCTTGTAAACACGGCAGCACCTCTGGCACTGAATACGGTCATGCTCATATTTTATCTGATCGTTATGATGCGTTACAGTCCCGTGATGACGGCTGTCGGGCTCAGCTCACTTATCCTCAATCTCCTTGTTGCGCGTTATCTGTCCTCAAAGAGGGTGAATCTGAAACGTGTGCAGCTCAGGGATTCCGGAAAGCTTGCCGCTGCGACGCTGACGGGTATCAGTATGACGGAGACGATCAAGGCCTCCGGAGCAGAAGCCGGATTTTTCAGGAAGTGGAGCGGCTATCAGGCTTCGGTAATAACACAGAATGTCAGGTTTTCCGCATTAAGCACCCGCATCGGACTGATCCCGCAGATCATCAGCACGGCATCCAATTATGCGGTGCTGTTTCTGGGAGTGTTGCTGGCGATGGACGGCAGCTTCACCCTTGGCATGATCGCCACCTTTCAGGGGCTGCTTTCTTCCTTTATGGATCCGGCAATGACGCTCATCAGCGCCGGTCAGACTATTCAGGAAATGCGCACGGAGATGGAGCGTATCGAGGACGTGATGGATTATCCCGAGGATCCGGTAATGTCGCGGGAAACGGCTGTACAAGCAGGAAAGATCTACGACAAGCTTAAAGGCGAGCTTGAGATCACGGGACTTACCTTTGGCTATTCACGCCTTGCCGAGCCCGTTATCTCCGATTTCTCGATGCATATTAGGCCCGGGCAGCGCATTGCGATCGTTGGAGCCAGCGGCTGCGGAAAATCCACAGTCAGCAAGCTGATAACCGGTCTGTATGAGCCTTGGGAGGGAGAGCTTCTGTTTGACGGAAGAGCAGCCTCAGACATTGAACGCAGCGTGTTTACAGGCTCGGTCGCTATGGTGGATCAGGATATAGTGCTGTTCGAGGACACTGTCGCCAACAATATCAGGATGTGGGATGATACCATTTCCGATCACGAGATCATCATCGCAGCACGGGATGCTCAGATCCATGACGACATTCTCAAACGTCCCGGAGGGTATCTGAGCCGGCTGACCGAAAACGGAAAGGATCTGTCCGGCGGGCAGCGTCAGCGGCTGGAAATCGCCAGAGTGCTGGCACAGGATCCGACTCTCATCATTATGGACGAGGCCACCAGCGCATTGGATGCAAAAACGGAATACGATCTGATGAACGCTGTAAAAGGCCGGGGGATCTCCTGCATCGTGGTAGCGCACCGTCTCTCCGCCATACGGGACTGTGACGAGATCATTGTTCTCGACAAGGGAAGGATCGCGGAGCGCGGTACACACGAAGAGCTTTTTGCAAAAGGCGGTATATATACGGAGCTCGTCAGCAGTACATAGTTCAGAGGTGAGACATTATGGGAAAGTTTGACGAACAGATACGGCAGCGCATGGAAAAGGATCAGCAGGTGCTGGAGGATTCCTTTATCGGTATGATGAGCGCAGTGCTGAACAAATGGGAGTCCGCTCACCTTGAAGAAAGCCGCTTCTTAGGCAAGGCAGCGATCGACGATATACTGAAATACTACCGGCTGCCGCCCGTTGAGCTGCCTGACGGGTCGGAGAGTATGACAGAAAAGCTGGAAGCCGTCCTGCGGCCTTCCGGACTGATGGTGCGTGAGGTCGATCTTGAGGATGGCTGGCAGAAGGATTGCTACGGTCCGCTGCTGGGGACTCTGCGGGAAAGCGGTCAGGTCGTGGCGCTGATGCCCTCGGGTCTGTTCGGATATTATTTCCGTGATCCGGAAACCGGGAAACGGCGGAAGATAACACGAAAAAGCGCCCGCCTTTTTGAACGTGAAGCGCTGTGCTTTTACCGCCCGATGCCTATGAAGCGTCTGGGCGTTCACGATCTTCTGCTTTATATGAAAAGCTGCATATCACAGGGCGATATCATCCTGATCGTGCTGGCGACGCTTGCTGTGACGCTGGTGGGAATGATCGAGCCGAAGGTCTATCAGCTGATAACAGGCAAGGTTCTTCAGGATAAACGAATGAACCTGATGATCGGATTGGGCGTATTTCTGCTGTGCTCGGCTTTTGCTGCGCAGCTGGTGGGTCTTATGCGTTCTCTTTTAACGGAGCGTATCAATACCAAAATGTCTCAGAGCGTTGAAGCATCGGTCATGATGAGGATACTCTCGCTGCCGGTGAGCTTTTTCAGAGGGTTTTCCTCCGGAGAGCTGGCGAGCCGCGCTTCATCTGTCAGCTCACTGTGCAGTATGATCCTTAACAATATCTTTTCCGTCGGCTTGTCAAGCCTGATGTCGCTTTTGTATATCTCGCAGATCTTTTCCTTTGCACCGTCGCTGGTATGGCCGTCCATACTGATCATACTTTCGACGGTGATACTCAGTGCGGCGGCTTCACTTGTACAGATCGGCATTACCAGAAAGCAGATGAAGCTGGCAGCCGAGGAATCAGGCATGAGCTATGCCATACTCAACGGGGTGCAGAAGATACGTCTGTCAGGATCGGAAAAGCGTGTGTTTGCCCGTTGGGGACGGCTGTATGCCAAACAGGCAAAGCTGGAATACGATCCGCCGGCCTTTTTGAAGCTCAACGGCGTGATCATCACCGCCGTTTCATTGATAGGTACGATCGTTCTGTATTTTCTTGCGATAAAAACAGGTGTCGGTGAAAGCGAGTATTACGCATTCAGCGCAGCATACGGACGTGTAATGGGTGCGTTTTCGGCTCTGTCGGGGATCGCTCTCTCTGTCGCAGGCATCAAGCCGGTGCTGGAAATGGCAGAACCGATCCTGTCTGCTGTGCCGGAAACGGCAGCCGAAAAGGAACCTGTGTCCGGTCTGGACGGAAACATCGAAATAAACCATGTATCCTTCCGCTATGAGGAAAATACGCCTTACGTTCTTGAGGATCTCGATCTTAAGATCAAGGCAGGTGAGTATGTAGCGATCGTCGGACGCACAGGCTGCGGGAAATCTACGCTTGTGCGGCTGCTGCTGGGCTTTGAGAAGCCGGAAAAGGGTACGGTGTTTTACGACAGGTTCGATCTTAACAGCGTGGACCCCTGCTCCGTCCGGAAGCAGATCGGCGTCGTGACTCAGAACGGTCAGCTGTTCCAGGGAGACATCTACTCCAATATAGTGATCTCAGCTCCGAGTCTGTCTATGGAGGATGCCTGGGAAGCAGCCGAGCTTGCCGGTATCGCTCAGGATATCAGGGAAATGCCTATGGGTATGCAGACTATGATCTCGGAAGGACAGGGCGGCATTTCCGGAGGACAGAAGCAGCGTCTGATGATCGCACGGGCTGTTGCGCCCAAGCCGAAGATACTGATCTTTGACGAAGCCACCAGCGCCTTGGACAACAAGACACAGCGGCAGGTGTCGGATGCGCTTGACAGCCTGAACTGCACCCGCATCGTGATCGCTCACAGACTTTCCACCGTCCGTAACTGTGACCGCATTCTTGTGATGGACAAGGGAGGTATCGCCGAAGAGGGCAATTACGAAGAGCT
>JAGBMA010000191.1 GCA_017635095.1 Ruminiclostridium sp. | reverse complement strand
GGCTCTGCCCCACGCCCCGCGGGGGAGAGAGAAAACCTTTTTTTGTAAAAAAAGGCTTTTCTCTCTCCCCTCGACCCCTCTCTCTTTCCAAAAAAACTTTTGCAGCTGCCGCGCTGAGCGGGACAGTTTCTGCACAACATATAAAAACAGCAGACCCGATTGTTACGAGTCTGCTGTTTTTGTATGCTTTCATTATTATTTACGGTTCAATCGCGGCAGCTACGGGTGCAGGGCTTGCCCTGCCGCGGGACGGGGGCGCGTAGCCCCAGCGCCGTCTGCGAAGACAGCGCGGGAGCGCCGGACACGGGGCGTGGGGCAGAGCCCCACAAGCGCCCGCGTAGGGCAATCAGCGCCTTACAGCAAGGCTTTCCACTCAGGGATAATGGTGCTTATGGTGTCGATGTCGCTTATCTCAGCGGCATCACGGAGATTGTCGAAGCAAGCCTGCTGGTCATCGGGGAACGAGAACGCGGAGAGCTGTTCAACAACTTCGTCAATGGCGAGCGTATCGAAGCACTCAAGCGCCTCATTGAGCTGGTCAAGCAGCGGTGCCACATCATCGCTCGTGGCTGCGACAAGGTCTTTGTGCGTTTCCTCCGGGACATGAGGCCCGAGGATATCCTTCATATGAAGGTACATTTCGAGCATAGTCTCCGTCTTTTCTTTGATGAGAGCAACGTTGTCCTCGTTGCCGGCTTTTTCAAGCTCGGCTGCAAGATCCGCAAGCTCCATAGCACCGATCTGGCGGGAAGTGCTCTTGAGGGAATGCACCTCAACAGTATAGTCGTGAATACTGCCGGATTCATAATACTTTCTGATGATCTCGGACTTTTTGTCGATCGCCGAGTAGTATTCCTTCATTACCGTCATGAACAGGTCAAAGCTACCGAGACGGTCGATCGCCGTCTTTGTGTCAAGACCCTCGATAACGATATCCGGCTGGAGCAGTTGTTTCTCTTGTGCTGCCTGTTCAGCCTCCTCGGCGGAGATCGGAACGATCTTTTCTTCGGGAAGCCATTTATGCAGCTTAGCCGTGATATCTTTCAGGTCGATAGGTTTTGCAACAAAATCGTCCATACCCTCCGCAAGGAACATCTCCTTTGCACCGTTCACGGCGTTTGCAGTAAGCGCGATTATCGGTACGCCGTCGTATTCCGGCATAAGGCGGCGGATAATATGTGTAGCCTCGATGCCGTCAACTTCCGGCATCATATGATCCATGAAGATGACATCGAACTTCATCTGGTTCATAAGGTCGATAGCCTCACCAACGTTGCTTGCAAGCTCAACGCCCATCTTGAGCGGTTCAAGGAGACCCTTTGCCACAGTAAGGTTGACGGTATTATCGTCAACGATAAGAACTTTGGCTTCGGGAGCAACAAAGTTGAACGTTTCTTCCTCGGAAGTATCGGTGAAAAGCTTGATATGGCTGAGACCCATAGCATTATACAAACCGAGGGAATAAACCGGCTTACGGATAACGTGTACGTTGGGGAGCATTATCGAGCTTCTGCTTGCATAGTCCGCTACTGCAAGACACATGATCTCGCTGTGCTTTTCGAGGTAGTTGAGGAGCGAGTTCGTAAGCTCGTTCTTGTCTATGATGAGGAAATCCGGCTTGTATGTATCGAGCTCGCCGCAGTTCTCTACCTCTATATAGTCCGCGCCGACACGTTTAAGGTCTATGAAGAGCTGATCCTTGAAGTACTCGTTATCCGAGCGTACAACAACATTGATCTTCCTGTCAAGCGGCGGTACCGAGGGCATCTTGTCAATGATCTTCTGCGGGATCTTTATGAAGAACGTGGTGCCCTTGTTGTATTCACTGTCGAAACGGATACTTCCGCCCATAAGACCGAGAAGCTGCTGGGTGATAGCAAGTCCGAGACCGGTCCCTTCAACATTGCGGTTACGTTTGCTGTCCACCTGCTGGAAGGAGTTGAAGAGCTTCGCCTTATCCTCGTTCTTGATACCGATACCGGTATCCTTTATGTCGATCTTGAGGATAACCTCATCATCGCCGCTGAATTCACAGCCGATCTTAAGGTTGACATTACCCTTCTTGGTGAATTTTACTGCGTTGTTGAGTATATTTATCATTATCTGGTGAATGCGGAAATTATCTCCGTAGAGCATTCTCGGGATATTCGGGTCGATATCCATGGTGAACTCGATCTCTTTCTCGCCGATACGGGTATTGACGATATTTGCCACATCATTTATTATAGACAGAGGCTCATATTCGTCCGGGATTATCTCCATCTTTCCGGATTCTATCTTTGAGAAATCGAGTATATCGTTGATTATAACGAGAAGGTTCTTACCCGCGACCTTGATCTGATTTACAAAGTTTCTCGCGTTCTGAGACATTTCCTCTCTAAGCGCAAGATCGACCATACCGAGCACCGCGTTCATAGGGGTTCTTATCTCATGGCTCATATTCGCGAGAAAGTCGCTCTTCATGCGGGAAGCCGCCTCAACCTGACGATTTGTCCTGTAAAGCATATGGTTCTTATATGCAATATCGGAAAGCACGCCCGCTATGGTATAAAGCGAATGTGCGGCTCTGTCTATCGTTTCCTTATCAACTATGCGTACCTCATGGACTGCCTTGACATATTCCTCGGGGTCGATGTTGAGCTCCTCGGCGATCTTGCGGAATTCCGAGAGCACAGGCGGCTTTGTGAGCACCTGACCGCCGATAAAGCTTCCTATCATCTTTCCGTTCGCCATAATGGGGGCTGCAAAATCCACAAGTCCCGCGTGGCAGTAATACGAGCACGGTCCGCCGTTTTCAAGAGTGAGCTCTGCGCCGTGCTTGTCGCATTCAAAGCACTTCATGCACCCGAAAAGTGAACGGCGCGTATGTTTCATGCAGAAATCGGTGAAATTCGAGCCGTTGGTGACTGCAACCCCGTTCTTATCCGCGGTAAGCGCCGCCATACCGGTCATATCCGAGAAGGCGTCCTGTATTCTCTGGAGCATCTCAACGTCGATAAGGTCGGTAAGCCTGAGCTCTTCCTCATCTGCACCGGTTAACTTCTTTTCTTCCATGGGTAAACTCCTTTAGGCAAGGTTTGCAATAGTTGCAAGCAGCATTTCCATATTGATAGGCTTGAGCAGGTACCCACGGGGCTTCAGGGACATGATCTCCTCCACCTTTTCTCTTTCCGACACACCTGTCAGGAAGCACACGGGGATACGGGCGAACTTGGGATTATCCTTCATCATTCTGAATATCGCGGCTCCGGTCATTATCGGCATCTCATAGTCGAGTATGACGAGATCCACCTCATTCATGGACAGGAAGCGCTCTACCATTACACCGTTAAGCATCGCGGTAACATCGTACTTGTCCTCAAGAGCGGCCTTTATCATCTTGAGTATCGTGCGGTCATCATCAACGACAAGTATCTTCTTCCTTGTGTCATCGCTCTTCTGTTCCTCATGGCCTTTTTCGAGGTAAGCGATTATGCTCAGTGCGATATTATCGGAGGATATAGGACGGCGTATGACCATATTCGCGGTATGGGGGTGATTCTGCTCGAAATCGTCGCAGTCCTCACGCTTTCCGATCACGATAATAGGCGCTTCATTATAGTTGGTATTGGTCTTTATGCGCATTATCTGTGACACAGCTTCGGCGTACGCGTTTTCCATGAACACAACGTAAACGTCCGGCTTTACCGCCTCAAAGTGATTTATCACATCGTCCCAGATATCGGTGGTAGTATATGCGGTAAAATATTTCTTGGTATAAGTAAAGAAGTCCCTGATTATAGCGGGATTTTCCCCCTGGTTTATCAGAACTTTGTACTTCATGACTGATTACCTCCATACAGATAATGCGTTATTCGGATATCTCAGTATATTATAACATATTTTATATTAGTAGGGCTATTAATTTTTTGCATTTTGTTCAATTTCACAAGCTTTTTTGTATGTTTTACCAACAAAAAAACAGCAGTCCCGAAGGACTGCTGCTTTACAATGCTCTGTATAATTAATGTGTCCGCAATAACTACCTAAAAGGCAGTTATTGCACGACAGTCTGTTTCACAGACTGTCGTATGCTTTAAAAATACGCTTTCAGCGTCTTTTTAAAGCGGGTACATTTCTTGATGTCAAGCTCATTTCGTCCTTCGGACGAACAGCAGACATTAATTACACGAGTTCGATAACAGCCATTTCAGCTGCATCTCCGCGTCTCGGACCAACCTTTATGATCCTTGTGTAACCGCCGTTTCTCTCATTGTACTTGGGAGCTATCTCATCGAACAGCTTCTTGGAAACGGATTCCTTGGTAACGTATGCAAAAACCTGACGCTTTGAATGAAGATCGCCCTTCTTACCGAGTGTGATCATCTTCTCTGCTTCACTTCTTACTTCCTTTGCTCTTGTTACGGTAGTTTCTATCTTTCCGTTTTCGAGCAGGAATGTAACCATAGCTCTGAGCATAGCCTTTCTGTGATCGCTGGTTCTGCCTAATTTTCTCATTGCCATTATGGGTACTCCTTTCTGACGGCAAACGATCCCGTCAATTAATCATCGTCTATCGAAGCAAGATCCTGTCCGAGTGACTGGAGCTTTGCTCTTACTTCTTCAAAGGACTTCTTACCTAAGTTTCTTACCTTCATCATATCCTCAGGCGACTTATTTACAAGGTCATCTACCGTGTTGATGCCTGCACGCTTCAGGCAGTTGAAGGAACGTACCGAGAGATCGAGGTCTTCGATAGTCATTTCAAGCACCTTATCTCTGCTCTTATCGTCCTTTTCTACCATGAGCTCGGGCTGAGTGAGCTCGTCCGAGAGATCGACGAAGAGTGCGAGGTGATCGCAGAGGACCTTCGCCGCATACGAAACGGCTTCTTTTGCCGAGATAGTGCCGTCTGTCCAGACTTCGATGATAAGCTTGTCGAAATCTGTTCTCTGACCGACACGCGTGTTTTCAACGCTGTAATTCACCTTGAGGACAGGTGTATAGATACTGTCAACTGCTATCACGCCGATAGCGGGCTGAATAATGGACTTATTCTTTTCTGCGGAAGCGTAGCCTCTTCCTCTGTCAAACGTAAGCTCCATAAAGAGCTTTGCGCCTGCGCTGAGCGTAGCGATATGCATACCCGGGTCGAGTATCTCGATCTCGCTGTCTGTCTTTATATCGCCGGCGGTAACAACGCACTCGCCCTCTGCGTCTATGCAGACCGTCTTGGGCGTATCGCCGTACATCTTTGCGATAAGGCCTTTGACATTGAGGATGATCTCGGTCACATCTTCTTTGACTCCCGGGATAGTGGAGAATTCATGCTGAACTCCGTCGATCTTGACCGACGTTACTGCAACACCCGGTAAAGAGGAGAGCAAAACACGTCTCAGGCTGTTGCCGAGAGTGTTGCCATAGCCTGCCTCAAGAGGCTCGAGAACGAACATTCCGTACTTTCCGTCAGGCTTTAGCTTAACGATCTCTATTTCAGGCTTATCTATTTTTTCAAGCATTCCTTGACCCTCCTGCTGTAATCGAAGCAGCGCGGGGAGCGGACGCTCCCTTTGCGGCTTTTAGTGTCTTTGGTTATATAAACCGACCTTTGAGGGGCACTTTAATTCATCAGAGATCATATATATGATTGAACAAGGCTGCCCCGGTTAATTTTAAATCACGGCGAATGCGCACGACAGGCGGCGCATTATCCGGTCTGACCGTAAATTAAAAATAACCGCACCATTAGCATTATATGCCAAAAAGCTATTATTTAGAATACAACTCGATAACAAGCTGCTCATCGATCTCGTAGTCGAGTTCGTCACGCTGAGGCATTCTTGCGATCTTAGCTGTCATAGCTTCCTTGTTCACTTCGAGCCATAAGGGTATAAGTCTTCCGTCGGTAGCTTCTGTGACCTGTGCAAACTTAGCGCTCTTCTTGCTTCTTTCGGAGAGTGCGATCACATCGCCTTCCTTGATGCGGTAAGAAGGAATATCCACCTTTTTGCCGTTTACCGTGAAGTGACCGTGACCAACCAACTGTCTTGCTTCACGTCTTGTGATAGCAAAGCCTGCTCTGAAAACAACATTGTCAAGTCTGGATTCGAGAAGTCTGATAAGGTTGTGACCTGCGATGCCCTCTTCTTTTACAGCCATCTCATAGTAATGATAGAACTGTTTTTCAAGAACGCCGTAGATGAACTTGAGCTTCTGCTTTTCTTTAAGCTGAAGTCCGTATTCGGAAACCTTTTTTCTCTGGTTCGCATTCTTGTTTCTGTTTGTTTCCTTGCCGTAACCCATAACCATGGGGCTTATTCCGAGTGCTTTGCATCTCTTGAGCACCGGTGTTCTGTCTACTGCCATATTAACCTCCGTAATTGTTTCAAAAAATATCGGTTTTGCAGGTTTGCCCTACTTTCTGTGCAGTTTATCCACAGCTTTTCGTGAAGCAAATCTGCGTGCGACTCCGAGCAAATTATGAAAGCTCGGTGAATATCATCAAACGCGGCGTCTCTTGGGCGGACGGCATCCGTTGTGCGGGATAGGAGTTACATCCTTTATCATGCGCACTTCAAGACCTGCAGCCTGTAAAGCTCTTATTGCAGCCTCACGGCCTGCACCGGGTCCCTTTACATATACTTCAACAGTCTTCAGACCGTGATCCATAGCAGCCTTTGCAGCTGTTTCGGCAGCGGACTGTGCAGCGAACGGAGTGGACTTTCTTGAGCCTCTGAATCCGAGCTCACCTGCGCTTGCCCATGAAAGGGTATTGCCCTGAAGATCTGTGATAGTAACGATCGTGTTGTTAAAAGAAGACTGGATATGAGCCGAACCGTTTTCGATGTTCTTTCTTTCGCGGCGTCTGCGGACAACCGGCTTCTTACCGCCTTTAACCTGTGCCATTTATTTACCCCCTTTATTACTTCTTCTTGTTAGCTATTGTCTTCTTCGGTCCCTTGCGGGTTCTTGCGTTGGTCTTTGTTCTCTGACCTCTGCAGGGAAGACCCTTGCGGTGACGAGTTCCTCTGTAGCAGTTTATCTCGACGAGTCTCTTGATATTGAGCGCAACATCACGTCTGAGGTCACCCTCAACAACGTATCCGCCGTCGATGACTTCACGGATCTTAGCTTCTTCAGCTTCCGTAAGATCCTTGACGCGGGTGTCGGGATTTACGCCTGCTTTTGCGAGAATATCATTAGCGGATTTTCTACCGATACCGTAAACGTATGTGAGACCGATCTCAACACGCTTCTCCTTCGGGAGATCCACACCGGCGATTCTTGCCATAATTTTTTCCTCCTATTAATTTCAGAGCGTCTCAGCCCTGTCTCTGCTTATGCTTAGGGTCTTTACAGATAACCATTACCTTACCCTTGCGCTTTATAACCTTGCACTTATCGCACATAGGCTTTACCGAAGGTCTTACTTTCATTGTCTGAACCCTCCTTTTAAGGTTGAATCACTTTGCTCTCCATGTGATGCGGCCCTTTGTGAGATCGTACGGAGACATCTCGACGGTGACCTTGTCACCCGGAAGTATCCTTATGAAGTTCATTCTGAGTTTTCCGCTCACATGAGCAAGTATCTTATGTCCGTTCTGGAGCTCGACCTGAAACGTTGCATTCGGCAGCGCTTCAAGTATCGTGCCCTCTACTTCGATCACATCTTCTTTAGACAAGCTTTATTCACACTCCTGTACTGAATTCATGCATATAAGCTTATAAACTTTGTCATACGGCTTTGCTGCAGTCACCAACAGCTTCGAGAAGTGCGCGCCTCAGTGCCTTATCGGAAACGCCCTCTGTCTCCACCGTCTTTTTTGTTGCGGCGAGATGAAGCGGATTTTTCCTCTTCGGTCTTCCGAGCGGACGCTCTTTGCCGTCTGCAACGAGAACGTACCCGTCCTCACCGCCGACTACCGCAAGAGCTCTGCCCTTGTCGCGTCCTGCCTTGCTTATGACCACCGTACCTTTAATAAGATCCATAACACACCGTCAATGCGATTCAAGTGTAAGTATCATAGGCTTATCGTTCGTTATGGCTATACAGTGCTCGAAATGAGCGCTCAGCTTTCCGTTAGCCTCTACTACCGTCCACTTGTCAGCGAGCACCTTTACTTCGGGGGTGCTCTCGTTTACCATTGGCTCAATGCAGATCGTCATTCCGGGAACGAGTCTCGGACCTCTGCCTGCTTTTCCGAAGTTCGGGACTTCGGGGTCTTCGTGCATCTCTGTACCGATGCCGTGTCCCACATACTGTCTTACAACATGATAGCCGTTGCTTTCGACGTGCTGCTGGACTGCGGCGGAGATATCGCCGACTCTGTTTCCGGGGATCGCCTGTTCTATGCCTTTGAACAGAGCCTCTTCCGTAACTTTCATGAGCCGTTCTGCCTCCGGCGAGACTGTACCGACCTTGAATGTGCGGGCATTATCGCCCTGCCAGCCGTTGAAGAGCGTTGTTACGTCCACGGTCACTATATCGCCTTCCTTGATGATCTTCTTTTTGGAAGGTATGCCGTGGATAAGCTCCTCATTTACCGAGATGCAGGCACTGTTCGGAAATCCGCAGTACCCGAGCGAGGACGGGATAGCGCCCTTGCTTACGATATAATCGTGAATGATCTTATCAAGCTCCCAAGTGCTCATACCGGCTTTGATCGACCGTCCCGCGAGCGCAAGCGCCTGCGCGGCGATCTCATTTGACCTGAGCATCTTCTGAAGCTCTGCCGATGACTTGATTTTTATCATTTTGTGCTTATCCTTCTATTGCTTCAAGAGTGAGCTTTGCGGTATCCGGGATACCGTCCTGACCTATAACGGTCTTGAGCTTGCCCTTAGCAGAGTAGTAATCCTTGAGCGGAGCTGTCTTTTCGTGGTATGTCGCGAGTCTTGAAAGCACCGTCTCGGGCTTGTCGTCAACTCTCTGAACAACCTTTGCGCCGCAGCTGTCACATACGCCTTCCACCTTTGTGGGCTTGTGCTCTATGTGATATGAAGCGCCGCAGCCTTCGCACACTCTTCTTCCCGAAAGTCTTGAACAGATCTTTTCATCGGGAACATAGATCTCTATTACCTTGTCGATATTCACTCCCATTGCGTCGAGAGCCTCGGCCTGAGCCACTGTTCTGGGGAAACCGTCGAGAATGAAGCCGTTCTTTGCGTCGTCCTTAGCGATCCTGTCCTTGAGGATACCGATGACGATCTCATCGGGAACAAGGTCACCCCTGTCCATGTATTCCTTGGCTGCAAGACCTGTGGGAGTTCCGTTCTTTACCGCTTCTCTGAGCATATTTCCCGTTGAAAGAGCGGGTATTCCGAGCTTTTCGCAGACGATCTCCGCCTGTGTTCCTTTTCCTGCGCCGGGAGCGCCTAAGAAGATAAGGTTCATATTTTCTCCTTTTACCGTGACCGGTCTTCGACCGATCCTTTGCTTATTCGAGGAAGCCCTTGTGATGACGCATCATCATCTGGCTCTCGAGAGAACGTACCGTCTCAAGTGCAACGCCCACAAGGATCAGCATTGTTGTGCCGCCGAGCGAAACATTGATACCGGAAAGCTGTCTGAATATTATCGGGAATATTGCGATGAACGCGAGGAACATTGCACCGATAAGCGAGATCTTGGAGAGCGAATTCTGGATAAAATCCGCAGTGGGCTTGCCCGGACGGATACCGGGTATCGCACCGTTGTTTTTCTTTAAGTTGTTGGCGATCTCTACGGGGTTATACTGGATAGCGATGTAGAAATAGTTGAAAGCTATGATGAGAAGGAAGTAGAGTATCGCGTAGAGCCAGCTGGCCTGGCTGAAAAGTCTTACGAAGCCGTCCCAGAACGTGTCTCCCTGACCGTAAATGCCGAAGAACGAGCAGATAGTCTGGGGAAGAGCCATTACCGACATTGCGAAGATGATCGGCATAACGCCCGCCATAGCTACCTTTACGGGTATATATGAGGACTGGCCGCCGTACATCTTTCTGCCGACAACGCGCTTTGCGTACTGTACCGGGATACGTCTTTCCGCATTTGTCATGAGAACCACGAGTCCGATCATCACCACGAAGATGATACCTACGACCGGAACGAGGATCGCGTTCTTCATATCCGCCTGCATTGTCTGAACGAGCGAGAATACCGACGAGGGCATTCTTGCCACGATACCCGCGAAGAGTATCATAGAGATACCGTTGCCGATACCCTTTTCATTGATCTGATCCCCGAGCCATATGATGAGCGATGCGCCCGCTACGAAGCAGGCCACGATCGTGACTGCGGCGAGGACGCCGTCGAAGCCCTCGGTGTACTTTACCGCGCCTCTCGAACTGAGCAGGAAGTAGAAGCCTATCGCCTGCATTATTGCAAGACCGAGCGAAGTAAGTTTTGTTATCAGATTGAGACGTTTACGCCCCTCATCGCCCTCTTTCTGCATCTTCTCAAGAGCCGGTATGGCAACAGCGAGAAGCTGGATAATGATCGAGGCGTTGATATACGGGGTGATGGACATTGCAAGCAGCGTACCGTTCGAGAGCGAGCCGCCGGTCATGGTATCGAGGAACCCGAGGAGGGATTCATCACCCACGAGGTCGGAGATAACGCTCATATCGAGGAACGGAACGAAGATATTTGATCCGAGACGGAAAATAACGATGATAAATAATGTGTATAAAATCTTCTTGCGAAGGTTTGCATCCTTCCACGCATTGCGAAAGACTTCAAACATTATACCACCTCAGCCTTTCCGCCCGCCTTCTCGATTTTTTCCGCAGCAGCTGCGGTAAACTTGGAAGCCTTAACGGTAAAGCTCTTTGTCAGTTCGCCATTGCCGAGAATTTTGATGCCGTCATAGACTTTCTTTACAAGTCCGCTCTCTACGAGTGCGTCAGCGTCGATCTGTGCGCCGCTCTCAAAGCGTGCCTCAAGGTCGGAAACGTTGACTGTTGCATACTCGGTCGCAAAGATATTGTTGAATCCGCGCTTAGGGATACGCATAGCGAGCTTTGTCTGACCGCCCTCAAATCCGGGCTTAACTCCGCCGCCGGAACGAGCCCACTGACCTTTATGACCCTTACCTGCCGTCTTGCCCTGACCTGAACCGTGTCCGCGGCCAATGCGCTTTACTTCTTTTGTTGCGCCCTCGGCAGGAGATAATTCGTGTAGCTTCATGGTTACACCTCCTATTGACTGATCTTTTATTCTGTTACTTCAACGAGGTACTTTATCTCGTTGATCTTTCCCTTTGTTGCAGCGTTGTCGGGCTGCTCGGTCACGTCACCGATCTTTCTGAGACCAAGAGACTTTGCAGTTGCGATATGGCTGTCCTTGCGGCCGATAAGGGACTTTACGAGTTTTATCTTCATAACGTATTACCTCCGTTTCAGCCTAAGATTTCCTTGACTGTCTTACCTCTGATAGCCGCTACCTGCTCTGCGTCCCTGAGGGAAGCGAGACCTGCGATAGTTGCTCTTACAACGTTGCAGGGGTTGTTTGAACGAAGCGACTTTGTACGGATATTCTTGATACCTGCCATTTCAACTACCGAACGAACGGGGCCGCCGGCGATAACACCGGTACCTTCGGGAGCCGGTCTCATGAGTACCGCGCCTGCGCCGAACTTACCTACTGTCTCATGGGGGATCGTTGTGCCTCTGAGAGAAACCTTGATGAGGTTCTTCTTGGCGTCCTCGATAGCCTTGCGAATAGCATCGGGAACTTCGTTTGATTTGCCGAGACCGAAGCCTACGATGCCGTTTCCGTCACCTACAACTACGAGTGCGGAGAACTTCATGATACGACCGCCCTTGACTGTCTTGGATACACGGTTGATTGCAACGACTTTTTCGGCAAGTTCTAATTTAGATGCATCTATAAGTGCCAAAGCTTTTTCCTCCTGTATTTATTAGAAATTGAGTCCGCCTTCGCGCGCACCGTCTGCGAGCGCTGCAACTCTTCCGTGATAGATATAACCGGAACGGTCGAAAACGACGTCTGTTATACCCTTATCCTTTGCTCTTTCCGCGAGTGCAAGGCCGACCTTCTTGGCTGCCTCACAGTTTCCGCCGTACTCGGTGAAGCTCTTCTCGTTAGAGGAGGCTGCGCAGAGTGTCACACCTGCTTCATCGTCGATAAGCTGTGCATAGATGTTCTTTGCGGAACGGAAAACATTAAGGCGCGGACAGGAAGCTGTACCGGAGATCTTGTTTCTGACTCTCTGATGACGCTTTATTCTGCTCTTGTTGCTGTCTATCTGCTTGATCATTTATTATCACTCCTTATGTTTTATTTCTTGCCCTTACCGGCTTTTCCCTCTTTACGACGGATTACTTCATCGACATACTTTATGCCCTTGCCCTTATACGGCTCGGGGGGACGCTTTGATCTTACCTCGGCTGCAAACTGGCCTACCTTCTGCTTGTCGATACCTGTGATAATGATCTGGTTGGGCTGGGGAGCCTCGATCTTGATATCGTCTGTATCGGACATAACTACCTGGTGAGAGTAACCGATGTTAAGGATAAGATCCTTGCCCTGCTTCTGGCATCTGTAGCCGACACCGTTGATCTCAAGCTCTTTCTTGAAGCCCTCGGTAACGCCTATTACCATGTTGTTTATGAGTGTTCTTGTGAGACCGTGGAGCGAGCGGTTAGCTGCCTCATCATCGGGGCGCTCTATCTTGATCTCGCCGCCTTCTGCGGTTATCTTCATCGAGGGCTTGAACTCCTTGGTGAGTGTGCCCTTGGGTCCCTTTACCGTTACTGTGGATCCGTCAACCTTTACCTCTACGCCTGCGGGAACAGTAATCGCGTGTTTACCAATTCTTGACATATCTGTTCCTCCTTACCATACAAACGCGAGGATCTCGCCGCCGACATGGAGCTCTCTTGCCTTCTTGTCGGTCATGATGCCCTTTGATGTGGAAACGATAGCGATACCGAGTCCCTTCATTACCTTGGGCATATCCTTGCAGTTCGAGTAAATTCTTAAACCGGGCTTACTTACTCTGCGTAAGCCTGTAATAACCTGTGACTTATTCTCAGTGTACTTGAGAGTGATCCGTATGATACCCTGCTTATTGTCCTCGATAACACGGAAGTTCTTGATATAACCTTCGTCAACGAGTATCTGAGCGATCTGCTTCTTTACGTTCGAGCAGGGAACATCTATCGTGGGGTGCTTAGCCGCACTCGCGTTACGGATTCTCGTAAGCATATCTGCGATAGTATCAGTGATCTGCATTTTCTGCTTCCTCCTTAATTTAATGATGTAAAATTACCAGCTTGCCTTCTTGACTCCGGGGATCTGTCCCTTGTAAGCGAGTTCTCTGAAGCAAATTCTGCAAATTCCGAACTTGCGGAGATAAGCATGAGGTCTGCCGCATATTTTGCATCTGTTATAAGAACGGGTAGAAAATTTTGCAGGGCGCTGCTGTTTTGCAACCATTGATTTTTTTGCCATGTCTGTTTCCTTAACCTTTCTTATTTGGCGAACGGAGCGCCCATAAGCGTGAGCAGCTCTTTTGCCTCTTCATCTGTTTTAGCTGTTGTTACAAAGTTGATATCCATACCGCGGATAGCATCGATCTTCTCATAATCTATTTCGGGGAATATGAGCTGTTCCTTGATACCTACGCTGTAGTTACCTCTGCCGTCGAACGAGTTGGGGTTGATACCTCTGAAGTCACGAACACGGGGAAGTGCGATATTGAAGAATCTGTCGAGGAATTCGTACATTACCTCGCCTCTGAGAGTAACCTTGACACCGATGATGTTACCCTCTCTGAGTTTGAAGTTCGCGATAGCCTTCTTAGCGCGGCAGATTACGGGCTTCTGACCTGTGATCTGGCTTAAGTCGCCCATGATCGCGTCAATCTTCTTCTGATCGTCCTTTGCTTCGCCGCAGCCGACGTTGATGACGATCTTATCGAGCTTCGGAGTTTCCATTACGCTCTTGTATCCGAACTTCTTGAAAAGTGCGGGAGCAACGGTCTCCTTGTAATAAGTTTTCATTGTTGACATTTTATTTTCTCCTTACCGACGGAAGCCGGATGCCGCTTACCGGTGAAGCTTCGGGAAAATCCGACCGCATCTCACCGGACGCTCATTTTTCCGACCGCTCCGTCAAGCTTCGTCAGATGTGGCTTAAAGCTCTGCTCCGCACTTCTTGCAGACTCTGATCTTCTTGCCGTCCTTAACCTCGCTGCCAACGCGTACGGGCTTCTTGCACTTCGGGCAAACGGGCATTACCTTGCTTGCATAGAGGGCACCTTCAGCCTTTACTATACCGCTGAGCTGACCCTGCTGTCTTGCCTTGACGTGCTTTGTCACCATATTGCAGCCTTCGACGATTACCTTACCTTCGGAAGGGGACACCTGAAGTACCTTACCGGTCTTGCCCTTGTCCTTACCGGAGATGATCTGTACTTCGTCTCCTGTTTTAACGTGTAAATTGTTCATGCTCCGATCCTCCCTTATAATACTTCGGGAGCAAGAGAAAGTATCTTCATAAAGTCTTTTTCACGAAGCTCTCTTGCAACCGGTCCAAAGATACGCGTACCTCTGGGAGTCTTGTCTTCTCTTATGATAACGGCAGCATTCTCATCGAAGCGGATATATGTTCCGTCGCTTCTTCTGAGACCCGTCGCCGAACGTACTATAACGCACTTAACGACGTCGCCCTTCTTTACAGTGCCGCCGGGAGTCGCCTTCTTTACGGAAGCGACGATTACATCGCCTATATTGGCGTATTTTCTGCGAGTACCTCCGAGGACTCTGATGCACATGAGCTCTTTAGCACCTGTGTTATCAGCGACCTTGAGGCGTGTCTGCATCTGTATCATGGTCGTTTTCTCCTTCCGCTTACTTAGCTCTCTCTATCACGTTCACGAGGCGCCATCTCTTGTCCTTGGAGAGGGGTCTTGTTTCCATGATCTCCACCGTATCGCCTATATTGCAGGTGTTCTCTTCATCATGAGCCTTGAGCTTTATAGTGCGCTTGATGATCTTCTTGTAGAGAGGGTGACGAACGTTGTCCGCGATAGCTACAACAATTGTCTTTTCCATCTTGTTGCTTACTACCTTGCCGACTCTTGTCTTTCTGAGATTTCTTTCTTCCATTTTCGTGTCCTCCCCTCTCAGCTTTTAGCAGCGAGCTCGCGCTCACGCTGGATCGTCTTGATAATTGCGATCTCTTTCTTGACCGCCTTTATTCTTGTGGGGTTATCGAGCTGATTTACTGCAAGCTGGAAACGAAGGTTGAAAAGCTCCTGCTTGAGCTCTGTTGCCCTGTTCTTAAGCTCCATTTCGGAAAGATCTCTGATTTCCTTTGTGATCTTCTTCATTATGCCTCAGCCTCCTTTTCCTTTGCCACAAACTTGCACTTGATCGGAAGCTTGTGCATAGCGAGACGAAGTGCCTCTCTTGCGACGTCTTCGGAAACGCCCGCGATCTCGAAGAGAACTCTGCCGGGCTTTACAACTGCTACCCAGTACTCGGGCGAGCCCTTACCGGAACCCATTCGTGTTTCAGCAGGCTTCTCTGTGATTGGCTTGTCAGGGAAAATCTTGATCCAAACCTGACCGCCTCTCTTGATATAACGTGTCATAGCGATACGGGCAGCCTC
>JAGBMA010000190.1 GCA_017635095.1 Ruminiclostridium sp. | reverse complement strand
AAAGCGATGCCCTCAACTCTAAAAGCATAGAGAGATAGAAGCTAAAGGAGAAAATCGCTATGAACGAAACAAAAACTGCCGCCGTTGCGGTATCGGGAAGTGTGTCCGAGTACCATATCGGGCATACGATCTACAGAGTGAAAACCGTCTTTAACCCAGCTTTTCGGCAAAGCCTGAGCGACATTCTCGCAAGGCTCATCACGGCTGACTGTGAGAAAATGCTCGGTGAATCCGGACAAGAACAGGACAAGCAGGCTGTTTGATTTTGGAATATCGGCGCATTGAAAAAAGAAATAAGGTGCGCTATAATGATAATAGCTTGCTGTATCCTGTCGGAAAGTGAGGTTAAAATGACAGACAAGATAACAGCTTTATACTGCCGTCTTTCACAAGATGATATGCTGGACGGCGAGAGCAACAGTATCACCAACCAAAAGGCTATCCTCCAGAAATTCGCTGAGGACAACGGCTTTCCAAATCCGACTTTCTACGTCGATGACGGAGTGAGCGGAACGACTTGGGAGCGTGACGGCTTCAAAGCGATGATGGCTGACATTGAGGACGGCAAGGTCGCTACGGTCATAACAAAGGATTTGAGCCGATTAGGTCGTGATTACCTGAAAACGGGTGAGCTGATCGAAATGGTGTTTCCCGACTACGATGTGCGATATATCGCTGTGAACGATAATGTCGATACGGCAAAGTCCGAGAACGAACTGCTTGCTTTCAAAAATATCTTCAATGACTGGTATGCCCGTGATTGCAGTAAGAAGATTCGTGCGGTGTTCAGGGCAAAGGGACAGTCAGGCAAGCATCTGTGTCCGCCTGTGTACGGCTACAAGAAGTCCGATACCGACAAGAATTTGTGGGTAATTGATGAGCCTGCCGCTGAGGTGGTACGCAAGATTTTCAAGCTCTGCATTGACGGCTATGGTCCGGTGCAGATCGCCCGTATCTTAACGGAACAGGGTATCCCGACTCCGACTGCCTACGCATTATTGCAAGGTCGTGATAACGGACGGCATAACGCAAAGACCTACCGCTGGGGTGCGAATACGGTCACCCATATCCTCGAAAGGCTTGAATACTGCGGTCACACGGTCAACTTCCGCACAAAGATGAAGTCCTACAAGGTTCATAAGATCGTTTACAATCCGCAGGACGAGTGGCAGATCTTCGAGAATACGCAAGAACCTATCATCACGCAGCAGACCTTTGACTTGGTGCAGGAACTTCGCAAGCACAAGCGCAGACCGCAGAAGATGCAGATGGTCAATCCCTTTGCAGGAATGGTGTACTGTGCTGACTGTGGAGAAAAGATGTACCTGAGCCGCCGCAAGAACGAGCGTCCCGAACAGGAGCATATGCGTTGTTCTACATACGCAAAGGAACAGGACAGATGCTCGGTGCATTATATCCGCACCTGTGTCCTGAATGAGATCGTCCTCGGTGAGCTGAACAAGCTACTTGCTACGGTGAGGGAGAACGAGGACGAGTTTATTCAGACCGCTATGAGCAATTCCGTTCAGCGTAAGTCCTCAGAGCTTACAAAAGCAAAGAAAACACTGAAACAGGCTGAAAAGCGTATCGCTGAACTTGACAAGCTCTTTACAAGGCTCTATGAGGATAATGTCCTCGGCAGGCTGTCGGACGAGCGTTTCACGATGATGTCGGCAGGATATGAGGAAGAACAGGCAAAACTGAAAGCTACCGTTGCGGAGCTTACAACCCTGATTGACGGTGCAGAGCAGAAGTCCTCCGATGTGACTGCGTTCCTCAAAGTGGTGCATAAGTACGAGCATATCGAAACGCTCACGCCTGAGATCATGCACGAACTGATTGATAAGATCATCGTCCACGAACCCGACAAGTCCAGCGGAAAGCGTGTGCAGGATATTGAGATACACTTCCGCTTTGATGTGGCGGTGACTACCATATCCGTTGAAACAGGCAAATATGGAAAAAAGGTCGCATAATGCCTATTTTATGCGACCTGAATTAAGGGAGAAAAAACTTCTATATCACTACTGTGCTTTCGCACCGGGGTTATCGTTGCCGTAGCCTTCCAAAAGGTTGACCACGCCCCACAGCGAAACACCGCCGCCGATCAGGCAGATGACAGACTTGAGTACGGTGCAGGCAGTAGTGATGAAGGACGAGGTATCGACCTCGCCTGTGCCTGCTGCGAAAGCCTGAGTTGCACAGGTAGATGCCATAATGCCTGCAACAGTGCAGAACATCGTTGCCTTCTTTGCACCACGGGTGAGCTTAGAGAGCCACTTGTGCTTCGGTGCAGAGGTAGTGGTTGCTGTCTCCATTGCGGCAGCATCGACCGCAGAAATATTCAGTTCGTTCATAGGTAAAAAGTCTCCCTCAAAATAAAAAAAGTAGTGTCCGCAGCTTCAACCGTTTCTCTTTTATTCGGTTTCTTCACTGTCCGAGTTAAAATCCGACATATATCTCTTTT
>JAGBMA010000189.1 GCA_017635095.1 Ruminiclostridium sp. | reverse complement strand
CGTGGCAGTCCGGCAGCACGGGCAGCCGCCCCCCGAAGGGCTGCTGCCCGGCTACCAGCCTACCACACTCAAGCTCATTGTCAATAGGCTTTCGCGGCATAAAGTATCGACGTTCGCTTTTACGATTTTGGCAGTAGAACCCGTCAGGTACCCGGCGTTGACAAATTCCCGCCGTAATGGTATAATATGTCCGGACGAAAGGGGGGAGCGGAATGCATGATATATGGAACCCGTGGCACGGCTGCATAAAAAAGAGCGAGGGCTGTGACAACTGCTATATGTACTTCATGGACAGAATGCGGGACAAGGACGGATCCGTGATATACCGCACGGGAAGCGGCTTCGATTATCCGCTCCACACCGACAGGAACGGGAACTACAAGGTAAAGAGCGGCGAGATGATACGGGTCTGCATGACCTCCGACTTCTTTCTTGAGCAGGCTGACGAGTGGAGACCCGAAGCGTGGGAGATAATGCGCGAACGCAGAGATGTGATATTCTTTCTGCTTACGAAGCGCCCCGAGCGTGTTGCAGACTGCCTGCCGAAGGACTGGGGAGAGGGCTGGGAGAACATCTTCTTCAATGTCACCGCCGAGAACCAGAAACGCGCGGACGAGCGGATACCGATACTGCTAAGCCTTCCGTTCAGGCACAAGGGCGTCATGTGCGCACCGTTCATAGGCCGGGTCAGCATAAGAAAGTACCTCGAAACGGGTCAGATCGAACAGGTGCTCTGCGACGGCGAGAATTACGACGGCGCTCGTCCCTGCGATTTTGAGTGGGTGAAGCTGCTCAGGAGCGAGTGCGAGGACAACAACGTGAAGTTCACTTTCTGCGGCACCGGCAGACGTTTCATAAAGGACGGGCGAATGTACAGGATAGAGGGAAACGGCGTCCAGAGCAATCAGGCGTACCGTTCCGGAATGAGCTTCGCCGGAAAGCCGCTGCATTTTGAGCTGTACGACCGGTGGGGGCTCCCGATAGACGAGGAAGAGCGCTATGTCCCCCATTTCCGCGAGCGCTGCATGACCTGCGGTATGCGGCCGAGCTGCAACGGCTGTTCGGACTGCGGCAGGTGTGAACACCCGGAAAAACAGTGATATTCGCCGACCCGTATTGCGTTTGCAGTACGGGTCGGCTGCTTTATAATACCGCCTGTTATTATTGCAAGTGTACAAAAATTAACAAAGATTTTGAAATTTGTGACAATTCAATAAAAATATGCTTTACATTTATGTCATTATGGTGTATAATGTATTAGATAGTGTTTATTCTGCGAGGATTTATATATGAAAAGACTTATCTCAGCATTTCTTGTTATGATGATCGCTGTGCTGACTGCATTCGGCACAGTTGATGCCGGAGCCGTTGGAGCGACTACCGGAGAGGTGGACGTGATCTTCCTGGTGGATTCGAGCCGTTCCATGAAAAAGAGCGACCCCGATCTTATAAGGCTTGAGGCAATAGAGCTGTTCTCCGACCTTTGTACTCTCGGAAGCACGAAGATAGGCTTTGTGCTTTTCGGAAGCGAGATAAACTATTCTCAGGCACCTGTGGCGATAGATACGGAGCAGGACAGACAGAAGCTCAAGGAGACAGTTTCCGGGCTCGATGAGCTCAAAGGCTCGACGGATATAGGACGTGCTGTGCTCCACGCGGCAGAGATGCTCGCCTCCGACGAATACGCCGGCAACGGTAAGTTCATCGTCTTCCTCTCTGACGGAAAGACGGTCATCTCAGACAACAAGGAAGGCCGTACCCTTGAAGATTCACAGTCCGACCTCACTTCCGGCATCGTAACTGCCCGTAACGCGGGTATCCCCATATATACGGTCGGACTCAACGCCAACGGTGATGTTGACGAAGCGGAGCTCCGCTACATATCCGCGTCCACCTACGCCGACGACACTTACATGACCGACAGCGCCGGCGACCTCTCCGAGATACTAAGCAGGATCTACGTCCGCCATACCGGCGCGGAGAACCTGAGCCTTGATGATTACAGTTCCGACGGAAGCGACCACGAAGTCGGATTTGAGATAGCGGACGCCTCGGTGGTCGAAGCGAACCTTGTTATAATGCATTCCGGCGGGCTCGATGATATCAGGCTCTACGGCGCGGACGGAACGCCCGTGCTTTTTGACGGCACTTCCGCTGTCCTCTCCCGCGGCGACATTTACACACTCGTCAAGATACCCAAGCCACAGGCCGGAACATGGAATGTCTCCCTCAGAGCTCCGAAAAACACGGAAGTCGATGTAAACTGCATTCTCACAAGGGATTACCGTCTCGATCTCAGTGTCCTGTCCGACAAGGCGATAGCGAAAGATACTAAGCTCAAATTCAGAGCCGTGCTCACCGATCCGGACTCGGCTGCCATAACCGATGAAGCCGTGATAAACAAGCTCTCGGGGCGTGTGATACTCACGGACCCGGAGACCGGCGCGAAATCCGAGGTGGCGATGACATACTCCGACGGCGCGTTCACAGGTGAGGGAGTGCTGGCGGAGGACAAGGACTACACGGTCCAGGCAAGCCTGTACAATGATACTACCGATATACGAAGCGAGATCGTCACACTTACCTTAGGCGACGAGAGCATCATAGAACCGGAAGGTCCGCTGAAGCTGATACTTATCTGTGTCGGAGCCGCCGCGGTGCTTATCGCGCTCATCATATTCATTATAAAGAAGATCGGCGAGAATATCCGTATGTATTCCGGAAGGCTCGTCATCACGGTAAATACGGGTGGAATGCCCTATCCGCCGGCTAATTTCGATCTTGCAAAGAAAGTCCCCGGAAAGCGCAAAGTCATGCTCTCCACGGTAATGTTGTCGGTATTTGACAGTGCTGAGACCGCGGAAGCGATACCGAAGAGCATTACCTCCGGTATTGCAATAACAATGGCGGAGAGCGGCGACATTCGTGTATCCAAGGTCAGGGGCATTGAATACAGCGGCGGTATTACCCTCGGAAAGAACATCATTCTTTCAAATGCAAACAGGGTCACTCTCAGATATACCGACAGCGCCGGTACGAACAATACCGTCATAATACAGTACATGAGGACATGATTTGCCGGTTCGGCATCACAATATTTGCAACTAAAACAAGTTCTGGAGGAAAGTATGTCAAGGATAACGGAATCACAGAAGGAAAACATCTCGCTTATGAGCGTGGATCTCGGCGGCTCGATGTCGAGCGCCCAGATTAGGGTCGAGTCAAAGGGCAACCCCGTGCTTATCATAGGTCTCGGCGGTACGGGCATGGATGCGCTCCTTTATACCAAGCAGCTCATCAACAAGCGTTTCAGGCTCCCCGATGACGCACCGAACAAGGCTCTTGCGATACCGAACAATATCCGTATCCTCGGTATAGATTCGGACAACACCTATTTCAAGAAAAAGACGGATAAGAAAGACGGAGAAATGCGTTTCGCGGTAGGCGAGTATGTTTCGATCTCCGCGTCGGTGGAGCGCTTCCTCGCCAACGAGCACCTTATACCGCCTTATGTGCGCGAGTGGCTCGATGATCCCAAGCGCATCTATACAAAGGTCAAGGGCGGCGGAGATGACGGCGCCAACGGCATAAGACAGTCCGGAAGGATACTGCTCTTCAATTCCATAAACGCGGTGGTCAAGGCGATAACCACCAACGTCCAGAAGCTTCTTACCGGAATGATGCCCAACCAGCGTCTCCAGGTATTTATCCTCTCCGGCATAAGCGGCGGTACCGGAAGCGGCACTTTCATCGACATTCCCTACATAGTCCGTGAGATAATCAACCGCCAGGGCAAGAGCAATTACGATATAATGGGATTTCTCTTCACCCCCGACGTGAACCTTTCGAGGGTGGACGACCTCAATATCCAGAGATACATAAAGCGCAACGGCTTTGCGGCTCTCCAGGAGCTCGAATACCTCATGGATATGCATTCTCACACCTTCGACCCGTTCAGACAGCGCTATTCCGAAAGCTTCGAGGTCATAAGCACCGAGCGCCCCTATGATACCTGCCTGTTCGTGTCTGCAAGCGGCAAGGACGGCTTCATACTCAAGGACCCTGCCGAGCAGTACAAATTCAGCCTTTCTATCGCTGCCGAGGGTATATGCAACTTCATCTCCTCCTCCGACAGCCAGGGCGATTTCAGCATAGACTCCTTCCGTGTCAACTTAGGTCAGGCTCTCGCGGGCATTATCCCCCAGTACCCCATGCTCAACGTCTATTCGTCCGTGGGCGCTTCTGCGGCGATACTGCCGAAGTCGGAAGTTCTTGAATACCTTTCCGGAAAGGTGTTCGCCCATATGAACGGGCTTCACGCCAACGCGCCTACGAATGAGCAGAGGATAGTGTTCCTGGGAACCTGCGGGCTTGACAATATCTCCGTGCAGTCTTACTTCGATTCACAGCGCCCGACCCTCTTCGACGGCGGCATCGAGAACCCCGTGTTCTCCCGCCAGTCCCTCAAAGTCAACAAGCGCAGCGTTGAGGAAATGGGTGAGGAGTGGCTCAACCGCGTCGAGCAGTTGTACCGCGTGACGCTTCCGGACGCTATGGAAGCTTTCTTCCGGAAGTTCGAGCAGGCTGCGGAACTCAGCTTCTGCAACTGCGCGGAGGGACCGTTCTATATTGCGAGCCTTATAAGCTCGGAGGACAAATTCTGTCTCATAAAGAAGCTGCGCACCTGCATCAATGAGGAACTCGGGCTCCAGGCGGAGCTTAATTCCCAGAAGCTTATGGAGAAGAAGAACGCCGCCGACCTTGCATACCGCAATTTTGCAAGCAAGCCACTCGACCTCACCTCCAACGCGAGAAAGGACTACTTCAACCTTATCTCCCAGTATTACACCAGCCGCGCCGACGCAATGCGCTGCGACTATACAATAAAGCTGTACAGCGACCTTACCGCCCGCATCAGCAACTATTTCAACGACTTCATCGACAATATGGTGGGCATTCTCGACTACCTGCGTATCGTCTGCGAAAAGAACCTCAACATAGTCACCGGCGTTGAGAACGCCACCACCGGTCTTTCAAAGACATACGAGTGGAAGATGTACGATATAAAGAGCGAGCAGAACGTGCTTGAAAAGCTCGAAGCCGACCTCAGCGGAGTTGACCTCGAAAATGCAGTTTCCGACATACTGCGCCGCTTCCTCGATGAGTTCAAGTCGAGCCGTTCGAGGGACGATTTCGATGTGTCCACCTTTATCTGTGACAGTATCGCGGCTCACTTCTCCGAGACCCTGAGCCAGTCCATGAGCGAGTTCTTTGAAGCCCGCTATCCGAGTGCAGCTTCAAGAGCGGACGCTGCGAAGGAGCTTCTCAAGGAGCTCCGCGCCCGTTCCAATATAATGTACCCCTGCTCGACTTCCATCGATACGGCCGAGATCCTGTATGTGTCGATACCGAGCCAGTCCGGTCCTATCGAAGCTGCGGCGGACGAGGACGAGGTGCTTGCACGCCATAAGATCATAAGCCCCTACACCAACCGTATCTCAATATTCACATTCGGCGCGGGTCTTGCGGTAGCACACCACAACACCGTTCACCTTTTCGAGTCGGACTACTATTCGTTCGTTTCCGAGACCGGCGGCACAAAGGACGCGAATATGATCGGCCAGCATCTCTATTCCTCATTCAGCGGACTGCGCGATACCGACTGGTTCAGGCTCCCGAGCCCGATCCATGACACACTTCGCCCGAAAGAGTCCGTGACCGAGAATTCGGAGAAGGTGCATAAAGAGAATGAGGCGCACCGCGAGATATTCAACAAGGCTCTCGAAGCCGGCATAATCGACGGCGTGGGAAATGTGCGCTACGACGAGAGTATCACCGCCGACATGGTGAAGCAGATAACCTACGATCCCCGCAAGGCTTCCGGCATAAAGGAAGCTAAGCAGAAGTACGATGATGTCATGAACCGCATAAAGTCGGCGAACGTGCTGTTCACCCTCAACCCCGTGAACTATATGAATGCAGCCGACATAGACAAGGTACGCGAGGCGTATGTCAGAACATACGGCGCATGGAAGTACACCGAGCAGATGCTTGACGCGTACAATGCGGCACTCGACGGTATCGCGGAGTGCGACGGGGTGATGAGCCGCGAAAAGGACGCAAACAAGATGCTCAAAGCCATGTTTGACGCATTGTTCGCAGGGGTCATCTTCAAGGAAAAGACGTTCTTCAGATACCTCAATTCTTCCGGCGACAACGTGAATATCCTGAACACGCTTACTGTCGGCGATACGACGGAGCAGAGATATTTCTTCTACTATGTGCTGCTCGAAAAGTTCTCCGCCCTCGATGAAAGCCAGCGCGCGTATATCAGCAAGAAAGCGCAGGCTGCACACGCCGAGGATATCCCCGACGAGCATATCGAGTTCCTGAAAAACCTGAAGAAGCACGTCACCGCTTCTATAAAGGCTATAGACGATATGGACGCGGAGTTCTCGGAGTACGATGACGACAGAGCAGACGATATTTTAAGAAAATACAAAAAGCTCAGAGAAATGGCGGAAAGCTCGCTTGAGCTTCTCGAATGAGCTGTGAGGGACAATGAAAGAAGTACTGAAAAAAGCGGCTGAATGCATAGATATCAGGCAGGGCAGCGCTGCGGCTTCCGCCCGGGCGGAATATCCGGCTATGTTCCTGTATGTCGGTGACAAGGCGGCGGAGAGAATGCCGGAGATAAAGGCTGATCTGAGCCGGAGACTTGCGAACGCGGGAAGTATCCGCCACGCTGTTATGAGTGACGGCGGGAGTGTTCAGCCCGACGGCTCTGATATGCACATATGCATTGATCTGCCGGAAAACCGCGGGGAATGCGTGGATCATATACTGCGGGACGACGGAAGGCTCTCCGCTTTCAACAGCGCGGCGAAAAAGGTCGCCGACGGTCTTATGATGACATCGGGATTTCCCCTTATGAGCAGGTGCTTCCTGTTCATCGTCACGACCTCGGACTGCAGGCTGAACGCTGTGCTCCCGGAGTTTGTGATGCTTGTCACGGAGAACGCGCATATACGGGTTAATACGCTCCTTTTCACGGATCTCGGAGAAAGCGCCGAGGGCATGATCGGTTCCGCAGCGTTTTTCAGAGAGCTTGAATACTGCCAGAAAAGCGGCTTTGTGTATGACGGCAGGATAATGATGCGTGAGGATCAGCGCATAAGCGTCCACTGGGAGGGCGCGGTATTCGGGGAGGTATTCTTCCTTGAAATGTACCGGAGCGATATGAAATACTGCGGCAGGAACGCCGTGAACAATTCCCGTATCGCAGCCGCAGCCGCCGCGCTTCTGGACAGGGAAGACCCGCCCTCGCTTCCCCGCAGTGTATTCTTCACGGCGGGACTGGCCTACGCGCGAAGACCGGACGACATCATCGCGCATATAATGTACAAGGCGCTTGCGGATATGATATTCGGGTTCGACGGCGGTGAGTCACGCGAACTGCCCGCCGCTCAGCTTTTCGGATATGAGGCTGTTGCCCGTATATGTGACCGGGTGATGCAGTCCCTCCCGGACGTGAGCACGATAGTTCCGGTGATGCCGGAGACCGCGGGCAGGGATCCCGACGCTGTGCGCAACACCAACGTCCGCGATATACTCGGCTACTACGGCGGAGCGGACGAGAAATATTTCGACGAACGGTTTGCCGGGAGCTGCGCGAGAATGATAGACTGCTGTGAAAGTATCGACATCTCCGCGGTTTTCGGCGAATACATAAACAAGGGCACTCTGCGGATAAGCGACGTGCTCTCGATCCTCGGACATGACGGGGCGGTGACTGCCTGCCTCGGAGATGTCACCGAAAGGCTCTCTTCCGAGGAGGAAGAACTCACCCGTGAGCTTGACGACCTGCTTTCTCAGCCCTGCCCGGGGCTCGCACACGGACTTTTTGCAAAACCCTCCGGCTGCGAGATAATAGCGGCTGCGGTATCCGCAAAGTACGGCAAAAAGCTTGAGATACTGAGAGTGCGCATGATGAAGCGGCTCGTCGCGAACCTGCTTTCGGATATGAAGGAATACGAGGCGCGTGCCGCGGAAGCGGTGAGATGCCTTAAAGCCTTTTCCGATGCGCTTAACGAGGATATAATGCACGAGATCTACGATAACGGCTCGACGCTTACCGACGTGTCCGCGTTCACGGTGCATTATACGAAGCTTATCGGAAGCGCGGCGGAGGAGTTTGACCGCGGCGGAGGTATAGCCGCGATACTGCACGGGAACGGGTTTTACGATGTGATAATGAACTGCGGCAGGAACGGTGCTGAGGAAGCCGGAGGGATCGTGCTCGATGTTTTCCGGAAGCTTGCCGCGTCGCAGACAGTCAGGGCGGTGTTCTCCATGAGCTTCGACGAGGAGCTCTATGCAAGATACAAAGACTTCGAGGGCGGCAAGGATCCCGGCTGGGTCGATGCACAGCTCATCGACAGACTTCGTGAGGAATGCCGCGCAAACCTCAGATACAGCGTTTTCCAGCCAAGCGACACTCTCTGCTGCATGGGAAGCGGCGAGTCCGCATTTGTGAAGAAGATGAGAGAATTTGAGGATCCCGCGTTCAGTACGGTGTTTACAGGCAGCGTGAACGGCGAGCCTTACGAGCAGCTTGCCGTATATAGCGTTCCCTCTGTTGACAGTGTGGTGTATGTGAACGAGTGCATGAAAGTCTATGACGGATATTCGGCGGAGAACGGCGGTAAAGTCATGATCGACCGCAGCCCGGAAAGGACATCTGTATGAGCGGTTACATAAAAAACATCGGCGCTTCCCGCACAGCGGACGGGAATATCGCTGTTTCATGGAGCTGGCCGCAGGAGTGCGGCTGTGTCAGGATAGTCTTTGAGCATCGTACCGGCGGTGCGGATATTTCGTCGATGACTGCGGAGCAGATCCCATCGGTGTCCGATCTTTGTTTTCAGGACGAATTCCGCGTTGCGGGCGGCAAGTACATATACCCGCTGTCTGCTGCGGACGCGGGACTGCTGAAATTCCGCGTTTACTGCTGTGAAAGCCCGGAGAACACGCTCTGGGACAGATCGAGCGAAACCGCGCGTATAACCGGTATCACGCTGAATATAAACTGGCGGCTTACGGAAAAGAAGAGCGGTAAGCTTTACAAGAAGGTCACTTTCGTTCTCGACAGCGAGCATGATGTACCTGCCGGAACCCTCGGCTACCGGACGGTAAGTTCCGGCGCTGAGTATGTTATAGGACGTGGGCTTCCTGCAGGGCATACCGAGGTTGGTCCGGTCATTCTCGGAGTGAGCGAGAGCGCTGCGCTCTGCCTTGCCCACGGACATGAGGACGAGTTTGTCCTGCACGCCGTCTGAAGGAGCGGAAGCCTATGAGAAAATGCATCTTCTGCGGAAGGCTCTGCGATACGGAGCAGTACGCCCTGTTCAGGCTCCCCGCCGACAGGAAACACGTCCGTGACAGCGTTTACGCGGGCTATCTTGAAAGCCGCGGCATAACCGGCAAGAGTGCCGATCTGCCGGAGGTCTGTGACCGCACCTCTCCGGATTTTGCACGGATCGGGACTGAGCGCGGAAAGCCCGTGCTCATCACAAAGACCGGCCGCAGCAGTGATACCCTCGTCTGCCCGTCCTGCCACAACGAGATACTCAGAGATACCGACGAGAGCGTGCTTGAGACCGCGGTATTTTTCGGCGCGAAAGAAAGCGGTAAGACCTCGCTGATACTTGCGCTTGCCGAGGAGTGCATCACGGAGCAGTTTTCGCCGGACGAGAAATACAGATATTTTTTCAACGAAAAGATATACGACGCGGGCGCAGTCTGTGCTTCCGCGCAGAAAGCGAGGGACGGGAACAAGCCCGATGACCTGCGGGAGCCGACGGTGATCTACCGTGTCACCGGCGCGTCTTCCGACGGAAGGGTGAGGTGTGATGTGATGCATGACACCTCCGCAGGCGACGTCGCCGATGAGCATTCTGTCAATACTACGCTGCCCTTTGCGTCCGGCGCGGGACATTTTGTTTACTGCATACCCGCCGACAGACTGGGTGAGGCAATTGTCACCGGCGGCGAGCGGGCGGATATCGAAATGAAGCTCGACGTTTACAGAATGCTGAGCGCATTCAGGTACGCGGCCAGACCGCCTGTGCTTGACATAACCGTTACCAAGCTCGATATCGCGGAAAAGCAGGGCGGCGCGGCAGCGGATATCCTCGGTGTTCTCGGAGACGAACGCGCTATGAGGAATTATATCATCACGGCATTTCCGTGCATCGACGAGCTCGGCTCGCTCTTTTCGGCCGTGCGTATCCACGCGGTATCGGCGTTCGCCCGGGCTGCGGGAGACGGGGAGATGCTCGGGAAGTACTACTGCGCGGTCTTCGGCTGACGCTGATCTGGGGAGATCATGACAAAATGAGCAATTACGACAATGAAACCACATACGATATAGTTTGCCCGTTCTGTTTCAAGCGGTTTACATACCACAGGGCTCTGTTCGCGGATTATAAGCAGCTGAGTGAAGCCGTTCCGGAGGAATACGCCGGCTACATGAAGACTTTCCTCGGGATAGAGGAGTTCAGCGCAAGGAAGATGCCCACGTTTTTCCGCAAAGAGGGCGGCACCGGAGCCGAAGGGCCTTTTGCAGCCGTCACAGCTTCGGGTGACATAGCCTACGCGAGAGCCTGCCCGTTCTGCTGCAATATCATTCCGGCTGCCTCGGGGCGGGTAAAGTCCTTCTCTGTCGCGGTCATAGGCTCGGAGGACGGCGAGAGGGGATATTACATCGCCTCGGTGCTGCACAAGCTCAACAGAGAGATGTCCGCAAGGTTCGGCGCAAGCTTCATTCCCGCGGACTTCAATACCGCACAGATGTTTTATGACCGGTATGAGGAGCCGCTTTATGTGGATAAGACTGTTCCCGAAGCGATGACGTCGGTTTCACCGCTGGTGTTTGAATACTGCAGGCGCGGGACTGTCCAGCCGGAGGAGTGGGTCGGCAGCAAGGTCACATACAACCGCGCTCTCATATATATCTACAATATCGACAAGGAACTTTGCGACAGGTACCCGATGATCGCCGATGCCGCCCTTACGCAGGCCGGCGGGATCGTGTTCCTTTCGGATATATCCGGTATCGCCGGAATGGACGAACCCACGAACGACCCGTGGCTCGGTCATCTCACCGGTACATTCAGAAAGCTGTTCGGAATGGATACGGTGGATAAGCCGTCGGCTGTGGTACTCACCAATGCCGACAGGGCTGCGCGCGCGGACAGAAAATTGCAGACCGTGCTGAAAAACGCGGGGGCGAAGCGTATAGAAAAGACGTTCCCCGTCTCGTATTATGCAAAACTCAGCGCCAAGACAGAGAAGATACTGCAGGCACGTCTCCCCGCGTATTATTCGGTGCTGAGTGCAGTTTTTGACGGCGGGAACACCGGTTATTTCCCGGCAAATACATTCTATGAGCTGCAGGAAGACGGACGCGCCGATATCAGGGACAGCAGAGCCTGCTTCACTTCATTTGAATGGCTTCTCGCGAAGCTCGGAGTGCTGCCCGACGACAGCGCCCGCAGTTTCAGAGTGAAAAAATAGACTACACCGAAAGGCAGATAACAGATGATAACAAAGAAAAAGACGGACAGCACCGCACAGACGGTCTTTCCGATAAAATGCCCGTACTGCTTCAAGTGTTTTGACCCGGGCGATGTGCATTTCCGTGCGTCGTCGCCGAGACACCGTGTTGTGTCCCCACAGACGGGCGAGACCGTGATACGCGAGGACAGCGTGATAGATAAAAATCTCGCGGATTACTACCGCCAGTTCGGACGTCAGGCTCCCAGAAGAATGCCGGTGATAGCGCCCAACGGCGGTGTAAGCGGTGATGAATATATCGGGCTTGCCCTCGGCGGCGAGCCGGTAACATACAAGGACGGGGTGCTGTACTCGGTGGTCGATGAGTTCGGGAACGAGTCGGAGAAGAGACTGTGCCCGTACTGCCACAACGACCTCCCGAAGTCCTCGGGCTTCACGAAGAGCTATACTATCGCGTTTGCAGGCGACACCGCCGTAGGTAAGACAGTCTATATGACCACCCTCATAAACCGCCTGCAGTTTCTCGACGACGGCTTCAGATCCATGCTCATGCCGCTCACGAGCGCAGTCTCGGAAAAGTACGACACATACTATTTCACCCCCATGTACCGCGAGGGGCTTCTCCCGGAGCATACCCACGTCAACGAGGTGGTGGAACCGCTCATCTACGAGCTCCGTGTCGGTATCAACAAGATAAACGGCGACAATGTTGCGGACAAGACCGTTACCCTCACATTCTACGATGTAGCGGGCGACGGGATAAAGAACGCTGACTATGTCAATACGAGAGCGCGTCATCTCAAGTACGCGGACGCGTTCATATACATGGTGGATCCGATGCAGACCGGAGCCGCCCAGAGACTTGCGGCGCTGAATGCCAACGCGAGCGCGGATTACATCATAGGCCGCGGCGATGCGGTGAAGATACTCGAATCCTTCTTCACCCAGGACATAGATTTCAAGGATAAGCCTACCGCCATAGTTCTCACGAAAAGCGACCTGCTTCGCTCCACAAGCACTACCCAGCGCTACTTCGCGCCGGACAGCATAATTTATCAGCAGTGCGTTCACAAAGGCTGGCTCGATACCGAGCAGTCCGAGAAGATCAATTCCGAAGTGCACAACTTCTTCGGGCTGACTGCACCGCTTTTCAGGAAAAACGTGGATTTCATGTTCAACAATGTGAAATACTTCTCGGTATCTGCCCTCGGCGGCCCAACCGAGACCGTCGAAGTTGACGGCATAGACAGGAAAAAGATCGCGAACGGTATCCCGCAGGAGATCCGTGTGGAGGAACCGTTCTTATGGATATTGTCCCAGCTCGGCATAATCTCCGACAAGCCGCCGGAGGAGCCGAAACAGAACACCGGCCTGTTCAGAAAGCTGTTCTCAAAGGGCTGAACAGGGTCATGCCTCATGAAAAAAACGGAGAGGAGAGATGATATAAATGGCATATCAGCATTTGTTCGGAAGCGCTTCCGGAGGTCCTTCCGGAGCAGGATACAGGACTCTTGCGTCAACGCCCGAGTTCTACAATGTCATGACAGATGACGAACTGAGCAGTTACAATAACTACTCCTTCGGCGGAAAGGAGCACCCGGTAAAATTCTGCCACTATTATAAAGAATACAAGCAGTGCTTTATCCAGTCCGCCGTATCATTTGAGTACGACTATGTCGGTCGAAATTCCTCCATAGCGCACACTCTCGTGCTTACGGAAGCCGAGAGCAGAATGATACTCAAAGATCATGTCTGCCCGTTCAGTCCCGGTATGTTCATCAACAGCAAGTCCGAGAAGTTTGCAAGACCGGACACCGACAGGCTGCCCGCCGTGGATTACCGGTTCCTGAAATGCGGCGACCGCGAGTATAATACCAAGGCGGTAAGCAAGTTTTTCAGAAGCGACGTTTTCGCCCAGTTCATTCTTGCAGTCTTTCTTGCGGCGGAAAACGGCTATTCGATATTCGCGGCGCTTCCGGGAACTGCAAGAGAAGCGTCCCTCAACGCTATACGGCTCATGAATATAATCATACCGGCATTTCCCTCCGAATACCGGAAGAAAATGGGATTCATGACCTGCGTGACCGACACATACACCTACGAGGACGTGAGCATCTATTTTACCGCCGGCATGGATCTCAGCAAAAAGTATGTGACAAGCGCGTACTGCTTTGATCTTACGAAGGAAAAGCCTTATGTGAGCGGTTTTGACGCATCTACCGTCAAGGAGTACCATGAACTCATCAGGACGGTCATGAGCAATATCCTCGCTTACGACAACGCCGCTCTCAACGATTACTTCAATGATATCCAGCCTAAGCTCGACATTCACGAGAGGTTTGAGCTTCAGAAAATAAACGAGATCTATTTCATGTGGAAGTTCCTCTCCGGTTCTTCCGGGAGCGAGCTTGACAGCAGCTCGGCCTGCAGGGTGCTTTCCTCTTTCTACAGCTTTTACGGCATCGTCGATAACAAGGCCGCGTTCCTGAACCGGATCAACGGATTCTGGGAGAAGGAGATAGAGAAATGCAGGAACGGAGGCTATGCGCCCTCCGTCGATGTGTTCAACATAGTCGAGAGCCATTATCCGTCCTTTGGTGACGACGATAAGCGTCAGGCTCAGAGGATCTGGTCATTTGTGCTGATCTATACGGTATCGGACGGAAACACCGATTTCTGCGGCAAGGTCTTTTCCGGCGATCATGTAAACTCCGAGCTCTGCGCGGACGTTTTCGGGTATATAGCCCGCACTTATATGGGATTTATCTACCGCAAGGATAAAAACGCGGGCATGAAGTCGGTCTATGAGACGATCATAAAGACCCGCATTGATCCCGCAGCCGCGTCAAACGACGGGAATGTGCTGTTTTCGGCTCTCGGTTCCGTGATACATGAGGAAGACGCATTCTACGACGAAATGGCGTATGACAGGAAAGACCAGTACGAGGTCTTCTCCGCAGGCTTCATGCAGTTCTTTGAGGAGCCCGTTGCGGCGAAGTTCAAAGACGCGGGACTTATGCGTAAATTCGCGGTCATGAAGGAGCTGAAGAATTACACATACCTGAACGGAGCCGATAAGCGCGGTATTGGAAGCGCCCTCGGCAGAGCGGTATATGAGCACTTCCACAGCAGCGCTTTCATTCCGGGTGTCGTTGCGGGCATAACCAAGGACAGCATCGCGAGAATGGCGGACGACAGAAAGCTCATCACCGACCTTTCCCGCGAGATAGAAGAATATCCCGAACTCGGAAACGTGGATATGATAGCGCTGTTCCGCCGGTACTGCAGCATCACAAAGGGCAGCAAGGACATCTCCGTGATATACGAACTGAGCGACCTTGTGAACAAGCCCGACCAGCAGGAGATGCTGCGGAGCTGGGTAAGCGCATTCACGAAGAAATTCCCGGATATGGTGCTCGATCTGTTCGCCAACTCTTCCTGCAGCATCGACAACACCGGCAATATGGTTTACAGCATAGACTACATCGGCGCGTACCGTTCGCACTATGAAAATATCGGCAGAGACAGAGAGCAGATGCTCCGTGAGCTGAACCGGCTTATCCCGGATCTCGAAACGGACTGCACCAGATCGGAATACAAGGATCTCGGGCTCAAAGCCTTCCGTGAACCCACCGCCCGCTTCATAAATGACAACTTCTTCGACAAGTCCATCGACCGAAAGACTCTGAAAGAAAACGAGTCAATGCTGAAGAAGTTCGACAAGGTCAAGGCGATACGTTCTTTTGACGACGGAAAAGAGAAGAAGCATAAGCTTTTCGGCAAGCGATAACAAAAACGCAGGCTTTGTTTAAAGCCTGCGCTTTTGTTACCAGTGAATTACGTCTTTGTTCTTTTCGATCATGAAATAGTTCTTATAGACCACGAGCCCGATCGTCGTGTTTATGCCGTATGGCTGGTCGGTATTTCCGAGCTGGTACATTATGAACCGCTTGCCTATGGGCGTATCTATGAGAAGCTTCACCACCTGAGCGGGTCTTCCGTTCATGATGACATGATCGTCCGCATATCCGTAAACCACAGCGTCAATGTGCTTACCCTTCGACTTTATGATGAAATATCGTATCACGGGTTTTATTGCAATTACCGCAGCTGCTATGCCTATTGCAAGAAAGGGTATGCAGAACAGCAGCACCATGATCCGCTCCTGCGGTGTATTGTTGTCAACGCCCGCAGCCATGTCCGAAAAGACCGCAAAAGGTATCACCGAACCGCCTATGCCGAAACTGAGCGCAAAAACGAGGGGGAATGCCACCGTCCAGAAATTTATCGTTGCTTCCTTGCATTCGAGGGTCGGGTACTGCATATCGGCGCTGTAGGTGTCGAGACCGGTGGAACAGCCGCAGTACTGACATATTTCTGACGTTATCGGAGCCCCGCAGTTCCTGCAGGTCATTCCGGGGGTAATATTGCTCATACCGCACCTCCTTCATCTTCTTGTTTCATTATAACACGTTCCGTAATTATTTTCAACTGTTTTGGCTCAACTAATGCAATATAAACCGTAAAAGGCATATTAACCGGAAAAAGCGGATCATATGCCTTTATTCTGTTTTGAAATATTACCATTTACCGGTGCTTGTGCAGGTGTCAGTCCGTAAGCTGTGATTTTTCATCACCCGCCGGAAATCTGTAAATACGGGCTTCATATGGACGGAAACAGAGGTCGTTCTTGTCCGTTTCGCGGTAGTTGCAAAGAATGAGCTGGTTCTTTTTTCCGGCGTACTCCCGGGGGAAATGCACCCGGACGGGGTGTTTTGCGAAAGAACAGATTATGAGCCAGCGCTGTTTCCCGAGGGTGCGCTCGTAAATATAGATCTGCTCGGAGTCGGGGAAGAACTCGCGGTACTGACCGTAAGTGAGCGTTCTGCTCATCTTCTTCAGTGCAACGCATCTGCGGTAGAAGTTGAGAATGCTGTTCGGATCCTTTTCGTCTTTCGCGACGTTCACGCGCTTGTAGTTCGGATTGACATTGAACCACGGGCGCACGGAAGAGAAGCCTGCATAACGGGCGCTGCTCCACTGCATCGGAGTACGCGAGGAGTCGCGGCTTGAGAGGTGGATCCTGCGCAGGCGCGCTTCGATGGTGTCTTTAAGGTGGTACTTGTGGAAGTTCGTCTTGCTCGATATATCCTTGTAGTCCTCTATGTCCCGCAGGCGTATATTGGTCATGCCGATCTCCTGACCCTGATAAATAAAGACGGTGCCCTGCTGGAATATGTAGCTTGCGGCGAGCATAGTCCCGCTCTCACGGCGGAACCGCTCGCTTCCGTAGCGGCTTATGACACGGGGGTGATCGTGGTTTTCAAGGTAGAGCGTGTTCCAGCCTTTGCCGTTTATGGAATACTGCCATTTCGAGAACGCGTGTTTGAGCTTTTTAAGGCTGAACGGGCGGTGAATGTATTCTGTGAAAAGACAGTCTGCCATCATATGGTCGAAAGAGAACATCATGTCGAGGGACTTGTGCTTTCCCGTTATGTACATGAGTGCGGTCTTTACCGTCGTGAGCGGACCCTCGCCTATCTGAATGCAGTCGTATTCTTCACAGACCTTTCTGAACTCCGACAGGTACTCGTGTATATGCGGTCCGTCCTTGTAGTTGAAGATGCCGTTTACTGCAGGAACAAAGGGGATACCGTCGGGAAGCCCCTCTTTCTTTGAGATGAAGTTTATCACATCTTCCCTGAACCCGTCAACTCCCATATCCAGCCAGAACCGCATTATGCTCTTGACTTCTTCACGCACCCGCGGATTGTCCATGTTGAGATCGGGCTGTTTTTTGGAAAAAATGTGCAGGTAATACTGACCGCGGGTCTCGTCGTACTCCCACGCTTTCCCCTCGAAGAGGGACTCCCAGTTGTTGGGTTTATCGCGCCATATATAGTAATCGCTGTAGGGATTGTCTTTTCCTTTCCTGCTTTCGAGGAACCAGGGGTGCTCGTCGGAAGTGTGGTTCACAACGAGATCCATGATGAGCTTCATTCCGAGCTCATGGGTCTTGTCGAGCACTTTTCTGAACTGGTCGAGGGTGCCGAAGTCGGGGTGGATATTCTTGTAATCCGAGATATCATAGCCGTAATCCGCATTCGGCGACGGGTACACCGGGCACAGCCATATTGCGTCAACGCCCAGGGACTTTATATAGCCGAGCTTGTCATAGACTCCGTAAAGATCGCCTATGCCGTCACCGTTGCCGTCGCAGAAGCTTCTGACCCATATCTGGTAGAACACCATTTTTTTGTAATCGTTTCTTATGCTGCTCACGAGTTCCGCTCCTCTCCCGCATACAATAATGCGTATATATTATACCACTCCGTCATTGGTTTGGCAATAACAAGGCGGTACTTTCTGTTTACTCCGTGTATAATCTCAACACCGGGAGCTGTGTATAATTTACGGGCAGAATAATACACGAGACTGTAAAAAAAATTTATTTTCTTCCCAGTTATGCAATTATTGAACATCTGATATGTTATAATAAATGTGTCCTCAATAACTGCCTTTTGGCAGTTATTGTCTGAAAATCTGCAAAACAGATTTTCAGATGTTGTTTAAATGCACCTGCGGTGCATTTAAACAACGGACACATTCCTTGATGTCAAGCTCATTTCGTCCTTCAGACGAACAAAAGTGCAAGGAAAATCCTAAAATATAAAAATTTTCCTTGCACTTTTGCAGCCAATAAACTGCTTCAAGCTGCG
>JAGBMA010000027.1 GCA_017635095.1 Ruminiclostridium sp. | reverse complement strand
GGTCTTGTGAAATACCACTTTGAACTTGGAGCGGGTAAGGATTGTTTTGAATGGGTGTGATCCCTATGGGTGAGCATTACAAAAGCATTTTTCTGTCTGTAATAATATTAGCTGACAAATTATGATTTATCTTAGCAACAAAAAACTGAATATCAATATCATATGCAGAGCAACACCAGCTCTGCATTTTTTATGCCCGATTCAAAATTCCCCATAACAATTTCACGATAAGAAAAGTTTTATGGCGCACCCAACTTCATGCGCACTGCGAATAGACTTTCACCCCGAAAGTGCGCTATAATTTTAGTGTGGGGCTGAGTGGTTCGGCTCGACTAAAATTACAGAATGGTGGTGATGATATGGCTACGACTTCTATCGCTGACAAGCTGGCGAAACTCGAAAAGAAGATCGCCAAGCGTGAGAAAGCTATCGCTGAGGAACAGGAACAGCTCAACAAGGAAATGGAGGAGTATAACAAGCTCTACCTTATGGCTCTTGCCGACAAGTTCAAGCTGAAAGGTAAAGACCTGTTCTCCGCTATCGAGCGTGAGCATGAACAGCTTGAAAAACTCCGTGACGGCGGTATGTCCGATTCGGATATTGATAGTCTGACGGACAGCGCTCCTGCGGATAAGGACAAGGCTACTTTGTATGAGGATTCTCCCCGTACTCTGTTTGACGAGGATTGATGAAAGGGGGCAGTGAATGAGTGACTATGTTTTCCTCGTCGGTGACGATTATGAGAGTGACAATAAAGAGTATGTCGCTCTCAATACCGAGAAGGGTCAGCAGATAAGCATTGCTCTCGCCGCAAGCGGTATCCCGTTCAAAGGACGGTTCGATAAAGAGCGTATGCTGTTCAATTATGACGGCATTTACAAGGAGTCCGTTGATGAAATTATCGCAAAATTCACCTCGGACGATTATGCCGTACAGCGTAATGAGATAGCGGAGCATAATGGCGATGACTGCCTTTATTTCCTGCCTGCCGTCGCTAAAATACTGCGTATGACAGAGGGGACACTCCGCCGCAGACCTCTTGATATTCAGCTTGCTGTCTGCAAGCGGTATGTGGATAACTGGTACTGCGATACTTACACGATACAGCATGAGCTGAAAGATGCGATGATGCTGATAACAAAACCTGAAATGACAGACAGCGAGAAAGATAAAGCTGTCGGAAAGGATTAAAAATTTGAATACAACATCTGCCGTAGAAAAGAGAGAGAAGGCAGTTGACTATGTTTCTGATGAGGGTATCAAGGTAAGGGTTTCGTACCCCGATGATGTTCCCGAAACGATCAGACAGCAGAAGATCAACAAGATGTACGATATTTTCCTCGGTGCAATGCGCCGCAACGGAACAGAAGAAACAACTGAATGATCTGGTAATCTGCCGAAAAATGATTACAGTTACAAGAATGCTGTTGCAATTTTCGGACGGTTGCGCTATGATATAGATGTAAAACCAACCGTCCGATTGCAAACGCAATTGGAGGTCAACAATGAAAAGAACAACGAAAACAAATGACGGTATCACGGCTATCTATGTACGCCGTTCCGTCAGCGACAAGGATAAGGGCAACAACTCACTGTCCATATCCGCACAGAAGGAGGAGTGTATCAGATTTGTCGGTGAGTGCGACTATCGTATCTATTGTGACGATGGAAAATCGGGAAAAGATGTGATGCATCGTCCTGCTTTTATGCAGATGATGAGCGATGCCCGTGAGGGACTTATCAGCAGAATTATCGTGAAAAAGTATGACCGTTTCAGCAGAAATATGAGGGAATACTTGAACATCACAGACGAGCTTGACCGCTACGGCGTGACCGTTTACTCCCTCTCCGAGCCGTTCAATACGGAGACAAAAGAGG
>JAGBMA010000188.1 GCA_017635095.1 Ruminiclostridium sp. | reverse complement strand
CCGTCAATGCAGATACTTCTTTCCGTGATCTCACCGGGCGCATACGCCTGTCCGTAGTTTATGCAGGCGTACACCGCGTTCTCGTTTCGCTTGGTCATCTTCCAGAACGGGAATTTGATAATTCCGGGAGTGTTCATTCCCACGCCGAGTTCGAGAAACAGAATATGCTGCCTGTCATGCTCACCAAGAAATGTTTCATACCGCAGAGCCGCATCATGCCACCCCTCGTCCTCAACAAATGTGTCATCGGAACGCAGATTCATTGTCATAGGCTTGCCGCATTTCGGGCAGCGCGGTATCAGCTCGGTGGGAATACGCATATCCTGCTGAAACTCGATCATATCTTTGACCATTTCCTCGTTGTCGTAGGTCGAATCGTGGCAGGGCTCGCTACACTGGAACAGTCCGTAGTCGCCCTGCGTATAGAACAGTCGGCTCTTGTCAAAGCCTGCTTTCTGGAACTGGTGATCGACGTTCGTTGTGATAACGAAATAGTTTTTGTCTCTGACAAACTCATACAGCTTCTTGTAAGTGCCGTTGTCAACATCCATATATCGGTTGCACCAGATGAACCGCGACCAGTACGCCCACTGCTCCTCCGGTGTGGGGAACGGATAGAACCCGCCCGAATACATATCGTGAAAGCCGTATTTATCCTCGAAGTCGGAGAAATATTTTCTGAATCTCTCGCCGGAGTAGGTGAATCCGGCTGCCGTGGAAAGCCCCGCGCCTGCACCGATAACAACGGCGTCGGCAGTTTCAAGCTCATGCTTGAGCCTTTCGATCTCAACCGAGAAGTCTGTTGTAGATGTCAAAGTCTGTTTTTGTGAAAACATTGAATATCACCTCGATGTCGTGAGTTTTAAGATAATCGCGGACTGTATTCACCGCGATCTGAGCCGCCTCATCCGGCGGGAATCCGAACACGCCCGTGGAAATGCAGCAGAAAGCAATGCTTTTTAAGCCGTTCTGTACTGCAATATCCAGACAGCTTTTGTAACATCTTTCAAGCAGGCCGCAATGCTCGTCCGTGAGCTGTCCCTGCACAATGGGTCCGACTGTGTGAATAACATATTCGCAGGGCAGATTGTACGCGGGCGTTATCTTCGCTGCGCCCGTCGGTTCTTCGTGACCCTGTGCGCGCATTATCTCATCACACTTTTCGCGCAGTCTGATACCCGCGAATGTGTGAATACAGTTGTCTATGCAGTTATGGCAGGGATGATAACAGCCTGTCATCCCCGAATTCGCGGCATTGACTATGGCTCCGCATTTCAGCGTTGTGATGTCGCCGTGCCAGAGGTAGATGTGCGGCTCGCGGGGAGTGAGTTCCGCAATATCGGTAATGCCTTTATTCGCGGTCAGCTCTGTCAGCAGCGCGTTTTCAGCGGCGTAGTATTCATCGCTTGCGGGAGCTGCCGGACGCACATTCACAAGACTGCGATACAAGCGGAATTTGTCATGTTCACTTTCGGGTATCTTTATTTTTTCGCCCCGCTCCGTGAGCAGACAGTTTATCAGAAAATCAAGTTTGTTATCTGTCATATTATTGCCGCTTTCAGAATAATGTGAGCTGTTCGTTTCGCCAGCTTTCCTGCTTTGCAGGGTGTATGATCTCGCCATCCCGAAGTTCACCTACAAGAAACGGTGATTTGGGATTGTGAAGTTTCAGGTTCCTTCTGACATTTTCTTTGTTATAGTTGGCATAACAATATCTGCACAAGTGTCCGCATGTGTCATAAGCACCGATGTCTGTTCCGAGAACGCAGGCACATTCGGCTCTCTGCGATTTCTTTTTCGTCACTTTCAGACTGCTTCCGACGGCAGCTTCAAAGGTTTCCCTTGTCATACATCCGCCGCAGTCAACACCGTATTTCTCAAGCTCGTTACCTTCGGCACAGCCTTTGATCGTAATGCCGTGACGCTTTCCGATCTCCGCAAAAGTCTTGCCAATCGTAATACGCTCCTGCGGTGTGACCGTCCTTGCTTCCGGGAAATTGCGCTTGACCTTTTCATAGAGGTCGATGAAGCTGATAACGCAGACATTTGTGTAACCCGAAAGCGTACCGCACATCTGTTCAAAGTCGTTCAGGTGCCGTTCGAGAGTGTATGTGCTGTCAATGAATATCGGGTCATATCTCCACGCGACACATTTCACGCCGAGCGTCTCTGACAACGTTATAAAATCCTGCATAACTGTTTCTTTTGGCGGTACATTCGGCTCGACATCTCTGTCGTATGGTGTGATCGTGACGAACCAATACTGATGAAAAGCTTTGAGGTCGTCGATGTATTTCAGCATCGGCTCAGGGTTCTTTGTACAGAACGCAAGGCAGTCCACCACATCCGGATCCAGCTCATAGCGAGTGATCCAATCCGGGCGGTAAGGGTTACGCACCAGCACAAATCCTGCTCTGATCCTGTTCATGAACCATTCGGAATAAAACGCAGGAATATCCGTCCGCATACCTGTGTTGAT
>JAGBMA010000187.1 GCA_017635095.1 Ruminiclostridium sp. | reverse complement strand
TACCTCTAAAAACCGCTTTGAAAAGAGAAAATGAGATAGCTGCGTCGGATACAAGGAAAGCCGACGAAGCCGGGCTGGCGCCCGGTTAGGAGGTTTGACGCAGTAGACGGTCACGGCAGGAAGCCGTGGTATTGCCGCCACAAGCGCGCAGGACGCGCGCATACAATGCGGCATAAAGTGGATAGCTCTTTTTCTCTCAAATTGGGTTTTTAGAGGTTCCCTTAATATGATATATCAGCAAAGCTTGATTTTTTGAATGAAGTGTGATATAATGATGTTCAGTCCGATCCGTTGCCTGACGTCATCACAGAAAACGGATATCATTATCAGCATCAGAAGGTGACTTTTTCAATGAATATGACAGTTGAGCTGTTTGACAATATCATAAACACATCACAGGACTGTGTATTCTGGAAGGACGACAAGCGCCGCTTCCTTGGTGTCAATCAGGCTTTTCTCGACTTCTACGGTTTTGAGTCCGCAAGTATCCTTATCGGCAAAACAGATGAGGATATGGGCTGGCATAACGACCCCGAACCGTATAAACAGGACGAGCTCCGGGTATTATCCGGCGAGTCCACACATAAAGTGCACGGAAAATGCATGGTACGCGGCGAGGAAAGAGATATAATAGCATCAAAAAGACCTCTTTACGAGGGCGACCGGATAGTCGGGCTCGTAGGAAGCTTCATAGACATCACCGACGTCCTTAAAAGACAGGGACGCACCGATGATCTCCAGATCGTTTATACGGTAGAGATGCTCCGCCGTATCCCCTATTTCGACAGGATCCTTGATGAAACAGCGCTTGACGATATACTTGACCCGCTCACCGGGATAGTTGGACGAATGCATTCCATGAATTTCGTGCATTCCCTCATAGCCGCCGGAACGCCGTTCACGTTCGCAATAATCGACCTGGACAATTTCAAGTTCATCAACGACACATTCGGTCATAAGTCCGGTGATACCGTACTCAAAACCGTAACGAGGTCAATTGCGGAAACACTTGGCGAAAACGGCATAGTGGGACGGTTCGGCGGTGACGAGCTGCTTATGATAGATCTCCGGGACATAGATCTGGAGGAGAAACAGCGTTTTTTCAAAAATCTTTACGAAAACAACAGCGTCCTGCGCCGGAACATACATCTCGATTCGGGAAGCACCCTCATCACCTGCACGTCGGGCTGTGCTTCGTTCCCCGACGACGCCGACAATTACTCCGATCTGTTCGGCCTTATCGACAAAACTCTGTACCTCGGCAAGAGCAAAGGCCGCAACTGTTATGTGATCTACCAGGCGGAAAAGCACAGCGGGATCGAGATAAAAAAGCTGGTAAAGCACAATATCTACGACGACATGATAAATCTTCAGAAGCTTTTTGAGCAGGGTGAGACACTGCAGGAAAAGATGAGGTCGGTGCTCACGTTCTTAACGGATTTTCTCCAAATACCCGACCTGTACTTTACGGACAGCGAAAACAGGCTCAGATCCGTTACCGACGAAACTCTCAATATAGATGTTACGGGAATTTCGGTGCTAACCGACGAAGATCTCTATACGACAAGCGATCTTTCGGAGATGGAGAAGATCTGTCCCCGGCTGTATGAAGCGCTTAAGAGCCGCGGATTCGGCTCGGTCATGATGATACGGACGGGCGGCGGCGTCATGACCGACGGGTGGCTGATATGCGGAGTCAAGCGCCGCTTCCGTATCTGGCAGGAAAACGAATGCGCTTTGATGTACTTCCTCTCGAACCTCATACACAGTCATCTGCTCCTTACGGCAAAGCGATAAAAAAGCACAAAGGCTGTACTGCACAAAAAGCGCGGTACAGCCTTTATCATGGTCATTCGCCGTCGGTGACGGTCCCGTAGATCCAGTCTATGATCCCGCCGAACTCATAAACGTTGTCGTACCCCATGTCATACAGCTTCTGTGCGGCTTCCTTGCTCCGCCTTCCGCTCCTGCAGTACACAAGTATGATCTGATCGGGGTCGGGCAGCTCGTCCGGCGGCACGGTATCTATCGTTTCGTTTGGAATGCATATTGCTCCCGCGATATGACCGGAATCGAACTCGTCCTGCCTGCGCACATCGACCACGATATGCCCGTCATCGGCGCTCATCATCTCCATAGCGGTCTGCTGAGAGATCTGGCGGTAGCTTCCGGGGCTTACGGGAACGTTCTCCGCGGGAGCCGGAGCGGTCATTGCCCCGGCGGTCTCCGGCGTTTCCCCGCCTTGTGTACAGCCCCCGACGGCGATCATCACCGACGCGAGTATTATCATTGCAAGTCTCTTCATTTCGTTATCCCCTCTGTAAAAGTATATCCCTTGTCTCCTGTACATTATACCATGATGCTCAGGTTTTGTAAAGCAGGATAAATGCCGGGCGTACTGTGAAAATATTGTGAAAGGTATTGACAAATACGAAAAATTGGTGTAATATTTAGTTGTGCTCGATTTGATTTTATTTGACCATTAATCGGATATTGTTCCGAAAATGTATTTCCGATGCACAGAAACGGAGGAATAACAATGATATACGATTTCAGACTTACTACCCGCACAGGCGACACCCTTGATCTTGCAGATTACAAAGGAAAGGTCATCATGATCGTGAATACCGCCACAGGCTGCGGATTTACTCCTCAGTACGCACCCATACAGGAAATGTATGAAAAATACCACGATCAGGGGTTTGAGGTGGTGGATATACCCTGCAACCAGTTCGGCGGCCAGGCTCCCGGCTCGGACGACGAGATACATGAGTTCTGCGTGACACAGTTCAGGACCGGCTTCCCGCAGATGAAGAAATCGGACGTGAACGGAGAAAACGAACTTCCCCTCTACACTTATCTGAAAGAACAGAAAGGTTTCGAGGGCTTCGATGACCACCCGCTCAAGGCACAGCTCGAACAGATGTTCACCAATATGGACAGGCGCTGGAGAGCAAAGCCGGACATCAAGTGGAATTTCACCAAGTTCATAATCGACCGCGACGGAAATGTGGCTGCAAGATTTGAACCCACCGCCGAAATGTCTAAGGTCGAGGAGTTTGTAAAGGGTCTGCTCTGATGCAGACAAACGGAGCTTACGGAGGTCATGAAGCATGAACTACACTGAACTTATCAGGAAGCGGAGGAGTGTCCGCACCTTCGACGGCAGGAGCGTGGAAGCCGGGGTATTGCAGGATATCCTCGGATATGCCCGTAAAGCCGGCGATCCGTATGATCTCCCGTCGGAATGGAAGATACTGAGCACCCGGGAGGACGGCGTGTCAAGCCCGGTGATCGTCGGCACCGATACATTCATTGCCGGCAAGATAAAGCAGGTCCCTCATGCGGAAGAAGCCTTCGGATTTGCATTCGAGAAAACGGTGCTCTACGCCCTTTCTCTCGGGATAGGGACCACATGGATAGCCGGCACCATGAACCGCGCCGCTTTTGAGAAAGCGATGGGGCTTTCCGGGGGCGAAGTGCTCCCCTGCGTAAGCCCCCTCGGATATCCCGCAGAAAAGATGTCGGTGCGCGAAACCATGATGCGCACGGGCATAAAGGCAGATACACGGCTCGGCTTCTCTTCCCTGTTCTTCGACGGCTCATTCGACAAACCCCTTGCCCCGGAAAGCGCAGGCGGGCTTGAATTGCCGCTTGAGCTTGTGCGGCTCTCGCCGTCTGCCGTGAACAAACAGCCCTGGCGAGTGGTCATAGACGGCGACAAGGTGCATTTTTATGAGAAGCACAGCAAAGGCTATGTCACAAACGGCTGGGACACCCAGAAAATAGATATCGGTATTGCTATGTGCCATTTCGCCTGCGGTCTGGAAGAACTGGAGAAAAAAGCGGAGTTATCCGTCTCCGACCCGGGGATAAGCTGCCCGCAGGACACGGAATATGTCTCAACATACACGATAAAATAGGTTTTTACATGAATTTATCAATAATTTTTTGCAAAAATATGTTGACAATCATCATGAAATGAGTTATAATGTCATTCGTGGCAGATTTTACGGCATTTCTGCCAAAAACATTTCAAGGAGAATGGAAAGATGACAAAAGCAGAACTCATCTCGGCTATCGCTGAGAAGACAGAACTCACAAAGAAGGATTCCGGCAAGGCTCTCGACGCTCTTACAGATGTAATAACAGAGACACTCGCAAAGGGCGATAAGGTACAGCTTGTCGGCTTCGGTACATTTGAAGCTCGCGAGCGTGCAGCAAGAACCGGTATCAATCCCCAGACAAAGAAGAAGATCAAGATCAAGGCTACTAAGGTTCCCGCTTTCAAGGCAGGACAGGGTCTCAAGGACGCAGTTGCCAAGTAATGACGGATCAAGCCCGACTCGCTTATGAGCCGGGCTTTTCTTTGTTTATTGTACATTCCCGCCTGTGTGATGAAGATGAAGCCTCCAGAGTCTTCATCCGTCATTCTTTCGCGTCCTTGTAGAAATCACGCTTCACGACCCTGAAAGTGTAATCGCTGCCGGAAGCGCCGCTGCAATACCGGTGGGAGTAAAGCTCGTACTTCGGCGAGTCTCCGTCCGTATGGGGCATACGCTCATAGTACGGTTTGCCTTTGAACTCGTATTCCACACAGTATTCCTCCTCCGGCTCTGCCCCGACAGACGCGTAGAGAGCGCCGAAGCCCTCTCCCGTCCCCTTTATGCAGTACCAGTCCGTTACCGGCACGTCTTCCTCTGTCCCGGGGCCCTCTGCGGGCTCCATTGTGATATTGCATTCCGACGGCATAACAAGGCAGACGTTTCCCATAACGATGCGGTCAAAAGTCAGGTGCTTCCAGCTCCCGTCGTTATCCGTATAATGCACGGCGTTCACATTCCAGCCGCACTGGGACGGAAGCTCGCGGATAAGCCCGTAAGGCACCTCCGGCAGCTCCTCTTCCTCCCATTCCACCACACTGAAACGGGTATTCCCGCCGAACACAGCGGGATCGAGGGCTTCAATGCTCTCCCTGTCAAGACCGTGGGTGAAAACGGAAATGGTTTTCTGATCCTCAGATCTTGCAAGATCTTCCGCGGAGCGTATGTCCTTCGGCAGAAGATGATTTCCGTAGGGGCATCCGTAATCTATGCGGAATGCGATACTTACGCAGCTCAGCCGTTCGCGCACATACTTCTCTATTTCCGCGCATATCGCACCGGCTTCATAACTGTCGCACAGCATGGAAGGCTCATAGTCCCGTATCGGGACGAGAACAACGAAATCCGTGCCGTCGTACCGCATACCGACATGAGCAAATTCCGGAGCATCCCAGGAAAATTCGAGCCAGCTGTTCCCCGAGGTCAGGACTTCCGTGATATCCGCATCGAACCCGTATTTGTCCTTTATGTAGCTCTCTGCATAGCTGCGGGCTTTCATCTCATACGAGAGTTCTCCGTAGCCTGCAAGAAGCGCCGCCGCGAAGATCGTCAGAATTATGAGCAGTATCTTCCTTTTCATGTTTCTGTCCCCTCTTCACATTTCCGGCTCACATAGCGGTCATCGTCTCGTAAAATCCCGGTATAACCGATGTTGCAAGTATCCACATCACCGTAGCCAGATCAATTATCGCGTGTCCGATCATTATCGGGAGCGGATCGCGCTCCTTGCGGTAATATGCACACAGGATGATTGTTAGCGGAAGGAATGAGATAAATCTGTATATGATGTACCTGAGGTCGAAAAGTGTAGGGATAAAACTGTGCTGGAGCGCGAAGAAAAACGCCGGGACAAGCACCGAAGCGTACTTATTCTTTATACCGTTCACACCTGCACCGAGGTAAAGCCCGTCTTCCGCGAGCGCCGTCGTCACCGGAAGAAGCGGTATATTTATGATCGCGAGCACCGGCGGTATCGGCTCTATCATCATGGGCGAGAGATACGGGAATTGCCCGTAGCAAAGAAACCCCGCAAGATACATTACGCCCATTCCCACCAGCAGCACCACAACAGAGATGACCAGGATATGACTTATCTTTGTCTTTCCTTTGCGATAGTTGATAAGTTCCCGGTATGTCATACCGTTCTTCTTTGCTGCCGCGACAAGCAGCGCAATAGTGGCGGCATTGACTACCGTAGCCACAACCGACCACCAGTTGCTTATCCCGCTCACGTCCTTGTTCACGATGAGTGAACCGATGACAAAGATAAGCAGGAACACGACGGAGCGGACGGGCTGGAGGACAAGTGCTGTTCTTTCGCTCATGATAAAGACTCCTTTTCGGCGTTTGTACCGGATATGCTATTGCCTAACATGAAAGTATATCACATATCGTCTGTTTTTGCAACCCAATAATGGCAATATCCGCGTGTTGTTGACATATCCGGGAAAAAATGGTATAATTCACTTGCTGTATCTTTATCGCAATTAATGACACGGAGACCGTAAACATGAACATTCGTTTTGTTGACATAAATGAGGACAGGTCGCATCTTGCGGATATCAGGGCGCTTTACGATTCGGCTTTTCCGGAAGACGAGCGCGCCCCTTTCTCCGTGCTCATTCGCGGTGCAAAAAAAGGAAACGTGGATTTCTGGAGCTGTACGGACAGCGATGAATGGGTAGGCTTGCTGTATGTGGTGAGCCTTGACGACATGAGCTACATCTTCTACTTCGCGGTCGATGAACGCAAGCGCGGAAAAGGGTACGGCACAGCTATACTGAGGGCCGCTCAGGAGGTATATGAGGGACACCGGCTCTTTCTTGCAATAGAAGAGGTCGATCCGAAGTACGATAACTACAGTGAGCGCGTTAAAAGACAGCGTTTCTATGAAAACGCGGGCTTCGCCCTCTCGGGTCAGAAAATGCAGGAAGCTGACACCATCTACGACCTCATGAAAATAGGAGGTCCCGTCACAAACCGGGAATACCGCCGGCTCATGAGGTCATTCATGGGACTGAGAATGCTTTATATACCCATTAGGATCCTGGAAGATCAGCAGGCAGATCCGTTTCGTACATAACAAAGCGGCACCGGGACTATGCCCGGACGAACGCAAAAGGAGATCGCGGCATGAGAAAAATACTTATCACTAACGATGACGGCATATTATCGGACGGCATTATAAGGCTTGCGGAGGCCGCCGCCCGTTTTGGCGAGGTATGGGTGGTCGCCCCCGACAGCCAGCGCAGTGCCGTATCTCACAGCGTCACCCTGCGCCGCAGCATCGACGCGTGGAAAGCGGAGTTCCCCGTTGCGGGAGTGCACGCCTTCGCCTGCGACGGAATGCCCGCGGACTGCGTGAGGATAGGCGCGCTCAATATCGTCCCCGGCGGCCCCGACCACGTTTTCTCGGGGATAAACTACGGTTACAATCTCGCTTCCGACATTCAGTACTCCGCAACTGCGGGAGCGGCTTTTGAAGCTGCATTCCAGGGGCTGCACACAATAGCGTTTTCCGAAGCCGCGGAGGAAATGCACGAAGTCACCGACCGGTATCTTTGCGAACTGATCGGTGAGCTTATTGAAAAGCCCCTCGGGGTAAACCAGATCTGGAACGTGAATTTCCCCGGCTGCAGTCTCAGCGACTGCGGAGGGATATTGCGCGGCAGGCGCGTTTCCACCGATGTGTTCTATGAGGACAGCTACACCGAAACTCCCCTGTCCGACGGAAGGATCAGATACATGGTCAACGGTAAGCGCAAGTGGGAAGCGGCTGAGGGGACTGATCTCCGTGCAGTGCTTGACAACTTCGTATCGGTAGGTATCGCCTCGAATATCTCGTGAATTTAACAGAAAAAGAAGGTCTTTGCAATGTTCTATTATCTGCTTGAACCATTCCTCTCATTCCATTTCATACTCATCGCGGCGGCGGTCATTCCCGCGTTTTTCCTGATGATAAAGGTCTATCGCTCGGACAGGCTGGAAAAGGAGAGCCCGAGACTGCTTTTTAACCTCGTGAAAGCCGGGATACTCTCTTCCCTGCTGGCGCTGGTTGAAGAGAGGGTGCTGTCCGTTTTGCTCGGAATGTGCGTGGCACCCGACGACCCGATGTACAATGTCATACTGTATTTCGGCATCGTTGCGTTCTCAGAGGAAAGCTCGAAGTACATATTCATGAAGCACAGCACTTGGAAGAACCCCGAGTTCGACTGTCAGTACGACGGGGTCGTATATGCGGTGTTCGTATCACTGGGATTTGCGCTGTGGGAGAACATAAGCTATGTGCTGCAGTACGGCTTCTCGACTGCGGTAGTGAGAGCCTGCACGGCTATCCCGGGTCATGCCTGCTTCGGCGTATTCATGGGCGTTTTCTATGGCATCGCGAAAAAATACGCCAACCGCGGAGATGCAGGAACGGCAAAGCTGTTCAGGATACTTTCGGTGTTGTTTCCGGCGGGGCTCCACGGAGCATACGACTACATCGCCACAATGGAGGAATATACGGGCGACGGCATCTTCATCGGTTTTATCGTCGTGCTGTTTGCGGTATCTTACATACTCGTGAACAGAATGTCGCGCAACGACAGGTATATCGGCTGAAAGCTACTTTTTGAGCATGAACGCGCGCATGGCGGCGATCTGGATCCTTGTGAAAAGCGGACGGAGATCTTTGTCCGCTTTTTTGAGTTCCTCGCGGATACTGATGCTCTGGGGACAGTGTTTCTCGCACTTCCCACAGCCTATGCACTGTGAAGCAAAGGTCTTTTCTTTCTGCAGCGCCACGGTCTGGACATACTCAAACCTTCCTGCGCCCTTGTTTTCGGAGTACATACGGTTGTAACAGCGGAAGACGGCGGGGATATCCACGCCCTGCGGGCACGGCATACAATAAGCGCAGCCCGTGCAGCCCACCTTTGTGGTGCGCCTTATGCATTCGGTGATCTTGTCTATGAGAGCGAAGTGTTCATCGGTAAATTCACCGGCTTTGGCTTCGGAAGCGGTCCGGCAGTTCTCGTTCACCATCTCCACGGAGTTCATGCCCGAGAGAACGCAGGTGACTTCCGGCTGGTCCCAGAGCCAGCGGAACGCGAGTTCCGCAGGAGTATAGCCGAAGCCGCTGTTCCTTATGAGTTCTTTCGCGTCCCCGGGCAGCATATCCACCAGCTTTCCTCCCCGAAGAGGCTCCATTATGATAACGGGGATCCCCTTTGCCGCGGCGGCTTTAAGCCCGTCAACTCCCGCCTGTGTCGTTACATCGAGGTAGTTGTACTGTATCTGACAGAAATCCCAGTCATAGTCGTTGAGTATCTTCAGGAAGTTCGCGGTGTTGCCGTGGTACGAAAAGCCTATATTTCGTATCCGGCCGCTTTCCTTTTTTTCCTTTATCCAGTCGGTGATACCGAGCTTTCTGAGCTTTTCCCACTGAACGATATCGGTAACGTGGTGCATAAGGTAGTAGTCGATGTGATCCGTGCGGAGCCGCGAGAGCTCCTCCTCAAAAAACCTGTCTATCGCCTGTCTGCTGTTTACCATGTACTGGGGGAGCTTTGTGGCGATACTGACCTTTTCGCGGATCCCGTTTCTTTCGAGTATCTCACCGAGGGCAGCCTCGCTTCCGGGGTAGAGATAGGCGGTATCATAGTAATTCACGCCTTGTGCATACGCAGCCATGATCTCTTTTTCCGCCTTGTCGATATCTATTCTTCCGGCGTTTTTCGTAAATCTCATACACCCGTAGCCGAGCACCGAGATATCCTTGCCGTATCTGTCTTTTCTGTAGTTCATACTGACCTCCGTTCCAGAACTTCTCCGACGGACGTATCCGATCCGGATTACAGTATATCACAAAACATATGATTTTGCAACAAAATAATTGCAATATAAAACCAATCCGGTGAATATGCAACTTTATAAAAAATAATCATGTCAGTTTGCAAAATTATATAGACAAATCTGTAGATTTGTGATATAATATAAATGTGTCCATAGTCGGACGAGCATATGCAGAAATGAGGTTACACGCTTTGAAACAGACTTATTACAAAAGTGATAACGGCGATCTCAAGTCCCTTCTTGGGAACCTGTCCTCCGCCAATCTTATCATAATGATCTCAAACGGGGATATGTTCGAGAAGCACGTTGCAGAGCTTCACGCCAAATATCCGAATATCCCGAGCATCGGCACCACCGGCCACTTCTACAGCAGCACCCTCCGCGAGGGCGGCGTGGGTGTTGTGGCATTGTCCGGAGTAAGGGCTTCCGCAGGCATACTCAGAAATGTATCGACAATGCCGATGAAGGACATAAGCGAATTTGAAGCCAACGTCCGCAAAGTCGGCGCAAACAGCAACAATTCCGTCTGCATTGATTTCTGCACCGGGAACGACGCCATGACTATCGCTGCCATGAACACAGTGCTGAAAAAGTCCGGCGTGTCCCTTATGGGCGGGACCGCCTTCGACGGAAAGGTCTCCGTCAACGGAACGGTTTACCGGGACGCCTGCGCTTATGCGATAATCAGGAACGAGACCGGCAAGGTCAAGGTATATAAGGAGAACCTTTACCGTCCCATGGACGACAGGCGCTTTATTGCAAGCGGCACCGACAGAAGCAAGTACTACATAGGCGAGCTCAACGGAAAACCCGCAAAGGCTGTGTATATGAATGAATTCGGGATAAGCGAGCGCGATATATCCAAGCAGACCTTCTCCAACCCATTCGGCAAGATCACAGGAAACGAGCTCTGCATAATCTCGCTCAAGGAACCCTCGGGAAACGGTCTGTGCTGCTACAGGCAGGTAAACGATTCCGATGTTCTCACCCTTCTTCAGATCGGCGACCATTCCGAGATCGCGGCTGAGACCATTGCCCGCATACGCGCCGATTTCAACAGCATCTCCGGCGTTTTCGCGGTCAACTGTGCTTTCAGATACCTTTACTTCAAAGATCACAACTTCCTCGGAAGCTATCTCCAGTCCATGAGCAAGCTCGGAAGCTTCTGCGGATTCGTCGGCAACGGCGAACACTATAACGACCAGTTTATCAATCAGACAATGAGCTGTGTGGTATTCGGATAAGGAGACGGCATCATGATAATAGGAAACAAGAAAAACCAGACCGACAAGCCCGATTATTACCCGCTTGTCTGCATATCCAACAGTATCAGGGAGTCAAAGAAAGAACTCGCCCAGAAAGAGGTGGCTTCTCTTGAGGAGCTCAGAAGCATCCAGGATTCTTTCGATATAGTTCTTCAGCGCGACGATGAGCTCAAAGAGAAAATGTCCCATTTCGGAGATGTGTTCACCTCTCTCGGAAACGCCGCAGGCAGGTTCGAGGAAGTTAAGAACGATATCGCTTCTACCGTCGATGATGCCCAGACTCATATGCAGACCCTTAAATCAAGTTCCGAAACGGTGAAGAATGACTTCGGCGAGATGAACGAGATTTTCACGGGTCTCGTCTCTTCCGTAAAGGAGATCGCCGAATATACAAAGAGCATCACCGGTATCGCGGATCAGACCAATATCCTCGCGATAAACGCGTCCATTGAGGCTGCAAGAGCGGGAGACGGAGGAAAGGGATTCGCAGTCGTCGCGATCGAGGTAAAAAGACTTGCCGAGCAGATCAAGCTCATGGTCTCCGAAGTCGATAAAGCAATCGAAAAGGTCAACGACTACACGGGAAGATTCAACGACAGCATCACCAAGACCTCTCAGGCGCTCGATAAGAACATGAGCGACCTCGAATCCGCCAACAGCACCTTCGACAGCATCAATGTGGCTGCCGGCGGCGCAGATACCGTCCAGGATCAGATCACCAAGGCCGCCGACGACGCAAACGCCGAGATCTCCGAGGTGAACAACGCCTTCGAGCGCATCAGCGAGCAGTACCGCAGCGTAAGCAGCCACATCGAGCGCGCAAACGCACTCGGTACCACCAAGAGCGTTCTGTTCGAGAACATCGACAATATGGCGGAGCAGATAGAGCCCCTTGTGAAGAGCTTCTGACGCACCGCGGAAACTATACATAACATACCGGAGAACCGCCTGGCCTCATCGACAGGCAGTTCTTTGTTTATGGGGAGATACACAGCCGCCGGCTCATGCGGCGCTCCCTTGACTATTCACCGCAGGAATGATATAATATCATAAAAGATGCAGGCTGAACGATGTACGTCAGCAGAAGAGGTCTTATGAAATACAAACTTACAGCGCCCTGTCACTTCGGGCTTGAAAAAACGCTCGCCTTCGAGATAAAACGCGCGGGCGGAGAGAATACATCGGTCAAAGACGGCAGAGTCGATTTTGAAGGCGACGAGAACGTCATCGCAAAAGCAAACATCACCTGCTCCGTTGCCGAGCGCATAGGCATGGTTCTTGCACGCTTCACGGCGAAGTCCTTCGACGATGTGTTCGAGAACTGCAAGAAAATCCCGATAGAAGAGTTTGCCGGCAGGAACGACAAGATCCATATCGTAAAAGGCCACTCCCTCACCTCAAAGCTCACAAGCATTCCCGCCCTCCAGCGCACCGTCAAGAAAGCACTCGTTATCCGTATGCAGAACGCCTATAAGGTGCAGACATTACCGGAGACCGGCGCGGTATTTCCTGTGCATTTCCTGCTGATGAAGGACGAAATGACAGTGACCCTCGACACATCGGGAACGGGGCTGCACAAGCGCGGATACCGTGCTCTGTCCAACGCAGCGCCCATAAAGGAGACTCTTGCCGCGGGCATCGTGGATCTCGCTCACGTCCGCAGCGGCGATACCGTTGTTGACCCGTTTTGCGGAAGCGGAACGATCCTCATAGAAGCCGCCATGAAAGCCGCCAACATAGCTCCCTGCATGAACCGCCGGTTTGCCGCGATGGAGTGGGGCTGCATAGGGAAAGCGGTATGGGAGGACGCCTTCGCGGAAGCAAAAAGCGCGGTGCGGCACGATATTGCATTCACGGGATACGGTTATGACATCGACCCGGAAGCCGTGGAGCTCACCCTCGCCAATGCCGGGAAAGCAGGTGTTAAAGACCTGCTGAAAGTGTCGGAGCGCGCGGTCCGTGACTTCCATTACCCTGCCGACGGCGTGAAGATCATCACAAACCCGCCCTATGCCGAGCGTATGGGGACAACGGAGGACGTGCGGAAGATATACCGTGAAATGGGAGAGGTGATGCTGCCCCGAGGCGACAGCTCCATATATGTCATCACTCCCTCCGACGAGTTCGAGGATCTCTTCGGCGAAAAAGCCGACAAGAACCGTAAGCTCTACAACGGAATGATAATGTGCAGGCTTTACAGCTACACTTCCTGAACCATGCACTACACGGAAGCAAAGTGCATTCTCACCTCCAACAACGGAATGCACGGAATGAACATATACCGCGGCTGCACTCACGGGTGCATATACTGCGACAGCCGGAGCAAGTGCTACGGCTTCACACACGAATTTACGGACATCGAGGTAAAACGGAACGCGCCGGAACTGCTCGACCGGGAGCTTCGCTCAAAGCGTAAGGTCTGCATGATCGGAACGGGCGCGATGTCCGACCCGTATATGCACTGCGAGGGCGGGCTTGAGCTGACGAAACGCTGTGAGGAAGTGATACTCCGGCACGGCTTCGGGTTTGCGGTGCAGACAAAGTCCGACTTGATAATGCGGGACATCGACCTGCTGGAAGAGATAAACCGGAGCGCTAAGTGCGTCGTGCAGATGACCCTCACGACCTGGGACAGCTCACTCTGCAGGCTCATAGAGCCCGCCGTATGCGATACCCGGCGGCGGCTGGAAGTGCTCCACGCAATGCGGGAGCGCGGTATCCCCACCGTGGTGTGGCTCACGCCGATACTGCCATTCATCAACGATACCGAAGAAAACATCTCCGCACTGCTGCAGGAATGCGCGGACGCGGGAGTGACGGGCATCATCTCATTCGGCATGGGTGTGACGCTCCGGGAGGGCGACAGAGAGTATTTCTACGATGCACTCGACCGTAACTTCGAGGGGCTCAAAGAGCGCTACATACGAACTTACGGGAACGCCTACGAAGTCACGAGCCCGCATAACACACGGCTAATGCGGCTTTTCAACGATCTCTGCGAAAGCCGCGGCATACTGCACACACCGAGAGACTGTTTCGCATTTCTGAACGATCTTCCGGACAGGCACGAGCAGATGACTCTCTATTGACCGTTTACAGATGAGGATAAAATGAAAGACAACAAGATATACGACGTTCTTGTGATCGGCGCAGGAGCAGCAGGAATGTTCGCCGCGATAACTGCGGCAAAACTCGGTGTCGATACGATCATCGCGGAACGCAATGAAAAAGTGGGAAGAAAGCTTGCGATCACGGGAAAGGGACGCTGCAACGTAACAAACAACTGCGACGCAGGGACAGTGATGAAGAACCTGCCGAAAAACCCGAAGTTCATGTACAGCGCGCTTTCCGAAATGCCGCCGTCGGAGATAATGGCGTTCTTCGAGGGTGCCGGTGTTCCGCTCAAGACAGAGCGCGGGAACCGTGTATTTCCCGTTTCGAACAAGGCTTACGATATAGTTGACGCGCTTTACGAAAGCATGAAAAAGCTCGGGGTGAAGATCGTTACCGACCGCGTTACGGAAGTCTCCGCCGAAAACGGAGCAGTCACCGGAGCTGTCACACAGCACGGATATATTGCAGCCCGGAACGTGATAATAGCCACAGGCGGGCTGTCATATCCCGTGACCGGTTCCACAGGCGACGGATACGGGTTTGCCCGCGCTCTCGGACATACGGTGACCGCTCTGAAACCGTCACTTGTGCCCCTTGAAACACAGGGCGGCTGTGCGGAGATGATGGGGCTGAGCCTGAAAAACGTGGCTCTCACCATACGGGAAAGCGGGCGAAAAAAACCGGTGTTCCGCGAAATGGGCGAGATGCTTTTCACCCACTTCGGCATCTCCGGGCCCCTTGTGCTGAGTGCAAGCTCGGTAATGGGCGAGATCACGGAAGGCAGATACACCGCGTTCATAGACTATAAACCCGCCCTTGACACGGAAACACTTGACGCACGGGTGATGCGGGACTTTGACGAGCGGAAGAATATGCAGCTCAACAACGCGCTCCGGAAACTTCTCCCGGAATCGGTGATACCGGCTGTACTGAGGTCGGCGGGCATAGACGGAGCTAAGCAGTGCAACACGGTCACGAGAGCCGAACGCACGGCGCTGGTCGGTACAGTAAAAGCATTCCCGCTCATAATAACTTCTTACCGCCCGATAGATGAGGCGATAATCACGGACGGCGGAGTGTCCGTAAAGGAGATCGACCCTAAGACAATGCAGTCAAAACTCGTGAGCGGACTTTATTTTGCAGGCGAAATAATAGATGTTACCGGCTTTACCGGCGGTTTCAACCTTACCGAAGCATTCGCCACCGGCTACGCAGCGGGACGTTCCGCAGCCGCGTCGGCAGATGACCGCTGATTCGGCAGGTACAAAGCAGTGAAATGAGGGATTATTGTGAAGACGGTGAAAAAGACAGGCTCTCTTCTTTTCAGCTTTGCTCTTATCTTTGCTATATTTGTTGCGGCTGCAGCAGCGGCAGTCGCTGTTACGGCAGTTATTTCCCGTCCCGCTGAGGACGCCGGCTCCCCCGCTCCCGGGAATGTCGGCGCGTATATCGCCGGCTTGCTGAGCGGTGACAGCGAGGAACTCATGAACTGCCGCGAATATTATGCGGACTGCCTCAGCTCCGGTTCAGCCCCGGAGCTCCCCGATGGCTTCACCGAGTACCGTAAAGCACTGCGGGATTATGATGAGAAGCTCGCGGAAGCCTGCCCCGGCATAGTACCCGGGAAAGACATATCTTTTGAGGAGCTGCCGGAAAATGTGCGGAAAGCGTATTTCATCTATGTTTACGAGAAGATCGCGCTCATGACCGAAAAGGCACGTCAGACCTTCGGCATTCCCGGGATATATGTTGTGCTCTCCGCCGACAGCGCATCGGATGCCGCCCTCGTATTCGGCGAAAGTGCGCAGGAAATCCCGTCTGTACCAAAAGATGCAGACATCACATCGCTCTTTGTCGGCGGCGAGAAAATCGGATATGTGGCGGTAAAAACGGATCTTCCTCACGGTGAGCGTGCGCCCGCCGGTATGCCTGTTATGCAGCTTTTGACCGTAGTTATCGTACTCGTGCTTGTATCATCGCTCATGCTTATTTTCATAGACCGCCGCTATATACGGAAGATCCGTTATCTCGGTGCCTGCATAGGCGAATATGCAGAAGAAAAGAGCGCCGACGCGGCGGACAGGATAGAAGCCGTTTCCGCCGGAAACAATGAGATCACCGCGCTCTCGGAGCAGACTGCGGCAATGATACGCGGATTCGGAGAATATATTGCGGAGATCGAAAAAGCTACCGCGGACAAGGTAAGGTCGGGTGCCGATCTTGACGTTGCCACAAAGATACAGGCGGATATGCTTCCCACGGCGTTTCCGGAACGCAGGGAGATCGAGATGTACGCGGCGATGACTCCGGCAAAGGAAGTGGGCGGCGATTTCTACGATTTCTTCCGTATCGACAGCGACCATATCGGGCTCGTTATGGCGGACGTATCGGGAAAAGGTGTTCCCGCGGCGCTCTTTATGGTCATAGCCAAGACCCTCATTCAGGATCGCGCGCTCATGGGAAGAAGCCCCGCACGAGTGTTTGAATATGCAAACAACCGTCTCTGCGAGAACAACGCCTCCGGTCTTTTCGTGACCGCATGGCTCGGCGTTCTTGAGATATCCACCGGCACTCTCACTTATTCCAATGCGGGTCACGAATACCCTGCAATAAAAAAAGCAGGCGGAAAATATGAGCTCGATAAAATTGACAACGATCCCCCGCTTGCCGCGATCGAAGATATGGAGTACAAAGACGAGAAGATCGTCCTGCGCCCTGGCGACAGCGTTTTCCTGTACACCGACGGTGTTCCCGATGCAAAGTCTTCGGAGGGTAAGCGATTCGGCACCGACAGAATGGTATATTATCTTAACGAATACGCAGACCTCCCCCCGAAAGAGCTCGTGACCGGGCTCAAACAGCAGATAGATGATTTCAGCGGTGATTCTCCATTCGACGATGTGACAATGCTGTGCATCAATTATTCCGGAAAACAGAAATAAAACAGGCGGGTACTGCTATACCCGCCTTGTTTTTCCGCTTTCGGTAAGATTCATTTTACACTGCTTCACGATGCTTTTCTCCGAGCCAGATGTCATCGAAGCACGCGTCGTAGATGACATCGTCCTTCTTCTCAAAGGGATCCTCGGTGATGCAGTTCCCGAAGATATCCTCCTCCCAGCTCCAGATACCGTCCTTATCGAAATCAAATCCAAATGATGCACACATATGCTGCTCCTCCTTTGTGAAAGATCGTTCCGGGGTTCTCTCCCCTCTTCTGTGCTATTATTAATGTCTGCTCATCAGCCAACAAATTGCTTCATAGCGCAGCTTGAAGCAGTTTATTGGCTGCAAAAGTGCAAGGAAAATTTTTATATTTTAGGATTTTCCTTGCACTTTTGTTCGTCTGAAGGACGAAATGAGCTT
>JAGBMA010000186.1 GCA_017635095.1 Ruminiclostridium sp. | reverse complement strand
GGTTTCAAGGAGCGTACCCGTATCGCTAACTATACAGGTCTGCCCGAATTGATGAGTATGTTCAAACAGGTGGCAGATATTCGTACTGCGGATACGCTGAAACTTGATGTACCTGACTGTGATTATCAGGTGGTTCAGGTCGAAGCTACTCCTTTTCAGCAGGAGCTTGTTCAGGAACTCGCTGACCGTGCCGATGCTATCAATGCAGGAAATGTTGATCCTTCGATCGACAATATGCTCAAGATTACCTCGGACGGAAGAAAGCTCGGTCTTGATCCGAGACTGATTGATCCGTCATTTGAGGATAATCCCGATACGAAGCTCAATCGCTGTGTCGAGAATGTTGTCCGTATCCACGCTGAAACGGCTGAGGACAGGCTTACACAGATCATTTTCTGTGATTTGGGCGTTCCGCACAAGGCAGCAGAAGCAGCAGTCGAGGGCGAAGATGCCGACGATGCTAAGGATAAGAAGTCAATCGCTGAGGTCGAGTCTCTTGAAGAAGAATGCGATTTTTGCGTGTATGAGCAAACATTATCTAATGGATACACCTTAACTCATACTTACTTCAATTCGGGCTTTTCGCCGTCGACAAGCCCATTATCGAGGAATTTGTAATATATCTGAATACGGCGAGGGGTGCTTTTATCCTTCGGGCGGTCACCGATCACAACGTACTCGATTAGGTCAATACACATTTCCCTTGTCAGCTCAGGTGCATCTGCATACTGTTTCAGACGGCAGATAAATTCCTCAATATCGTCCCTTGCCTTGCTGTCCTGTTCTAATGCGGCAGTAAGGCTTTTTACTTTCTCCGTCAACTCAGCTTCTTCTGCACGGAACTGACTGAGCGTTTCAAGGCACAAGTCCTCCGGCACCTTGCCGAGCAGCTTATCCTGATAGACCTTCTGTGTCATCGTTTTCAGGTCAGCAAGCCTTGACTGGCACTTTGCAAGCTGCTGACGTGCATCATCAAGGTGCTTTGTACCCTCTGTCTCCTTGCGTCTGAGGAACTCCTGTCGGGCTTCTTCTTCGTTCTCGATCACATATCTTGCCTTTGCGAGAATATCCGCAAGCACGATCTTCTCGATCTGCTTCCGGCTGATATAGTGAGTGGTACAGGTGCTTGCACCACAACGGCTATATGTACCGCAGGCGTAGAAATAATTGACCGAGCCGTCCTTTTTCTTGGCGTGACCGTTCAGCTTCATCTTTGCACCGCAGTCGGGGCAGAACATCATACTGTTCAACGGAAGAACAATACCCTTTTTCATGATCTTGCCGTGGCTTGCACAGCGGTCAACCTCCTGGCACTTATCCCAAAGCTCCTGAGAAATAATAGGCTCATGGGTGTTCTCTGCAATCACCCACTCGTCCTTGCCACGGCGGACGGACTTGTGATTCTTGAAAGATACCGTTGTAAACTTCTGCTGTGCCAGATGTCCGATATAGATCGGGTTGCCGAGGATATTTCTCACCGCCACATGACTCCAGTAGTGAAAGGTGTTCTTGTACGGATTCGGCTTTCCCAATCTCTGCGCCCGATAGTCGGACGGTATCGGCACACCCTCAGCATTCAGAATTTTTGCGATCTGCGTCGGCGTGATACCAGTTGCACGAAGCTCAAAGATACGTCGCACCACCTTTGCGGCAGGCTCATCAATAATGGGAGTATGCTTTTCATCATCGCCCTTGAGGTAACCGTAGGCAGCGAATGAAGCGATATACTTTCCCTCTTTGGCATTCTGAGCGAGGACACTACGCACTTTTTTGGAAGTGTTTGCGGCGTGCCATTCATTGAAAAGATTCATAATTGGCATAAGATCCATCGCCGTGCTATTGCGGTCAAGCGTATCCACATTGTCGCTCAGGGCGATGAAGCGGATATTGAACGAAGGAAAAATATAGTCGATATACTGACCGACTTCGATGTAATTACGACCAAAACGAGAAAGGTCTTTACAGAGGATCAAGTTTATCTTGCCCGACTTCGCATCATCGAGAAGCTGTCTGACACCCGGTCTATCGAAATTTGTCCCCGAATAACCATCGTCCTCGTATATCCCCACCAAGTTCCAGCCTGTCTGCTGACTAACATAATCGGTCAGCATTTTCTTCTGATTTTCAATGGAGAGGGACTCGCCCTCTCGCATATCTTCCTGAGATAATCTCACATAAATACCTACGTTGTAGGTTGACTGTCTTGTCATGACATGACTCCTTTCCAATCAAGACAGCCATATTCGATATTCCTATTATAGCGCAGAAAACCGAATATGGCAAGTCCTTTTTTCTATCTTTTCAGACTTGTCCAACGGTTTCTGCATAGGCTCTTTCAAAAGCCATTCTGTAAAGCTCCTTGTCGAGAGATTTCTC
>JAGBMA010000185.1 GCA_017635095.1 Ruminiclostridium sp. | reverse complement strand
GGCAATACCACGGCTTCCTGCCGTGACCGTCTACTGCGTCAAACCTCCTAACCGGGCGCCAGCCCGGCTTCGTCGGCTTTCCTTGTATCCGACGCAGCTATCTCATTTTCTCTTTTCAAAGCGGTTTTTAGAGGTACCCTAAAAGATAACAGCAGACTCATAACATTCGGGTCTGCTGTTTTTTATATGTTGTGCAGAAACTGTCACGCTCAGCGCGGCAGCTGCAAAAGTTTTTTTGGAAAGAGAGAGGGGTCGAGGGGAGAGAGAAAAGCCTTTTTTTACAAAAAAAGGTTTTCTCTCTCCCCCGCGGGGTGTGGGGCAGAGCCCCACACGCGCGACCGCAGACGCGCTGAGGGTGCAGGGCGAAGCCCGCCGGGGCGTGGGGCAGCGCCCCACAAGCGCATGAGCGCAGGACTGACAGCAATACGACTTATTTTCCGTCTTTCTCCCGGCTGCAGCCGCAGCAGTTACCGCAATTCCCACAGCAGCCTGAGCCGTGCTTTTTCCTGCGTATCATGGCTATTACAGCACCGACGACGGCTGCTGCAATGACCGCGATGAGAATGATATCAACAATGTTCATCATGCCACCCCCAAGAGAATGCACACAGCGCGCACAATAAGCGTTATCGCCCATGCCACGGCGCACTGCCACAGAACGAGACAGACTGCCCACTTTGCACCGAGTTCACGCTTGACCGCCGCGACAGCTGCAACACAAGGAGTGTAAAGCAGCGAGAAAACGAGTATCGAAACTGCCGTGATCGTGGTCATAACGGCAGATACGTCCGTTCCGTAAAGAACTTCAAGGGTCGAGACGACGCCCTCTTTTGCCATAAATCCGGTAACGAGAGCGGTGCATATCCTCCAGTCGCCCATTCCTATCGGCGCAAGGACGGGCGCTGCAATGCCTGCGATGAGTGCAAGTATGCTTGTTTCCGGGTCTTCGGTGATGTTGAACTGGAGATCGAAGCTTTTGAGGAACCATATCACCACGGTCGCAACGAGTATTACCGAGAATGCACGCTGGAGGAAGTCCTTTGCTTTATCCCATAGCAGTCTCAGCACATTTCCCGCTCCCGGCATTCTGTAGTTCGGGAGCTCCATTACGAACGGCACCGGCTCACCTCTGAACAGCGTGTTTTTATACAGGAACGCCGCGAGAATGCCGACAAGGATACCGAGGACATAAACGCCTATCATCACCAGCCATGAGATGTCGGGGAAGAACGCGTCTATGAAGAACGAGTATATCGGCAGTTTTGCCGTACAGCTCATGAACGGCGTCAGCAGAATAGTCATCTTTCTGTCACGGTCGCTCGGAAGCGTGCGGGTGGACATGACCGCCGGCACCGTGCAGCCGAAACCTATGAGCATGGGAACGATGCTTCGTCCCGAAAGTCCTATCTTTCGCAGTATCTTGTCCATGAAGAAAGCGACGCGGGCAATATATCCGCTGTCCTCAAGAATGGAAAGGAAGAAGAACAGCGTTACGATTATGGGCAGGAAGCTGAGTACGCTGCCGACACCCGCAAAGATGCCCTCGGTAATGAGTTTGTGGAGTGTCTCATTCACCTGCGCGTTGGTGAATGCTTCGTCCGCAAGCCCTATCAGCGCGTCAATGCCCTCGCCGAGCATATCCTGGAGCCATTTTCCTATGACCTCGAACGTCAGCCAGAACACGAGCCCCATTATAAGAATGAACATGGGTATGGCGGTGAATTTTCCGGTGAGCAGTCTGTCGATCTTTCTGCTCCTTATATGTTCTTTGCTCTCGGAAGGCTTGGTGACTGTCTCTCCGCAGACTTTCGCTATGTATGAAAAGCGCATATCCGCAATGGCGGCGCTTCTGTCAAGACCGCGTTCTTTCTCCATCTGCACCGCTATGTGTTCGATAGCGTCAAGCTCGTTTGCGTCGAGATCAAGCTTCTCGGTTATGAGCCTGTCGTTTTCCGCCGCCTTTGAGGCTGCAAATCTTATGGGAAGTCCGGCTTTTTCGGCATGATCCTCGATAAGGTGGCTTATGCCGTGGAGACAGCGGTGAACTGCGCCGCCGTTGGCGGACTTGCCGCAGAAGTCCTGTTTCACGGGACGCTCCTGATAGTATGCAACGTGTATGGCGTGATCCACCAGCTCGTCTATACCGCTGTTTTTTGCGGCAGATATGGGAACCACCGGCACTCCGAGCATATCCTCCATTCGGTTCACGTCGATGCTGCCGCCGTTGGCGGTAAGTTCGTCCATCATATTGAGCGCCACCACCATGGGGATATCCATTTCAAGGAGCTGCATAGTCAGGTAGAGGTTGCGCTCGATGTTGGTAGCGTCAACAATATTTATGATCGCATGAGGCTTCTCGTCAAGAACGAAGCTGCGGGAGACTATCTCCTCACTGCTGTAGGGGGACATGGAATAGATACCCGGGAGATCTGTGATTACAGCGTCTTTCCGCCCTTTTATCATTCCGTCCTTGCGGTCAACGGTAACTCCGGGAAAATTGCCGACGTGCTGGTTTGAGCCGGTAAGGCGGTTGAAGAGGGTGGTCTTGCCGCTGTTCTGATTGCCGACGAGGGCGAACTTCATCACCGTACCGTCCGGGAGCGGAGTGCCGCTTCCCTTGGGGTGAAAGCGGCCGCCTTCACCGAGACCGGGGTGTTCGGATTCCTTTTTGTGGTGGGAAGTGACGGAAGCCCGGATCTTTTCGGCTGCGGGACAGACTTCTATCTGTTCCGCGTCCGCGAGCCGGAGAGTGAGCTCGTACCCGTGAAGCATTATATCCACGGGATCTCCCATGGGCGCGTACTTGAGCACGGTAATGCGTGTCCCGGGGATTATCCCCATATCGAGGAGATGCTGGCGGAGCGCGCCGTCGCCGCCCACATTCACGACTTCGACGGACTCGTTTATCTTTGTTTCTTTTAATGTAGCCATGATACACCTTTGTATTGTGATTTATGACCGGTGCGGTATTGCAGGGTCAATACATATAATATCACAAAACGTACCCGGTTTCCATATCCGAAGGGATTTTTGGTTATTTGCACAATAAATTGCAAAAAATAAGAAAAAAATTAGGGACAAAAAATTTTTTTTATTATTGTAAAAAATCTGCAATTATATTATAATAGAAATAATATATCGACTGAGAGGAAAAGTAATGGAAAAAAATAAAGAAAGAAACGGTTTCGGAAGTAAACTCGGCTTTATTCTCGCTGCTGCAGGTTCGGCGGTGGGTCTCGGGAATATATGGAGATTCCCTTATCTTGCGGCAAAGTACGGCGGTGGTTTTTTCCTGCTGATCTACATTATCCTTGCGGTAACGTTCGGTTTTACGCTCATGCTTACAGAGATAGCTATAGGAAGACGCACGGGCAAGAGCGTTCTCGGGGCGTATAAAACAGTGGACAAGCGGTTCGGGTTCATGGGCTGGATGGCTGCGGTCATTCCGGCGCTTATACTCCCGTATTACTGCGTTATAGGCGGCTGGGTCCTCAAGTACATGACCATGTTCGTTACCATGCAGGGTTCTGCTGCGGCGCAGACAACGGAGACTGCATCGGGGGAATCCCTCACGTTCTTTGAGACATTCATAAGCGGATCCGGTGAGACTACGCTCTTCTTCGTCATCTATGTGGTACTGAACGCTGTGGTCATAATGCTCGGCGTACAGAACGGCATCGAGAAGGTGAGCAAAGTACTTATGCCGGTGCTGTTCCTGCTCATAATAGCTATTGCGATATATACGCTCACGCTTCCGGGAGCGCTTGACGGCGCGGTTTATTATCTGCTCCCCAATTTTGAGGATTTCTCGGTGGAGAAGCTGTTCAAAACGCTGGCTGCGGCATCGAGCCAGCTCTTCTACTCAATGTCCATCGCCATGGGCATACTTATCACTTATGGTTCATATATGCGCAAGGAGGACTCACTTGAAGGCTCAGTGCGCCACATCGAGCTGTTCGATACCGGAGTCGCGTTCCTTGCGGGACTTATCATCGTTCCGTCGGTGTTCGTATTCTCCGGCGGGGACAAGGCTGCACTCGGACGCGGCCCCGGACTCATGTTCATAACGCTTCCGCAGGTATTTGAAACTATGCCTTTCGGTGAGTTCATAGGCGCCGCGTTCTTTATCCTTGTGGCGCTCGCCGCCCTCACTTCGTCGATCTCGCTCATGGAGACCGTCGTGGCTGCGGTAATGGAAAAGTTCAGACTCAGCAGAGTAAAGGCCTGCATAGTGGTCATCGTGATAACTCTCGCACTTGGAATGCTTTCCGTCCTCGGCTACAGCGACTGGTCGGCGGTTACTATATTCGGTATGCAGTTCCTTGACTTCTTCGACTTCATAACGAATTCGGTGATGATGCCGATACTTGCGCTCCTGACCTGTGTTCTTATCGGATATGTGGTAAAGACGAAGTATGTTGAGGAAGAGGTTCTTTACGGAGAAAAGAAGTTCGGTGCAAAGTGGCTTTACCGCATCATGATAATGTATGTCTGCCCGATATGCATGGTAATGATACTTCTTACGCCGTTCCTTACCGATCTTTGAGTAATTTATTCAAAGAAACAGCAGACCTTGGAGTCTGCTGTTTTTTTGTATTGTCTGGATATCACATATCCGGCTCACAGGCTTTGAGCATATTCTCGGCAAATACCGCATAGCCCATTGCCGAATCGTTCACAAGAACATGGGTGACTGCACCTACGAGCCTTCCGTCCTGGAGGATAGGGCTGCCGCTCATGCCCTGGACTATCCCGCCGGTGCGGGAAAGAAGCTCCGGGTCGGTTATGCGGATAGTCATATTGCGTATAGGCGAGTCGCTGCCGCGCTCTATGCTCACTATCTCGATCTCGTACTCCTCGGGCATCATTCCCGCGGTCGTGGTGTAAATAACAGCCCTTCCGGCTTTTACCTCGTCCTTGCCCGCAATTTCCACCGGCTCGGAAAGGATAGGGGAAGTGTCGCTCGTACCGAAGACCCCGAAATCGCTGTTGAGGGTGATTGTACCGAGTTCGACGCTGGAGATGAACGCGCCGCAGAGCTCACCGGGAGAACCGGAAGCTCCCCGGATCACGTCGGTAATGGAGACTGCGGTGATCTCACCGCTCAGAAGCGGCATTCTCACCCCCGATGACGTGTCGCTCACACCATGCCCGAGACCGGCGAAGGTGCAGGTCTCCGGATCATAGAACGTCATGGTGCCTATGCCGGCTACGCTGTCCTTTGTCCACATACCGAGCTTGTATTCGCCGTCGGTGTCGGATTCGAGCGCCTTTGCCGTGAATGTGAGTTCCTCTCCGCCGCGGAGCACGTTTATGGTGCAGCTCGGGTCGGTCTGTACGGCAGCGCTCACGGATATGCTGTCGGTAACGTCGATACCGTTGACGGACTTTATGATGTCGCCTTTGCGGATACCTGCTGCTTCAGCGGGGGACTGCTGGCTGAGCCTTCCGTTGACTGCACCGAAATCCGTGACCACGACCCCGTTGGTGAGCATCTTGATCCCGAACGGAGTCCCGCAGGGTATCACGGTCTTTCTCTCGCTTATCTGCGTGTATGAGGCGGCGGCGAGAGCCTCACGTGATGTCCCGTAAGCCGCGGTTGTTATGAACAGAAGTGATGTCAGAAGAGCTAAGGTTATGTTTATTATTCCCGATATTTTCTTCATTTCTTGATTCTCCCTTGCTTTTCGCTGCAAGTTTAATATTTGCAGAACGACCCGATATATCAGTGGAAAGTTTTTCGGATATGTTGCAATTTTTATAAAAGTGTGTTATTATATTATTGTTGTCTGCGAATGATGAAGCAGATCGTTCACATATTATCTATATTCTGAACAGGACATTTTTATGAAAGTATTGTCAATAATTCTGAAAGTTATCGAAACGGGTATCGTCTGTATCTGGGGAGTTGCGGTGGGCATATTCTTTCCCGTCGTGATAATGATATCCGGCTCTGATGTCATACCAATAGCCGAGCAGACCCACATAATGGTAGTCTGGCTCGTAACTGCGGCAGTGGGTTATGTGCTCTCCGCGGCGCTTATCTTCGGAAAGCATTACCGCGTGGCTGCGGCGCTCTCGGTTATCGGTCTTGTGGGCGTTCTTGTGCTCAACGGTATGTTCGACGCGCTTTATGCTCAGAAGGATTTCACATCTGCGCCTCACGACCTGTATCTGCCGCTCATCTTCGCTACGCTTCTGGATATCTTCATTCTTGCGATAGAAGAACGTCGGAATATCACAAAGCTTTTTGAGGACAGCAAGGCTAAGAAAGAAGAAAAAGCGCCGTCAATTCTCGGTGACGACGCGGATAACGAATAAGCGTTCATTTTATGGGAGGCGGTGAACAGATGCCGGAAAATGCAAAAAAAAGATTCAGGCTGCCCCATTGGCTGCCGTTCGTACTCTCACTTATCGGCGTGGCAGTTCTCATGCTGCTGTACATATGGTTCGTCGGCCAGTGGTTCGGCAATACCGTGACACCGGAGGAGAAGTTCAATGCATTCGCGGAGTACGCGGACAGTATAAAAGACGATATCATCGCCTTGTCGGAGCTTGAAATATCTTCCCGCGCCGAGGGAGACAGCAACACTTATTTCATAATGAAGAACGGTGATGAACAGCAGCTCCGTGACGCAGTGTATGAGGGCTCGTACATGGGTGAGTCGTATGTGAGCGCGGCAACAGGGAACCGCTGTGCAAGATACTACTACTCGTGGTACGATCTGGAATGCATCATCATCTATGATAAAGGCAGGTCGGCAGACCATACGGACGGTTCAAAGTACTCGGCGGCTGTCGGAGCGGATATGACCGCAGCTGTACGAGGGAATCAGACGGATTAGTTCAATTGATGCAGTCTCCGGGCTGCGAACGGAAAACTCAGGAGGTAAAGTATGGCACTTATTCAGGACGATCTCAGATTTCATCTGCGCATAAGGAACGGCGATGTGGGAAGATATGTGATACTTCCGGGAGACCCCGGTCGGGTACCGAAGATAGCGGAGCTGCTCGACGGGGCTGTTCAGGTCGCGCAGAACCGTGAATACAACATATACACCGGCTCGCTTCTCGGTGAAAAGGTGAGCGTCTGCTCAACGGGCATAGGCGGTCCGTCGGCGGCGATAGCTGTGGAAGAGCTTATAATGAGCGGCTCGGATACATTCATTCGTATAGGAACGAGCGGCGGAATGGATATGAAAGTGTACGGCGGCGATATTATAGTCGCAAGCGGTGCGATAAGAAGCGAGGGAACAAGCCGGGAATATCTGCCGATAGAGTATCCGGCAGTACCGGATTTCGATGTGATGTGTGCGCTGAAGCAGGCCGGTGACGCGCTTTCTTCCGATGAGAACGGAAACCGCTGCCATGTGGGAGTGGTACACTGTAAGGACAGTTTCTACGGCGAGATCGACCCCAACGGGGTGCCGGTGTCGGCGACGCTTGCTCCGGCTTGGGACGCTTATGTGCGTGCAGGCTGTCTCACCAGCGAGATGGAGTCGGCGGCGCTCTTTGCTGTGGCGCTTTCAAGGCACGTCCGCGCCGGTGCGGTGTTCACAGCTCTGTGGAATGTGGAACGCTCGAAGGCGGGACTTCCCGACAAGGTGTGTGAGACGAGCGAACGCGCGATAAAATGCTCGGTCGATGCAATAAAACTTCTGATAGAAAAAGACAGAAATGCCTGAACTTGCATTTTGTGAAACTGCATTTTTACACTCTTTCCGCGCATAATATGACTGCGGGCACACCGCATCAAAATATGAACGGAGAGATGAGAAATGAGCACAGAACGCGCAAACAAATGTATTGAATGTACGGTAACTAACTGCACACATCACTGCTGTGACAGTGACTACTGCAGCCTTGACAGTATAAGAGTGGGAACTCACGAGAATGACCCGACTGTGGATCAGTGTACCGACTGCCAGTCTTTCAGAATGAAGTGAGTCCGGACAGCGGGACAGAGCGACTGAAAAGTAAACGATAACAGACGCCGTCGGTGCCAAAAGCATCGGCGGCGTTTATCTGTAACCGTGGAGAGTGCGATTTTCTGTATTATTGCTGTATTTTTAAAGCTGTCAAGACATTTTTTTGTCGCTTTTATACGGAAGAAATCGGAATTGTCTTGACATATCGGCCGTTGTGATATATAATATAATACATAATAATGTATTTTATCCGGGTCGTCGGATAAAGAAACGGAAGGCTGCCGATGAGAAACAATAAAACGAGCAAGTCACAGATTTTATTCGGGGTGAGGTGTGTTCTTCTTGCCTTGGTGCTTCTCGCTGTTTCCGGTTCAATAATATATGATTATGTGTTTGGCAACGGTATCGGACCGGTTGACCTCGGACTAAGGGGAACAGGTCTCGTTTGCGCTGTTGCCGTATTGTATTTTGAGATAACAACATATGTGAAGCTGTATAACGAGGGCGTTCGTGAGATCTACCGCGAGAAGAATGTGGAGCTCGACAAGCTCGATAAGTTCAAACAGCTCGTGAGCAAGAACGAGTTCATCTATAATTTCCAGCCTATCGTTGACGCAAGAAACGGCGAGATATACGCTTACGAGGTGCTCATGCGCACAGCGGACGATATCGGTCTGAAGCCCCTTGAGGTGCTCAAGTACGCAGAGATCAGCAATATGCTCTATAACGTCGAGCGGAGCACTTTCTTCAATGCACTCAAATACTACAAGGAAAATATAGATAAGTTCGGCGGAAAGAAGATCTTTATCAACAGTATCCCGAGCGTTATACTGCCCGATTCCGAGCTTTCAAAGCTCCAGAGCCTGTATGCCGATGTTTCCGAAAATATAGTCGTTGAGATCCTCGAAAACGACGATGACGACGATAATACTATTGCAGCTTTCGATAACCTGCGCAATATCCTTAACTGCAATATCGCCGTAGATGACTACGGAAGCGGCTACTCCAACGATATGAAGGTGCTCAACAACAACCCCAACTTCATCAAGATAGATATGTCCCTCATCACCTCTATCGACACAGACTCGAAAAAACAGCTCCTCGTATCGAATCTCATCAAGTTCGGTAAAAAGTACAATATCAAGATACTTGCGGAAGGCGTCGAGACCAAGGAAGAACTTGCAAAAGTCATAGAGCTCGGAGTGGATCTCATTCAGGGCTTCTATACCGCAAAGCCTTCGAGGGAAGTCGTTCCGGGCATAGACGAGAAGATAAAGGATTACATATCCGAAGAGAATATCCGCCTGTCGAAGCTCAACAAGGAAAACCGTATCTACGAGGCTTCCGAAGGCGAGATCATCAATGTGTTCAACCTTTCCCTTGAAAAGTATGCCGGTGTGTTTGTGCCTAAGGGCACGGTGCGCTTTGTCGGTACAAAGGCCAACATAGTTGATATGGTCATAAAGACCGCAGATGATACCGATACTATGCTCATATTCGAGAACGTCAATATCAAGGGCGCGGTAGAAACTACCGTGCAGGTCGGAAACAATGCGAGAACGACCATTGTTCTCGAAGGCGACAACACCTTCAACAAGGAAGGCATCTATGTTCCGCCGGATTCGTCCGTCATCATCACCGGCGAAGGCAGTCTTACCGTCAAGAACAACCGCAACGGCGGCGCGGGTATCGGTGCAAGTTTCGAGAAGCCTTACGGAAGCATTCTCATTGACACAAACGGTTCCGTAACCGTGGATTCTTCCGGCGACAAGATCGTCTGCATCGGCGGCGGCGAAAAGGGACCGCGCTCCGAGATACGCATTGTCAACGGCAAGGTAAACGTAATGGGCAGAGGTATCTACGCTGTCGGTATCGGAAGTGCTTCCGGCGACACCGATGTCGTGATCGAGCGCGGTACTATAATCACCCAGTGTATCGCAAACGAAGCCGTATCTGTGGGAACCATGTTCGGTACGGTAAATATCCGGGCTGCAGGCTACCTCGATCTTGTTACGGACGGTGAGCGCGCTACCGGTATAGGTGTGCTTAACGGCGGAAGCGGTGCGGTAGAGATCTCCGGCGGAGATACGACATCTGTTATCCACGGAGACATAGGAACTGCAATAGGCTCTCTTGGCGGCAGGGTAGATGTGAACTGCGTCGGAGGACGCGTCCATGCTCATGCCGAGGGTACGAGAGTATGCGGTATCGGTGCGCTTGATGCGGGCGGTACGGTGCATATCTCCGGCGGCGTTGTCACAGTCGGCATAAAGTCAGCTGAACCGATATGGATAGGAAGCGCCGAGAAGCAGCCTATCATAACAGGCGGAAACGTTGTTCTTGAAGACAACGGGACCATAACCGCCGTCAACACCGCAGGTGAGGAACTTGTTCTTTACCGCATGGACAAGATGCCGTCTTATAACGAGAACATCACCACGATACAGGGAAGCTACACATACCGGGCACAGCGTGACGAGCGCTCCGGTCAGCTTTGTGTGTATATCCCCGAGCGAGTCCGTGAGCGTATTGCACAGAGGATAGCCCTTGAAATGAAGTCGGAAAATCAGGATTCCGATATAAATGCGCGGTATGACGAGAGAATGTCGTCGGTATAAAGGCAATACCGCACAAAGCGCGGCTGACGCCTTTGCACTTGTCTTGCTTGCATCTTTTCCGGCATATTGACCAAATTCCCCTTGACTTGCGTCAGCAAGCCTGCGGTAAATTCAGCCAATCTGCCGAAAAATCTGACTGC
>JAGBMA010000184.1 GCA_017635095.1 Ruminiclostridium sp. | reverse complement strand
CTTCGTCGGCTTTCCTTGTATCCGATGCCAGAGCAGGATGCTCTGACTATGCCGCCCCAATAGCGCATGGATGCGCTTTAATCAGCGGCATAAGAGCTATTCTCATTTTCTCTTTTCAAAGCGGTTTTTAGAGGTACCCTATATTTTACGGAATTCGGTCCGTGTTTTGTTTTTTGACCGCATAAACGCGGCAGGTATGTTTTCAGGGTATTGTTCATTTATTATACCATTTTAGCTGTTTTTTGTCAATCCCATTTGATATATGCCATATATAAACGTACAAAACGAAACCGATGTAAACATATGAGGATGACGGCTGCGAGAAAGAAAAACCGCCCCTTACTGAAAGTAAGAGACGGCATTCGCCGCCCGCCGTCGCAGGCTGTCTGTTCCGAACGCTTTATATTTTTTACTTGAGTTTAAAGAACCGAACCTATTACTCAATATTATAGTATATTTGCATCTCTTTGTCAAGTTTTTTCAAAAGGGATGCCCTGCCGAAGCTTGAACCCCGGCAGGGTAAATCAAAGGAGAAATCTATTGCTCAACCACCTGCTCGGCTTGAACTCCACCGATGAAGTTGATCCTAATGGTGTGTTTATCGATAACATCAATCCGCTCGATGAAGCGCAGCGTCATGCTGTCATCATATTCTGTGAGTTTGAACTCTGTTCGGTCGATCTCGTCCAGTATATTCTGAACGGCATCGGTTGTTATCGAATGGTTGGTGAGTTTTTCACGCTCGGCTCTGATCTGTTCGTTTATTGCATCTATTTCATCGGAGAGTCGTTTGAACTCCCCGTCATACTTGGTGTAGTCAGTCTCGGCAAGCGACAGTTCCAGCAATCGGCTGATCTCGTTGCTGCGTTCTGCCCGAAGCTGTTCGAGCTGCGAGATTATCTGGTCGTCCGGTATCACTACCTCTTGTATTCCGGCTTTCAGCTCCTGCCGGACATCATCACCTATCGCACAGAAGCCGTTTATCGCTTCCAGAATTGACCTGTGAAGGCTTTCTTCGTGGAGAGTCGGGGAGTGTTTGCACTTCTTCTTTCCGCTCTCCAAACGGCTTACACAGCGCCACACGATCTCCTTGTAGCCCTTTGCCGTCCATGTCGTTCTGCGGTATGCAGCGCCGCACTCCGCGCAGTACATTCTTTCAGTCAGTGCGTACTTGGCACTGTACTGTCCGTTGTTGTTCGTTTCCTTGCCCGACGCCTTTTTCAAGCAGTTCCGACGGCTGATCTCAACCTGCACCTTATTGAAGGTATCGCGGTCGATTATCGCCGCATGGTGGTCACTTACATAGTACATCGGAAACTCTCCGGTGTTCTTTTTTGTTTTCTTGGATATGCAATCGACCGTGTATGTCTTTTGCAGGAGCGCATCTCCCGCATATTTCTCGTTCTGTAGTATGCTTGATATTGTGGAGATCGACCACTTGACGGCTCCGCGGGCATTCGGCGTGTTCTGCTCTATAAGCTTGTCCGCTATATTTCGGTAGCTTGCTCCGTCCAGAAACATAGTGAATATAAGCCTGACCGTTTCCGCTTGTTCGGGGATTATGCGTGGCTCGCCGTTCTTGTCCTTTTCGTAGCCGAAGATCGCAGCCATGCTGAATTTGCCTTGTTCAAAGGAGCGACGGATTCCCCATGACACGTTTTTGCTGATACTCTCGGATTCTGCTTGGGCGAACCATGAGAATATCGTCAGCAGCATCTCATCTGATTGCTCGAGGGTATTTATGTTCTCTTTCTCGAATATGACCGCAATGCCAAGCTCTTTCAGTTCATGCACATACTGCAAGCTCTCCACGGTGTTACGGGCAAAGCGGCTAACCGACTTGGCAAGTATTATGTCAATGCTCCCGCGGCGGCAGTAACGTATCATCCTGAGGAACTCCGGGCGTTTCTTCGCCTGAGTGCCGGTGATACCCTCATCAGCGAAGATTGCTACTTTCTTCCAGTCCTCGTGGCTCGCTATGTACTCGTCGTAGTATTTGCACTGCGTTTCGTAGCTGTTGAGTTGCTCGTCCTCGTCGGTCGATACACGGCAGTAGGCGGCTACACGCTTTACGGCATTTTTCTTGTTTGAGGTTTCGTCTTTCGGCTTGGCAGGAATAACAGTTACCCGCAAAGTGCCGTCGGTCGTTGTCGGTGCTAACATTTCTGTCACGCTCCCTTGATCTGTATCGTCTTTCCGTTGACAAGCTCGGCGTTGATCGTGCCGCGGTCAACGGATATATATTTAATGACCTTTCCGGTCAGTTCCATATCAAATTCTTCGATCTTTTCGTGATGTGTGATGATATCAAGCAGAGACTCGGTCTTGTCTCGGTCATCGTATGTAAAGCAGTCGTATCAGGAATTTTCCCGTAATATCCACATAGGGTACTATTATCAGAGAAAATATACTATAAAACAAAATGAATATCGCCGGAGGAACAGTAAACAGTCCTTTGTTCAGCGTCCTCTCACGGTCTGTAAGTTCGGCAAGCGCTTTGATGTCAAAAAGATACATAAGAATACTTGCGGCGTATAGGATCAATTCGCCTACAAAGTATATGATGATGTCCGTTAGCTGTCCGGACTCTTCTATGGACTTACTAACCGAGATCAGACCGGAAAGTAAATATATCACACCATACATTAAAGAAACGAACGTCACAAGCTGTCTGTTATGCGCTCCGAGCCATTTCCCAAGCAGATTTGAAAACAGGAAGATAAGATATTTATTGCTGTGATTTACAGCACAGGGCGGTCGCGGTGTACTTGTATCTCTGCGACCGTGCTGACAAGGACGGAAAGTGCTTCCCGTCCGTGTCAACGATAGCGGCGGACTTGAAATTCTCCAAGAGTACAGTCAAACGTGCTCTTGCAGACCTTGAGTCTGCCAATTTTATTCGGCACGAGCGGCGATACAGAGTGAGGGGCGGCAACTCCTCAAATATGTACTACATTGCAAGACCGCCTTGAAAAAAGCCGAATCCACTCCGAGGGGGCAGTCTGCCCTGTCGCATTGCAGGAAGCAATGGTAGCTGCACCCAAACGCCGCAAGGACGCGGCGCATAAAGGGCAGCAAGTGGTCTATGGGTAGGTTCACGATGAACCAAGAAAGCTAAGAAACCAAGATAACATTTTATTCAACACGAAAAGGAGAAGTGATTTTATTGGCAGAGTTTATTCCATTCTCGGAAGATGATAAGCTGAGAGCTTCCTCTGTCGATCTTGTATCATTCCTGCAAAGCCGGGGGGAGCAGATCAAACGCTTGGGGACGACTACAAGCTGATATATACGGACGGTGGTGGTGTTCACGACAGCATCATGGTACGCGGAAATCATTGGTACGATCACAAGAATCAGATCGGCGGCGGCCCGGTGAAGTTCATGCGGGAGTTTTACGGAATGACATATCAGGACGCGATGATCTCCCTGCTCGGCGGGTACAGCGACAGAACGGCTCCTGTGCGAACAGTGATAAAGCTGGCTCCAAGGAAAGAACCGGAGCGCAAACCGTTCAAACTTCCCGAAGCCAATGAAGATATGCGCCGAGCGTATGCCTTTCTTACAAAGCAGAGATTCATTGCGCCCGAGGTCATTTCATTCTTCGCTCATAAGGGTACGATCTACGAGGACAAGGCTCACCACAATGTTGTGTTCGTGGGTACTGCTGACGAGAACGGCGCTCCGAAACAGGCTCATGCCCGGTCAACATTGTCGTTCGGGAGTACATTCCGCATTACAGTCGAAGGTTCGGACACAAGGTACAGTTTCGCCCACTTCGGGAAGAACGATACCCTGTATGTGTTTGAAGCACCGATAGATATGCTGATTTACTCTTCGCAAATCTTTACAATGTGTTCGCAGAGCCTGTCCGGTATCATGCTTCGCTGAACGCTGTCCTTGAGTCCCTGAGTTCCGGTCTTACTGCCTCGCGGTGCCGGTTCGTGACATGGGTCACCGTTGTGACAGGGTGGCAGGAACTTCGGGTCGGGGTGGTTGGTCCAGATGTCGGTGGGCTTCATTCGCTTATCCCCATACTGGCAGTATGTAACTGGGTACCGCGGAAGAGCCTGCATCCAGGTCATCTTCCTCATACCGCCTCTCGGGTTCTCAATGAACCAGTATTTTGGTGCAAGCGCCCTAATAAGGTCGAGGACGTGCGTATCCACTTTATCGCAGAACTTTGCATAATCACTGACAGGGTCGAGATTTCCGGTTTCCTCGTTCTTCCGTCTGTGATGGGATATCGCTGCAATGCTGAAAGTAGTGCAGTCCGGTGATGCCCATATCACATCCGGTCGCCCGAAGCTGTCGATTATCTCTTGTGCAGTCAGCTCGGATATGTCCTTGTACAGTGATATATTCTCGAAGTCCTTGTTCCATTCGACGCTGAAAACCTCGTGACCGTGCCGTTCAAACGCACGACCGATAGACCGTGTCCCTGCGAACAGTTCCAGTACTTTTAAGCCGTTTATCACCTCCCCGCATAAAAAATACCGCGGCAGTTACATCGACTGCTGCGGTTCTCCTGATGCTTCGAGAGCTTCCCATTCCTCGTCGGAAAGGCGTTCGTAGTTATCGGATTCCTCATTGAACATCATGTGTCGGTCTGCCAGCAGATCTTCACCGCGTATCTCCGCAGCCATTTCAAAGGCTTCCTTTGAAAACGGCGCGGGGATATTTTCGTAAGTTATCTCTCCTTTTTGCAGCTCGACTTCACCGACATTGTTTCCGAAGTCCTCGTCTGCCCACGCATAGTTGAAATGCACATCGGGGAACATCTCGGAAAGTTTTGTCATGACAGGCATAGAGCACGACCACGCTGTATTGAATAACAATGTGTTCGTATCTGCTTGTCCAAAGCTGTATGCGTTCCATTTTGTTCCCCAATTGGCAATACACCAATCGTACCAGCTTGAATGACCAAACTTGATCTTGTTATGATACGCCTTTTTTCCGAGAGACCATGTTTCAGGGTCAATATTCTTTCGGACTTTCAGAAAGGCTTTCTCGCTGCTCTCGGGTATAGAGAACACATCGATTTTGCCGTCCGGCTGCCCGAGAAGATACACGGAAATAAAGTCTGAATAGGCTTTGAAGCCTTGTTCTGTACGAGAGCTGCATTCGATGTCCAGTTCCTTCGGCATCGGGATTATCTTGTTAAAATCAATAGTTCCGAGACCTTCCTCGCTGTTCTGAACTGTTCTCATAAGTTCATCAATTCGGCTATGTTCGCCCGTAAGTCTGACTCTGTTCTGAATATGATTCGGCATTTTCTCACCTCCCACCGGCACATACCGCTTCATTCCTCACATAGACATGACAGGTTCTTCGGATTCCACCGGGTCAATAGCATGAAAACTATCGACATCGGGACAGATACCCAGCTGCCGTCCATTGTCGAATGCACAGTGTATGGTTCCAACATCATCTACTGCTATTACGGTTCCTGTCATCCCCGGCGGAATGGGGCGGGGATCATCGCCCATGCTGTCAAGCATTATCCTTGTGCCTTTGGGATATGCTTCTTTGTAATACTGTACCTGCTGATTGTTCATGATTTTCACCTCTCTCCGTAATTGAATTATATGAAATCGATCATTCAGACCGCTTTCGCCTTTTTTTCAAACATTGATGTATCCACGATCCGGTAACCGTGATTCTCAATAAGCATAGCAGTGAAGATATTGCTGATCGTTCTGTCATTGATGAGCAAGCAGTCGCAGAACTCGCTTACACTGATCTCGGCTTTGTCGGTGTATACCTCTTTTGCCGCCTTGAATATAGTGTATATCTTTGTAGTGATTGAGCCGAGCTTTATTTTATCAAAATCCACGGCAGCCCTGTTGATATGCGGTTTTGACTTCTCCCACAGAGTAGAGTTTGAGGACAAAAGAAAAACTGCAGCTACATAGTTGCGGCTGCAGTGGGCGGGACTTAATGTCATGGATTTGAGGAATCCGGTGAAACGGTCATAATGCTGTTTGCTTGTAAACTGTGGCTTCATATCTATTCCTTTCATTCTATTTTCGAGTTTTCTGCTTCCGAAGCTGTCAAGAAGTATCTGCATCGCAAGCTTTGTTGTGATCTGATCATGATAATTCTGACCGTTGCACCGGAAGCATGAACTTCGCGGAATTTGGTAAGGTATCGAGATCATCATCTGTTCGATACGTTGAAGGTGTGGGGTTTCTGTAAAATACATAAGAGCTCCTTCCTGAGAAAAATTCATATACATTGACGATTTTTTCTTGTTATCGCCAACGAATATCTCTGTTTCTGCTGAATTTTTGCAACAAAAAAGAGCCTGCAAGTTAAAATGCGATGTTACTCGCATCTGAGCTTACAAGCTCTCAATTGTTTAGTTTATGTCGTTCGGTACACGATCAAGGTATTTGGCTTGCTTACCGCGGTTGAAGCTGCCGAACCTACCGATCATGCAGCCGCCGATGCATATCGTCATATTTGGCGGGATATCGCTGTAAAGGAGCTTGAAGAATGTGGGTACATAGAGCGTTATCAGGAGCGTGATGCAAGCGGAAAGCTCGGCGGCGCTGTCTATAACCTCTATGAGAAGACGAAAGACTGCAAACCGCGTCACGATTCACCGTGTCCCGAAAATCCGTATCCGGAGAAACCGTGTACGTAAAATGAAGCGTAATTAAATAAATACAAATTAAATACTAAAAAAACAAGTAAAGAAGTATCAAATACTCAATCAATCAATCCGGCGGCAAGCGGCGAAAGCAAAAACGCTTGGATTGATAGGATCGAAGAAACGCGCTCCCTTAAACATAAACTACAAGAACTATCCTGTAAACTTCGACGACGTTGATCTCACGGTTGTGAAGTAATAACAACAGAATTACCGGGCAGGGAAACCTGTCCGTTTTTTTCGCCCGTAAATCATTGACCGCGATATCCGGATTATTGACAAACGCCGAAAAATAAGTTATAATAAAAAGTAACATCTAAAAATCCTGTACAAAAGAGAAAAAAGTAGTATACCTCTATGATATGATTTTGCTGTTAAATAGCAGGTTTTTAGAGGTTGCCAATATAATATATAATATAGTTATCGTGGTTTGTATAAAGATCCGGAACGGGAGTTGATAGAATGAATAACATATATGAGCTTCTTATAGAAAGCGGAATGTGGAGATCTGTCCTTTCCGGTCTGCTGGTCACGCTGAAAATATCCGCGCTGTCCGTTCTTTTCGGAACGATCCTCGGTGCCGGGATATGCTGGCTTCGTATGAGCCGCTTCAAGGTGCTAAGCCGCGTGTCCGGATTTTATATAGCAGTCCTGCGCGGTATGCCGGTACTCATGCTGCTTATGATGATGTACTATGTGGTGTTCGCAAGGACCAATCTCGAGGCGGATATAATCGCGGTGATAACCTTTTCGCTGAATTCGTCGGCTTATTTCGCAGAGCTTATACGAAGCGCGCTTATGGCTTCGGACAAGGGTCAGGTCGAGGCGGCGAGAACCCTCGGTTTTTCGCGCATTCAGGCGTTCTTTCTTGTTACGCTGCCGCAGGCGGTCGATATAGCGAAGCCGGTGTATGAATCGACGGTCGTGAATCTGATACAGTGGACAAGTGTGGTCGGTTATGTTACGATAACCGATCTTGCGAGAGTGATAAATACAGCGTCATCAAGGACAATGCAGCCGGTAATAATGATATGCGTGGGAATGCTGCTTTATTTAGGCGTCGCGTATCTTGTGAAAGCTATCTTTTACTTTGCCGGGATCAGGAAAATGAAAAAACTCAAAGGAGCAGAAAAATGAAGAGCTATATGAAAAAAACTTTGCTTGCATCAGGGCTTGCAGCAATACTTATGCTGACATCGTGTTCCGGTGCAGAAAAACCGGAAAAAACGGACAACGCCGATCCGTTATCAACGACATTCGTAACAGGCGGAGCGAGAGCAGCCGAGACAGTTCATGTCGGCGTTCTTGAATCGCCCGTGCCGATCGTGGATGAGACTATTGCAGATGCGGGCGAAGATACTACCGGAGCCGAGAGAACAGCCGAAACTTTCTCTTCTCTGACCGAGCTTCAGTTATCGCTTATGAGAGGCGATGTGGATTCCGTTAAGATAGCGGACTGCACCGCAAGATATATGGCGGCCCGCAATTATGAGTTCGCTGCGGCGACGCTTAATACCGAGACCCCGTTCAATGTAGGGTTCGCGATGATGCTCAACAACACCGATGCCGACCTGCGCGACAGGCTTTCAAAGGCGATCTCGGACATCAAAGAGGACGGAACGATGAAGGCGCTGGAAGAAAAATATATTAACGGATTTATTGAAGGAAAAGAGCCGGAGCCTGTGGAATACGAGCACTTCGACGATGCTGAGACTGTGTCCTTTGCGTTTACCGGAGACCTTCCTCCTATGGATTATATTTCTGCCGACGGAATACCGGCCGGATTCAACACCGCCCTTATTTCCGAGATAGGAAAGCGCCTGCACATTAACATAAAGTCTGTGAATATCGAATCGGGTTCGAGAACTATCGCGCTGATGACAGGCAGGGCGCAGGTCGTTTTCTGGACTCCGGTGCTTGACAATGTTACAGAAGCTATGTATCCCGACGGAATGACCATAACAGAGATCTACCATACCGAAATTCTTTCCGAAGTAAAGAGAAGGTCATAAAGAAGAATAAAATATGAACGTTATTGAAGTAAAAAATCTGTCAAAATCGTTCGGTAAGCTGAAAGTGCTGGAAAACGTCGATCTTGAGGTAAAAAAGGGCGAAAAGATCGTGATACTCGGCGGTTCCGGCTGCGGCAAAAGTGTGTTCCTGCGGTCGCTTGAAATGCTTGAAAAGCCGGATTCGGGCACCGTTTCGATCATGGGCGAAGAGATAACGGCGAAGGGCGCGAAGATCGACGTTATCCGACGGAAAATGGGAATGGTCTATCAGAATTTCAATCTGTTTTCCCACATGACCGTCATGGAAAATCTCTGTGCCGCACCGTGCAGACTGCTGAAAATGCCGAAAAAGGAAGCCGCTGAAAAAGCGAACGAACTGCTTCGCACAGTCGGACTTTCCGGCAAGGAAAACGCTATGACTGATACGCTTTCCGGCGGACAGAAGCAGCGTATAGCTATTGCGCGCTGCCTTATGATGGATCCCGAGATACTGCTTTTTGACGAACCCACAAGCGCGCTCGATCCGACCATGGTCGGCGAGGTGCTCGCGACTATCCGTATGCTGTCGATGAGGGGTCTTACAATGATAATTGTGACCCACGAAATGGATTTCGCGAAAGAGATCGCGGACAGAATACTGTTTTTTGCCGATCACGGAATTTATGAGCAGGGAACGGTCGAGGATATATTTGAGCATCCCGCAAAGGAAAAAACGATCGCGTTTATCCGGAAGCTCAAAACTATCCATGAGCATATCACAAGCTCGGACTTCGATCTGATGCGGTTTAACGGAGATGTCAAGCATTTCTGCGACAGATACGGGCTCACGCTCAAACAGACCTACAATATGCAGCTTATCTGTGAAGAATTGATATATGAGTTTTTCGGATCTCTGAACGGCGCGCGGCCGGATATCGAACTTCAGCTCGAATACGCCGAAGCCGATAAACAGATATGTCTTTCCGTTACATCCGTCGGCGAGATGTATGACCCGTTTGAGCATGCGGACAACGATGTTCATCTCGGCGTCACTCTGATAAAGAAGCGGTCGTCATCATACTCCTATGAATACCGTGGCGGCCAAAACATAGTGTGCGCTTATTTCTGAAATAAAATACAAAAATCACGGAAACGACGTCTGATCATTTCCGGTTTTTTGCAATGTTTTTCTTATGTCATAAATTGTTGTATTCCGTGGCGAGCTATGGTATAATAGAAGAAAAGTTCTTTCGGGAGGTTCAACATAAACCGGATAAAGCAGGTTTGTTTCTTATACACAAAAAACAGCGGCTCTCGCTGCAATAACCTCTTATATTGAAATAGAGAAAAGAGATATTCTGAAATGTAAGATGGTTGACCAGCACGAACTCTTTCAGTTCGTTGATGTTGCCGTCACACTCGTCCCGCAGATCGTAGGCATAGAGCCCTTCCGGGATCGTTGTACGGTCGAGCCGCGAATTCGTGAACAGAGCGTCCTGACACAGAAATTACCTTTTTCCTGCTGTATATTTCTATGATATTCCCCTTGACTTTTTTGACGTATTGTGATACAATAATCATTGCTTAGGGGCGGTATCTGTGTCATGACCGTGAATCATGACAGCAAAAACAGATACCGCGTTCCTTTCTCTTTGATGAATACATACATTATATCACAATTTCAAACGATGTGCAAAAACGGCATCTCCGGGAATCATTTACCCGAAGGTGCCGTTTTCTGTTATTACATTCTTCTCTCCCGGGGTTTGGGTTTATCGCTTTGGTTTTCCCAGGTGCATATTGCTCCGCTGACAAATTGCAGTGTCTCCTCGCGGCAGAACCAGTATCTGCCTGACAAATTACGTTCACTTTCGGTGGACATTTTGGGCGGGCGGTAATAACATCTGTCGGAGAAAGTCAAATAATTCGGATATTTACACAAACTTTCAGAGAAAACTTTGTGAACATTACAGAAAAAATGCCCGCATTACTTTTGTTCGGACTTGCTCCGAGATCAGCGGGCATTTTCTGTAAATTTGTTAAATTGTCACGAAATTTCGCTTGAAAATTTTATAGTGCAGGTGGTTCAAATCCCCCCAGTCGATTTTTTCGGCAAAAAATATCTATGGAACCGGGATTTTTGAATCCACATAAAAATTGCTCACAAATGGCTTTGTAGAGCCTTTTGTGAGCATAATATCTAAACCGTTCGGTTTAGATGGTGCCGCTGACCGGACTTGAACCGGTACGTTGTCGCCAACGAGGGATTTTAAGTCCCTTGTGTCTGCCTATTCCACCACAGCGGCAAGCTATAAAGCTAATATATTATATCACAACATAACGGATTTGTCAATACATTTTCTCCGGTTTCACAAAACAGTAACGCTGCGGCAGAAATAACTGCCGCAGCGGGAAATGAGATATCGTATCAGGTATAATCAACGACGTTGACCCACGAAGCGAGGAATTCACGCTCTTCTTCGTTGCCCTTTACGGACTGGGAAGCTGCAACTATCGGCATCCACTTCTGGACGTACTGGATCGCGGTATCGCTCTTTTTGCAGTACATATCAAGGTACTTCTTCGCTGTGTCGTTGTCACCGCTCAGACAGAACATCAGGTACGTTCTTGCAACATCGGCTGCCGCATTGCCCTGTGTTGCGTGCGCCCAGTCTATGATGTACGGCGTGCCGTCCTTTGTTATGATGATATTGGACGGGTTGAAGTCGCCGTGGCAGAGTTTGAGGTGCTTGGGCATGGATTCAAGGGTCGTGTGCAGGTCGTAGCGGACGGTCGCCGGGAACTGAGACGCCGAGATCTTGCCGTGCATCTTGTCCTTGAGACGCCCGAGGAGCTGGCATTTATGAGACAGCACATCGAGCTGGAGATCGACGAACTGGTCAAGGTAAGCGTCCCGGTTCTTCGGGTTTTCTTCCATGAGCTGTGCAAGGGTCTTGCCCTCGATGAAGTCGGAAACGATCGTCCACTTGCCGTCTATCGTGATGACCTCGCGGACCGCGGGGATATTCAGTCCGGTGAGTTCAACGCGCGCCTGGTTGAGCGCTTCATTGAGTATCCCGTGTTTCGGACAGCTCTCATCAAATACTTTCAGGCAGAGGTCGCCGTCGCGGTATATGGTCTTGTCTCTGCGCTTTGCGATAACTTTATCAAGTTTCATTTTCTATGCCCTCCTTACTGCTTCTTTGCTCTGCCGCGTTTTTTCGGAGCGGGTGCAGCTTCGGCGGTCTTCGGCTTTCTTCCGCGTTTTTTCGGTGCAGTCTCCGTGACTGCGTCCGCCTTGACGGCATCGGCTTTCGCCGGCTTTCTGCCGCGCTTTGCGGGAGCTTTCGCTTCGGCGGCTTTCTCTGACGGAGCAGCGCTCTTTTTTGCAGCCGCGGTCTTGCCGAACTGCTTTTCGTCGGGCATATCGACTTCCTTGAATACGCCGCCGTAGTACGCATTCATATACATCTGTTTAAGCTCGCTTATGAGCGGGTATCTCGGGTTTGCACCCGTGCACTGGTCATCAAATGCCGCTTCCGTCATTTCGTCGAGGGTAGCAAGGAAATCCTTTTCGGAAACGCCGTAATCGGCAATGGTCTTTTTGATGCCGATACGTTCTTTGAGCTTCTCGACCGCGCCTATGAGGTTTTCGAGCTTCTCTGCATCGGTATTGCCGCCCAGACCGAGGTAGTCGGCGATCTCAGCGTATCTTGCAAGCGTATGAGGGTGGTCGTACTGAGAGAACGTACCCATTTTCACCGGCTTTTCGGACGCGTTGAACCTCATTACGTCGCAGATAACGAGCGCGTTGGCGATACCGTGAGGGATATGGTGATAAGCGCCGAGCTTGTGAGCGAGAGAGTGGGAGATGCCGAGGAACGCGTTTGCAAACGCCATACCCGCCATAGTCGCCGCGTTCGCCATTTTCTCGCGTGCTTCAACATCGTTAGCTCCGTTGTCGTAAGCGCGGGGCAGATACTCGAATATGGTCTTCAGAGCCTTGAGCGCAAGTCCGTCGGTGTAGTCCGTCGCCATTACCGAAGCGTATGCTTCGAGAGCATGGGTGACTGCATCTATACCGGAGGAAGCGGTGAGACCCTTGGGCGCGGTCATATGCATATCCGTGTCTATGACTGCCATATCAGGGAGAAGCTCATAATCCGCCAGCGGGTACTTGCAGCCGTCGGACTTGTCGGTTATTACCGCGAAAGGTGTGACTTCCGAGCCGGTACCGGCGGAGGTGGGGATCGCAACAAAGTAAGCCTTTTCGCCCATTTTCGGGAATGTATATACACGCTTCCTTATGTCTATGAAGCGCATAGCCATGTCCTTGAAATCAGCGTCCGGGTGTTCGTAAAGCACCCACATGATCTTTGCGGCGTCCATTGCCGAGCCGCCGCCGACAGCTATGATAACGTCCGGCTTGAAGGAAGTCATCTGCGCCGCGCCTGCCTTGGCACTGTCAAGTGTCGGGTCGGGCTCTACATCGAAGAAGGTGTCGTGAGCTATACCCATTTCATCGAGCTTGTCGGTTATGGGCTTGGTGAAGCCTGCACCGTAAAGGAAACTGTCGGTAACTATGAACGCTCTCTTCTTGCCCATGACGGTGCCGAGCTCGTCAAGCGCAACGGGGATGCAGCCCTTCTTTATATACACCTTTTCGGGTGCTCTGAACCAAAGCATATTCTCTCTCCTTATCGCAACGGTCTTGATGTTGAGCAGATGTTTTACTCCGACATTCTCGCTGACGCTGTTGCCGCCCCACGAGCCGCAGCCGAGGGTGAGGGAGGGCGCGAGCTTGAAGTTGTAGAGATCGCCTATTCCGCCGTGGGAGGAGGGTGTGTTCACGAGGATACGTCCTGTCTTCATGCGGGACTTGAATTCGTCAAGTATCGCAGTCTCGGTGTATTCGTTGAGATAGATCGACGATGTGTGGCCGTAGCCGCCGTCCGCGATAAGACGTTCCGCCTTTCCGAAAGCGTCCTCGATATCGTCCGCCTTGTACATGGCAAGGACGGGGGAGAGCTTTTCGTGTGCGAATTCCTCGCTTATATCAACGCTTGTCACTTCGCCTATGAGTATTTTTGTGCCTTCGGGGACTTTAACGCCGGCGATAGACGCGATAGTTGCAGCTTTCTGACCGACGATCTTCGCATTTACGGCACCGTTGATTATCACAGTGCGGCGAACCTTGTCGATCTCGTCGCCCTTGAGGAAATAGCAGCCTCTGTCCGCAAACTCCTTTTTCACAGCGTCATAGATGTCCTTGTGTACGATGACGGACTGTTCGGACGCACAGATCATGCCGTTGTCGAAGGTCTTGGAATGAATGATGGAATTGACGGCGAGTATTATATCCGCGGACTTGTCTATGATAGCGGGGGTGTTTCCGGCGCCGACGCCGATAGCGGGCTTGCCGCTCGAATATGCCGCCTTTACCATTCCGGGACCGCCGGTGGCGAGAATGATATCCGCTTCTTTCATTACGAGGGTGGTCATGTCAAGGCTCGGTGCGTCGATCCAGGAGATTATGTTCTCGGGGGCGCCCGCCTTTACCGCAGCTTCATACACGATCTTTGCGGCCTCGATAGTGCTTTTCTTTGCACGGGGGTGGGGGCTGAAAATGATACCGTTTCTGGTCTTTAAAGAGATGAGAGCCTTGAAGATCGCAGTGGACGTGGGGTTCGTGGTGGGGATAACTGCGGCGATAACGCCGATAGGCTCGGCGATCTTCTGGATACCGTAAGCCTTGTCCTCCTCAATCACGCCGCAGGTACGGGTATGCTTATACGCGTTGTAGATGTACTCGGCAGCGTAGTTGTTTTTGATGACTTTGTCCTCGACAACGCCCATGCCGGTCTCTTCCACTGCCATTTTCGCCAGAGGAAGACGAGCCTTGTTTGCAGCCGAAGCGGCAGCGAGGAAGATCTTATCGACCTGCTCCTGGGTGAACGTCGAATAGATCCGCTGAGCTTCTTTTATGCGCCGGAGCTCGGCTTCGAGCGCGGGAACGCTGTCAACGGCGGTTCTTTCCTTCTTTTCCATTGGGGGACCCTCCTGATCTTATGTTTTATGGTGAATCGAAAGACTAATAGCATGATACATTTATACGATACTATTTTACCACAAAATGAAATATTTTACAATAGTCTTACACATAAAATTAGTCTGTGCTTTTCTCAGACTTTTATGCATATCGACAGGGAGCGGAACTGCACTTACGCGAAAACCGGTAATGTTCCGGAGGGGAGCGGCGGCACAAAAATTTTTTTGTCAGATGATTTGCAAATTACGCTCTTTTGTGATATAATTTAGCACATTGATTATGATGCTTCACAGAAGGAGAAGAGAAATGCCGGAAAGAGACGGTAAACTCCATGCAAAACACAGGGCAAGAATGAGAAAAAAGTTTGCGGAATACGGAATTGACGTTTTTAACAGTCATGAGCTTCTCGAATACTTGCTTTACTATGTGTTTCCAAGGTGCGATACGAATGAGATAGCGCACCGGCTCGAAGATGAATTTGGTTCTGTGCCGGAAGTCATGGCGGCTTCGCGGGAACAGCTCGTCTCGGTCAGGGGCGTAGGGGAGAACGCTGCGCTGTACATAGATTTTATCCACCAGCTCTGCGAAAAGTACAATGAGCTTGTTTCGGAGGCGGAAGTGCGGAAGAACGGACGGTTCACGGACATAAAGGACTACTTCATTTCCGCCTTTACGGGTCTGGATCACGAGGCGGTATTTGCCGCGGCGCTCGACCGCAGGGGCAGGTTCGTGCGCGGGACGAAGCTTACCGACGGAAACATAGCGTGCGTTGCGTCTCCGGTAAGGCTCATATATGATTTCTCTGTCCGCACGGGCTGTGACCGCATAGTTATCGCGCATAATCACCCCGGAATGAGCTTTATACCGTCGGCGTGTGATATCCACAACACCAAGGATCTCGTAGAGCGTCTCGGGCTCCTCGGCATAGATATATCCGATCACATCATCGTCGGAAAAGACGGTGCGCTGTCGCTTCGCGAGACTATGCACGCAAAGGATATATGGGGAAACAAAGAAAACGCACAGAAGAAATAGTTGTTCCTCCTGTGCATTTTGAAGTCTTCTTTTTCATACGCGTGCATCTTCGTTACCGCTTATATGCGTGCATCGTGCACGCTCCGGGCGGTAACTTGCGCTGCTTCGTGCAGCATTGCGCGCTTTTGGAAGCCTTCTTTACTACATCCTGTAGTGTTGAAGTCTTCTTTTGCATACGCTTGCATCTTCGTTACCGCTTATATGCGTGCATTGTGCACGCTCCGGGCGGTAACTTGTGCTGCTTTTGGAAGTCTTCTTTTATTTAGCGAACTGTTTGTTCAGTTCAGACCGCGCATCGTAAGTGATATGCGGTTCTTTTTTGTGTCTATCCCGAGTATCTTTACATTCACTATATCGCCCACTTTGACTACATCGAGCGGGTGCTTCACATATCTGTCCGCAAGCTGGGAGATATGCACAAGACCGTCCTGGTGGACGCCTATATCGACAAACGCGCCGAAGTCTGTGATGTTACGGACAGTACCTTTGAGTTCCATGCCTTCTTTAAGGCTGTTGATATCGACAACGTCCGTGCGGAGCATCGGTTTCGGGAGCTCGTCACGTGGGTCGCGGCCCGGCTTCATCAGCTCCTTTACTATATCCGAAAGTGTCATCTCGCCTACGCCGGTCTCGGCTGCCGCATTTTTCAGACCGAGCTCTTTTATCCTGCTGTTTATCGTCTCGGCGGTGGATCTTGAACGCTCTCCGGCGATGTCCGCTTCACTTAGTCCGCATATCTCAAGCAGCTTCTTTGCAGCCGCGTAGCTTTCGGGGTGCACGGCGGTGTTGTCGAGGGGCTCTTTTCCACCGTGGACGCGGAGAAATCCGGCGCACTGCTCATACGTTTTTTTGCCGAGCTTGCTTACTTTGAGCAGCTCCTTACGCTCGCTGAAACCGCCGTTCTCTTCGCGGTACGCTATGATGTTCTTTGCGATGCCCGCGTTTATGCCGGCAACGTATGAGAGCAGCGCCGCGGAGGCTGTATTCACATCGACACCTACGTTGTTCACGCAGTCCTCGACCACTCCGCCGAGGGCTTCCGAGAGCTGTGCCGGGGGCATATCGTGCTGGTACTGGCCTACGCCTATCGCTTTCGGTTCGATCTTCACCAGCTCTGCCAGCGGATCTTGGAGTCGTCTTGCAATAGACACGGCGCTGCGCTCGGTAACGTCGAAGTCCGGGAATTCCTCCTGTGCGAGCTTGCTTGCGGAATACACCGACGCGCCGGCTTCCGATACCACCATGTAGCTCACGGGCGTATCGAGCTCGCGGATCATGTCCGCAACGAACACTTCGCTCTCGTGGCTCGCGGTACCGTTTCCTATGGATATCGCGGTCACTCCGTACTTCTTTATCAGGGCGGTGAGCTTGCGCTTAGCTTCCTCGGTCTTGTTGTGCGGGGGAGTGGGGTACACCACCGCAGTATCCAGCACCTTTCCCGTGGCATCTACCACCGAGATCTTGCAGCCCGTTCTGTAAGCCGGGTCAAGTCCCATTGTGACCATGCCTTTGACGGGAGGCTGCATAAGAAGCTGGCGGAGGTTGTCGCCGAACACCTTTATTGCGGCGGTGCAGGCTTTCCCGGTGAGATCGTTGCGCACTCTGCGCTCTATGGACGGGTGGATAAGGCGCTTGTATGCGTCCTCACACGCCTGCTCCACAAGTACGGCGTTCTTGTTGTTCGCTTTTACGGTGCGGCTGCGGATAGCTGCAAGCATATCGTCGGTATCCACCTCAACGGTAACTTTAAGCACGCCCTCTTTTTCGCCGCGGTCTATGGCGAGGATACGGTGGGTGGGGATCTTCGTTACCGACTCGCGGAAATCGTAATAATTCTCATAAACGCTTTCCGTCTCATCGTCCTTCGCTTTCACCGAGACGATGAGAGCGTTCTTGTCATAGAGTCCGCCCAGTATCTTTCTGATCTCGGGGTCATCGGAGATGTTCTCGGCGATTATGTCGAGAGCACCGTTCACCGCTTCCTCGGCTGACGCAACGCCTTTTTCCTCCGATATGTATTTCAGGGCTTCTTCGCGGGGATCGCCGGACTGCTGTGAGAAGATGAATTCCGCGAGGGGTTCGAGCCCTTTCTCCTTTGCTATACCGGCGCGGGTCTTTTTCTTGGGCTTGTATGGGCGATAGATATCCTCCACCGCGGCAAGTGTTGCGGCTTCGGAGAGGTCGTTCACGATCTCGTCGGTTAGCTTTCCGAGGGCTTCTATTGCTGTACGCACTTCTTCCTTGCGTTTTTCGAGGTTACGCAGGTATGTGAGCCGGTCGGAGAGGTCGCGGAGCTGCTGGTCGTCAAGCGCGCCGGTGACTTCCTTGCGGTAGCGGGCTATGAACGGGATCGTGTTGCCCTCGTCGAGCAGCTTCACAGCGGCTTCGGTCTGGGTCTTTCTTATTTTCAGTTCGTCTGAGATGACTGAGATTATATCCATTGTCGTATTTCTGCACCCATGCGGGGTGCATCTCCTTTATTCTGACCGGTGCACCTGTGCTTTCCGGTCGTGTTGTCCTTACATTAATGTCTGCTCATCAGCCAACAAATTGCTTCATAGCACAGCTTGAAGCAATTTATTGGCTGCAAAAGTGCAAGGAAAATTTATATATTTTAGGATTTTCCATGCACTTTTGTTCGTCCGAAGGACGAAATGAGCTTGACATCAAGGAATGTGTCCGTTGTTTAAATGCGCCGCAGGCG
>JAGBMA010000183.1 GCA_017635095.1 Ruminiclostridium sp. | reverse complement strand
GAGAAAACCTTTTTTTGAAAAAAAAGGCTTTTCTCTCTCCCCTCGACCCCTCTCTCTTTCCAAAAAAACTTTAGTAGCTGCCGCGCTGAGTGAGACAGTTTCTGCGCATAACGTGAAAAACAGCAGACTCGTAACAATCGGGTCTGCTGTATCTTTTTGTTGTGTATAAACTATCGGGTAAAACGCGGCAGCTTCGGGTGCAGGGCTTGCCCTGCCGCGGGACGGGGGCGCGTAGCCCCAGCGCCGTCTGCGAAGACAGCGCGTGAGCGCCGTACCGCCGCCCGCGCGCAGGCTACTCTGATGCCGTTTCGGAGGAGGCAACACGCCTTCGCTCGTGATCCTTGATGCCGGCAATGAGAAAGACTGCCGGAGCGTTCCAGTAGATCGTGACTTCGTTGAGCGAATAACAGCGCTCATCGTCTATATAGCACTTCATGGGCGGAGTATTTATCGGGATAAGCTCCTTTGCAAACGGATCGGAAAGTTCTCGGTTCGGTCCGCCGATGACAAAACCCGGGACCGGCTCGTCGATCTTGTCGGCCGCACTCGGACGATAGTGAGGGCGCACAGGCGAATACTCGCCGGTCCCCGTGACGTAGCATATACCGAGCGCATTCTTACCAAGCAGTATGTGAAGCTGCTCAAGAGCGTATTCGTAGAATTCTTCCTGCCCTGTGATAAGATTCGCTATAATCAGCTTTATCCCGTGCTGGAGCAGCACCATATTGCTTCCCCAGAAAAATTCCCAGTCTTCCATAGAAACTTTGTATGCATTCTTATTGGCCTTGTCACGGAGCCAATATGCTTCTCCCACGATCAGTTCCTTCAGAAAATCCACAGCGTCGCTGCTCCTGCCTTCATGCTCGGCAAGCACATAGGCGAGTGAGCCGAATCCGCCGATCTGACCATATCCGAGAGAAGTCTTTATATAGCTTCTACCGTCAAAATACGGAGATGCAAAAAGCGACATGAAACGTTCGTTGTACTTCTTTTCGCCCGTGAGCGCAAAAAGCTCCGCAGCCGCCCAATACCTGTTGTCAATATCACTTTCCTCGGCGTAAAGACCGGTGTCGCAGCCGGTAGGATTGAAAAATCCGACAAACTCGGGGTGATCCTCAAGCCATTGATATGAACGCTCCGCCGCCTTGTGCAGCCTCTTTGAAAAAGACGGATCTATGTTCTTATATATTCCCGCGGCAAGTGCGCATACTGCGCAAAGATCCGCAGTCGCAGAGGAACTCACCGTAAATATGTACATCCGGCTCTTATCCGATTCCGGCATTATAAACGGCGCGTGCCGCATAGTCGTTGCTTTGTGGTATGCCGCACCGTCGGCGCGCTGCATCTTCAGCAGCCATTCAAGCTCTACCCTGCATTCGCTCAGTATGTCCGGTACTCCCGAACCGCTTTCCGGTATATTAAGATCAAGTGCGCTCAGTACCTCGGGGAACAGCTTGTACGCATAGAGCAGATGAGCACAGGCGCAGGCTCCCGCAGTCACATATCTGCCATAATCCCCGGCATCGTGCCAACCGCCCTTAACGTCCGACATAGAGCCGTCCTCAAGGGATTCCGCAAGTTCAACGTGACAGCGCTTATGTGCATACTTCCCCGCAAATCTCTCGTCAAGCCCGCAGCCGCACCTCAGCAGATAAAACACCTTTGCCGTGCTGTAGAATAGATTGTTATATACACCGGCGCCTATCCTGAAAAGAGCGGAAGTTTTGCCGCTCGCCGTTATCCTGTAGCTTCCCGGGCGCCTGAACTCGGAGAAATCCGCAAGATATACGTCATCTCCGGAGATCTCGTCTTTTCCGTACCGGATAACATCTCCTTCATAGAGTTTTTCTCCGTTCTCATCGGTGACTGCAAAAACATCGGTACCAAACGGCATTACCGCTATCTTACGGCTTTCGGGCAGGTATCCCGCCTGATCTACGAAGATGCGGAAAGGCGTGTCGCTTCCGAATGCTTTCTCTTTTTTCTGGTACATCAGCATGATAGTATCACCAAACTTTCAACTGCGGGTATAATAAATGTGTCCTCAATAACTGCCTTTTGGCAGTTATTGGCTGAAAATCTGCAAAACAGATTTTCAGATGTTGTTTAAATGCGCCTGCGGTGCATTTAAACAACGGACACATTCCTTGATTAGCAGACATTAATAAGGTATTATATATTATAACATTAATAAACTAATAAGTCAATAGATAATTCCCTTTTACGCAAAAAGAACACACCGTTTTTTCACACAATTTACAAGTCTGCTTTAAGTTTGTTTTAGGTTTGGCGGTTATAATTAAGCCATAGACAAGGAAATCAGCGGGCATTGCCCAAAGTACATAAAGGAGAACGTTATGGATATTACTGTATTCAAAAGACATGAGATCAAGTATCTCGTTACTGCGGAACAGCGCAGAGCGCTTGAAAATGCATTTACGGAATTCATGATCCCCGATGAGCACGGCGAAAGCACGATCTGCAACGTTTACTGTGACACTCCGGACTTCCGGCTCATAAGAAGATCCCTCGAAAAACCCGTGTATAAGGAAAAGTTCCGCATAAGGAGCTACGGCAGAGTAAAGGAAGACGGCAAGATCTTCATGGAGCTCAAGAAAAAGTTCGACGGTATAGTTTACAAGCGCCGCATCTCCCTCTCCCAGAACGAAGCCATGGCGTACATCGCCGGCGAAGCTCCGCTTCCGGAAAACGGACAGATCGGCAGAGAGATCGACTACTTTGTTGAGCATTACGGCGGGCTCGTTCCCGCAATGTACATCTGCTACGACAGGACCGCTTACTTCTGTGCGGAAGACAGCAGCTTACGCGTGACATTCGACAAGAACATACTCTGGAGAACAGACCGTGTGCGGCTCACTTCTCACCCGGACGGAAGACAACTCCTTCCGGCAGGCTGCTCGCTCATGGAGATCAAGTGCGGCGAGGCAATGCCGCTCTGGCTCGTGATACTTCTCAACACTTACGGGATAAGACCCGTATCATTCTCAAAATACGGCACCGCTTACAAGACTATGATCTCGGAGAGAGTATCCTTAGCGGGAAGTGCCGCTTCCGAAAGGGGTGTTTACTGTGCTTGACACATTATTCAACAATATTTTCAGTACCGAGACCGCTCAGACCCTCGAAACAGGAAGTTTCCTGATCTCTATAGCTTCCGCCCTCGTACTCGGACTTATAACAGCCCTCGTTTACTCTCACAGTACGAGGTGCAGCAAAGGTTTTGCCGTCACCCTCGCTACACTGCCCGCCGTGGTAGCGGCAGTAATAATGATGGTAAGCGGAAGTCTCGGAGCAAGCGTCGCGGTAGCCGGCACATTCTCACTGGTGCGTTTCCGCTCAACTCCGGGAACTGCAAAAGAGATAGGCGCAGTATTCCTCGCAATGGCTTCCGGACTTGCCTGCGGAATGGGATATCCCGCATACGGCGCGATATTCACCGTTATTATGTGCATCGTGAACGTCATCTACGATTCCACCGGATTCGGGAGCAAGAAGGATATGGAACTCCGCAGAGTCCTCACGATCACAGTCCCCGAAGACCTCAACTACGGCGACATCTTTGATGACATTTTCAACAAGTACACATCGGAATGGAAGCTCTCAAAGGTTAAGACCACCAACCTCGGCAGCCTCAACAAGCTCACATACGACATCGTGTTCAGGGAAAACGGCTCCGAAAAGCCTATGATAGATGAGCTCCGCACAAGGAACGGCAACCTTGAGATCTCGGTATCGAGACAGTCCGCCGATCCGCAGGCCGAGCTTTAAGAAAGGGAGAACGTATATGAAAAGAAGAAACTTACTATCGCTGCTCACAGCAGCCTGCGTGATTACAACAGCCTGCTCCTGTACAGGTATCCAGCAGAATACACCCGCAGAAGGCACCAACGCCGCTTCAAAGATCCCGGAAAAGACATCGGAAACCGCTGAAACTACTGCGGCTTCCACGGAAACTTCCGTGACTTCCGGAGACCTTCAGACCGGAAGCGTGAGCCTTTCCCTCGCAGATATGTTCACCACCCGTGATTATGAGATCGGGTACTCGGACTGCACCGAGATATCCCTCTCCGACAGCGGCAGTTCCGTGACCGGAAACGGCGCATCGGTAAGCGGTAACGTCGTCACCATAACCGAGAGCGGCTCCTACCGCATTACTGGAACTCTCACCGACGGTCAGATCGTAGTAGATGCAGGCGACGAAAAAGTTCAGCTCGTCCTCGATAACGCATCTGTTACCTGTGCCGGAAGCGCCGCGCTTTATATAAAGAGCGCCGACAAGGTGTTCATAACCACCGCGGCAGGCTCCGACAACAAGCTTGCCTCCACCGGTGAGTTTCAGCAATCCGACGACAACAAGATCGACGGGGCTGTATTTGCAAAGTCAGATATAACATTCAACGGCACCGGAGCTCTCGATGTTTCATGTGAAACAGCACACGGCATAGTCGGCAAGGACGACATCAAAGTTACCGGTGGAACATACACGATAGCTTCCGCGAAGAAGGGTATAGACTGCAACGAAAGTGTCCGTTTCGCGGACGGCAGCATAACTGTCACAAGCGGCACAGACGGTATTCATGCAGAAAACTCCGATGATGCATCAAAGGCGTTCGTATATATCGGCGGCGGCAGCATAAACATCACAAGCGGCAGCGATGCCATCGACGCGTCCGGGGAGATACTGACATCCGACGGGAACGTTACGATCACTTCCGACGGCGGCGCTGAAAATGCTCCGGCTCACAATAACAACGACTTCGGTATGCGCTGGGACCGCGATCAGGCAACTTCCGACAGCGATTCCGCTGCATCGTCCGCCAAGGGTCTCAAATCCGACGGTCTTATCACCATAAACGGCGGCACGTTCATTATCGACAGCTCCGATGACGCAATTCACGCGGACAACGTTTCCATTACAGGCGGCACTATCACTGCAACCACAGGTGACGACGGCATACACGCAGATAATACTGTCACGATCTCAGACGGGACCGTAAACATCATCGAAAGCTATGAGGGCATAGAGGGCGAGATCATCGGGCTAAGCGGCGGCAGCATCACAGTTAAGGCTTCCGACGACGGAATGAATGCTGCAGGCGGCTCCACCGACGTTTCAAGCTTCGGCGGACGCGGCGGAATGGAGACGGATCAGAATGCCAAGCTTACTATCTCCGGCGGCAGGATCACGGTGAATGCAGACGGCGACGGGCTTGACTCAAACGGATATCTGTATATTACAGGCGGAACGACATTTGTTAGCGGCCCCACGAATTCGGGCAACGGAGCCCTTGACTACGGTATTTCAGCTACTATCACCGGCGGCAGCATAATTGCTGCAGGCGCGATGGGAATGGCGGAGAATTTCGGTTCCGAGTCAACACAGGGTGCTATACTGTACACCTTTGATTCCTCTATTGCGGCAGGAACGGAGATCTCGCTCCTTGACGAAAGCGGAAAAACTCTCATAAGCTACGCTCCCGAAAAAGCTTTCCAGTGCGCAGTTATAAGCACTCCCGATATCGCAGCAGGCAGCACCTACACCGTAAAAGCCGGTGACAGCAGCTACCCGGTCGAGATGACCTCCAACATCTACGGCTCGGGCAGCGGCATGGGCGGCTTTGGCGGCAGAGGCAGGTTCGATGAGAACAGTGAAAGCTCCGGCAACAGCGAAAACTTCGGTGCAAACGGTGAAAACTTCGGCGGTAAAGGTGGTTTCGGCGGCAGAGGCGGCCGTCGGAACTTCACCGACTCCGTTTCAGATGATAGTTCCGAGAGCGGAAGTGCAGCTCAGAACCAGCAGGAGACGCCGTCCGTCTCCTCCGGCAGCTCAGATGCAGACAAAAAGGACAGTCAGGCAGCTAATGAGCAGATGCCCCAGCGCCCCGATGACGGACAGATGCCCCAGCGTCCCGATGACGGGCAGATGCCCCAGCGTCCCGGCGACGGTCAGATGCCTCAGCGCCCCGGCGACGGTCAGATGCCCGAAGACAGCGTAAGCGCATAGACAGCGCGTCTGCGGACGCACGTGTGGGGCTCTGCCCCACACCCTGTGTCCGGCGCTCCCGCGCTTTACTCTCCCGAGTGGGGCCAGCCTACGCGGCTGGATCGCGGCAGGGCAAGCCCTGCACCCGTAGCTGCCGCGTTTTACCCGTCAGTTATCATAAAGGCATATAAAAACAGCAGACCCGAAAGTAACGGGTCTGCTGTTTTTATATGTTGTGCAGAAACTGTCCCGCTCAGCGCGGCAGCTGCAAAAGTTTTTTTGGAAAGAGAGAGGGGTCGAGGGGAGAGAGAAAAGCCTTTTTTTACAAAAAAAGGTTTT
>JAGBMA010000182.1 GCA_017635095.1 Ruminiclostridium sp. | reverse complement strand
GTTAGTGTCGATGCCATCGTTCATAAAAATGACACGGACATGAAGGTCGGTAAGCTTACGGGTATAAGTAAGGGTATCAACGGTGTTTCTCGCAAAACGCGATACTTCCTTTGTGAGTACGAGATTTATCTTTCCGGCTTCGCAGTCAGCTATCATACGGTTGAATCCGTCACGCTTCTTTGTGGAAGTGCCTGTGATTCCTTCATCGTAATAGACCTCGATGAGCTCCCAATCCTCGTGACCGCTGATATACTCAGTGAAATACGCTATCTGAACCGAAAGCGAATTGAGCTGATCCTGAAAATCGGTGCTCACGCGACAGTATGCCGCGACTTTAGTTTTAGTGTTCATTTTCCTCCTTTCCCCATAGATTGGGGATAAACAAATCCCCCTGCAAGTATATTTTACTCCTTTAAAGCGAATTTGTCAAGTAGTATTTTTGCTCGCAAGGGGATAATTTCATTGCTTGATTATGCAGCGTTATCTGTCTGTGAAGTCGGAGCGCTCGGCTGCATTGCGAGTAACTGCTCCAACTGGTCGGCGGTGATGATACCACGCCTGTAAAAATCTTTGTAGTATGCGATCTTCATCGCCGTGACTATAGAATGCTTCTGCTCGTCCGTGAGCATAGATGTTGAATTAGTAGTAACATCCTTGTTTTCTACGGCGGACGTTGTGAGTAATTCATTTCTTCTCAAATAAACCTCCATTCTGTACCGGCAAGCATTGTATGTTTATGTGGCTTGTCCGGTTTGGTGACTTCCTCTTCCAATTTACTATGATACTTGGTTTCATAACGATAAGGGCGGCGGGTTCCCTTATCGAAAAGCGGTGTCTGCGAAGCAGCCCGCTTTTGTAAAGAAGTGCAGAAATCGGTCGCCCTCGACTGAGAATGCACTTCTTTCTTTGCTTGCTATGACGAGAAAACTTCAAAAAATGCACCACTTTTTTTGACACATTTTTTTCGATTGACGTACTTATCTACAATTCGCTAAATGCAACTTTATATTGATCGACCAACCTTTGGCGACAAGGCGTTGTTCAGAACTCCGAAGGGGTAGCAGACTGGCGAACATCAGAACGCCGATGACCGAATCATAGGGCAAGCAAAAATGTGAATGATGAAACAAGCATCAGATGTCGGACTGCGGCACTTGGGCGCTATGTATCTGGTTGTCATTAAATATCGACCTCCTTGTATTTATACTGGAATAAGTATATCACATATATGCGGGTTGCGCCGTATATGCCATAAACAGAATAAATTTCTTTTTTCGGGGTTTGCGTTCGATATATAGAACGGGGTTAAGTCTGACATTAAGGGCTTACCTAAAGTTACAGCGGTATCCTTCTATATATATTATACTTCCTTTTCGCGCCGATCTCTATGAGCACCAATTGACTGCTATTTGACTAAAACCCCGAAAAGTGGACACTCGAACTTTTGACTAAAACCCAAAAGTGGACACGGTCAAAAACACGGAATTTGAAGGTGTAGTCATTATCATCAGCTACCCGACCCGAAACGAGGCGGCTTAAATAGCGGTATTACATGCATTTGTGGTTGGTGCTGACTATCCGATAGCCGGTATCAACCCTCTACTTATATTATACTTTATTTTCAACCCGTTTTCTATGACCTTTTTTTGACCAAAATTTTTACCAAAAAGGCGTTCGGAAACATACTATTATAAATATGTACGCTTACGCATATTTCCATATATGGCATTTCAGTCATCAATTCCGGCAGGTCGCGTATCGCCTACTTGAAATTTGTCGCCGGATATGATAACATAGCATACAGAGAGGTGATACCGTGAAAATTTCGATAAACATTGACCCGTCGCTCAGCGATACCGAGATTACCGTCAATTGCCCCGCGCTTACACCGGAAACCGAAAGCATCATAGCTGCGCTTCGGATAATGGACAGTCAGATAACGGTGATAAAGGGCGATGAGTCAATAATACTGGATATATCAAAGATCGCGTACATAGAATCCGTTGACCGCAAAACCTTTGTATACACGGACAGCGAGTGTTACGAAACGAAAATGAAGCTGTACGAAATGGAGGAACGACTGTGCGGGAGCGGTTTTCTGCGGATAAGCAAATCCTGTCTCGTGCGGCTGCGGTTCATACGCTCGATAAAGGCGGAGCTTGACAGGCGGCTGCGGCTGACGCTCGAAAACGGCGAGCAGATGATAGTTTCGCGGCAGTACGCTGACGAGCTGAAAAGACGACTGGGGGTAAAATGAAATGGATAGGAGATTTACAGTATTCGGTTTTCTCGCGCAGGTGTTCATGATATACGGCATAACGACGGGACTTCTGAACATCTTCTGCATGATATTCGGCAATGAAGCGGAAGGCTACTCAACAATATTCTCACTTGCAACTGAAGGTGTTAGCGTGGCAACGAGCCTGCAATTTCTTCTTGCGGTAACGATAGTGATAATCCTGCGAGTAGTGTTCATGACAGATATGCTGATAAAGAATATGTCGCTCGGAGCGCGTATTGCGGCTATGTTCGTGAGTGTGTTTGCGGTGATAATTGTATTTGTGTTTCTGTTTGGCTGGTTCCCGGCAACCGATCTGCTTGCGTGGTTAATGTTTATAGTATGCTTCGCGGTAAGCTGCGCAGTCAGCGTGATAATATCCACAATAGCGGAGCGTCAGGAAAACCGCAAGCTCGATGAAGCGTTGAAACGGATCAAGGAGGAGAACTGATATGAGCTGCACAATTAAAACGGAACGCATAACAAAAGCATTCGGAGCAAGGAATGTGCTTGACGGCATTGATCTCGATATCCGCAGCGGCGAGATATTCGGACTTCTCGGACCTTCGGGTGCAGGTAAGACAACGCTGATAAAGATACTCACGGGGCAGCTCTCGCAGGATGGCGGAACTGCATATATCAACGGCACTGACACACGAAAGCTTTCCGGAGCCGAGCACAGGAAATTTGGGATAACAATGGACAATTTCGGACTTTACGAAAGGCTGAGCTGCGCAGAAAATCTGAAAATATTCGCCCGTATATACGGCTTACCGAATAACAGTATTTCAGACGCGCTTGCAAAAGTCGGGCTGTCTGATGCCGCGAAAACTCCCGCGGGAAAGCTTTCAAAGGGCATGACAGGCAGGCTCAAACTCGCCCGCGCATTCATGACCGACCCTGATATATTATTCCTCGATGAACCGACAAACGGGCTTGACCCGGTTTCCGCAGACGAGATACACAAAATAATACTGTCTGAAAAAGCACGCGGCAAGACCGTATTCCTCACAACTCACACCATGACGGAAGCAGAAAAGCTCTGCGATAACATCGCGCTTCTGAGCGATGGAAAGATCGTTGAGTATGGAACACCTGCGGAGATATGCCGCAGATACGATCATCAGCGTATGCTGAAAATACATCTGTATGACGGGCAGGATATGATGCTCCCGCATAACAGGGACGCGGCAGCGGCGCTGGCTGCGCTTATTGAGGACGGTAAGGCGGAGACGATTCACACGACCGAGCCCGACCTTGAAACGGTATTTATGGAACTCACGGGAAAGGAGCTTTCGGCATGAAGAATATATGTGCTGTCTTTCTGAAACAAGTCAGTGATACATTGAAGAATAAGACTATACTTATACAATTTCTGATGTTTCCGGTGCTTGTCATTGTTATGGAAAACGCAGTGAAGATAGATGATATGCCGGAGCATTTCTTCGCAAAGCTGTTCGCGGTGATGTTTGTAGGAATGGCACCTCTCACTTGTATGTCGGCTATAATATCCGAGGAGAAAGAGAAGAACACTCTGCGCGTTCTGATGATGAGCAATGTAAAGCCCGCCGAATACCTTTTCGGCATCGGCGCGTATGTGTTTGTGATGTGCGCTTTCGGGACTGTTGTATTTGCAGCCGTCGGCGGTTATACCGGGGCTGACCTTGCATTATTCATAGCTGTGATGTCAGCCGGAATAATATTGTCAGAACTTACCGGTGCTGTCATCGGAGTATTCAGCCGAAATCAGATGACAGCGACTTCGATAACCGTTCCTGTGATGATGATATTCTCGTTCCTGCCTATGCTTTCGATGTTTAACGATACGGTAAAGGCAGCCGCGAGAGTGACATACTCGCAGCAGCTCAGTGAACTTATCAACGGAATAGGTACAACGGCTATATCTGCCGAAAGCGTTATAATTATCTCGATCAATTTTGTGCTTGCTGTTGTGTTGTTTACTGTAGCATACAGGCGCAAGGGGCTTGAATAAAACAAAAGATTGGAATTATCCACATTTTGTGTGAATGATGAAAAATATGCCATTTTCAGCTAAAAATCTCGCTATCGCTCAATGATACCAATAACTGCTTGCGGTAATGCCGGCTTTTCTGCCAATGATAGCACTTTCGTACAGATTTGATACCATCGTTTCTGTGCTGAAAAATACATACACCAATCGGCGCGGAAATTGATACTGCACCGATACCAAATCCCCGAAAAAGTGATACCGACCGCTATTTTCATCGCCTATGACCGCCGAGTATAGCCAAACCAAAAAATTTACGGCGGTCATAGGCGATAGGCAGGTAGCACCGCTGGCTATACAAATCCCGAACAAGTGCGGGCTTTGCATAGACTGCGCGGTACTACCTGCTCAGGAGGGAGCGCCCTCCCGAGACCTACCCCAATATGCGGAAGCGGGAAGGCAAGGATGCCTTCAGGAAGTTTCCAAAAAGCGCTGCACGATGCAGCGCAAACAAAGAAACTTCCAAGCGACACGTGAAAGCGGCGCAGGAGCGCCGAGAAAATAAATATTTTGAGCAAAGTTATAAACATAATGCTTAAATAGGAATTAAACATCATTCGAGAAAAGATCGAATGGTGTTTTCGTTATTGATTTTTATGACAGTTTGATATATAATAGAAAAGAAAAAATTTTTAAAACGTCGTAATAACTTCACTGAAAAACCGTACTTATTAAGTGAAAGGGAAAGTGAGGTGCTGCTATGGACGACAAGGATATAGTATCGCTGTACTGGGAGCGTTCCGAAACTGCAATAGCCGAGACAGACAGGAAATATCGCTCGCTGTGTATGCGTATCGCGCGGAATATTCTGAACGACAACTCCGACGCGGAGGAATGTACCAATGACGCATATCTCGCTGTATGGAACAATATCCCGCCGAAACGACCGGAGCATTTTGCGGCGTTCGTGTGCAGGATAGTGAAGAACCTTGCGCTTAAAAAGTACGAGCATATCCACGCGGCAAAGCGTAATCCCGACGCGCAGGTGTCGTTCGATGAGCTTGACGGGCTTGCGGATAATACCGATGTCGAGAAGCTGTGTAGTTCAAAGGAACTCGGTGAAAAGATAAGCGATTTCCTGCAAAGCGAACGGCAGGTCAACCGAGTAGTATTTGTGCGACGGTACTGGTTTTTCGACAGTCCGAAAGAGATCGCTGATCGATGCTCTATGACAGAGAACGCCGTGAACGCGCTATTAATGCGTATGCGAAACAGGCTTAAAGAATATCTGCGAAAGGAGGGCGTTTATGATGAATGAATGGTTTATGAACGGTATCGACAGCATTGATGACAGAATAATTGAAGAAGCGATAAGCTATAAGAAAAGCTGGAAGCCGATATATATTGCAGCCGGAGCGGCTGCGGCTGTAATGCTTATAGGAACAGGATTCCTGCTCGGTACAAATTATATGCAGCAGTATATTGCTTCATATTCTCCGCCGACAACGGACGGCGACACCGCACGGGCGGAAGATGAACTTACCGGCGCGATTCCGGACGAAGACGGGCTTACTTTTGGAGGTGTATGGGATAACGGCGAACTGAATGATTCTCCCATTATCATAAAGAGTGAACCTTTTACAGAGGAAGAAGCGGAAAAATGTGTCTCGGCAAACCGCAGTTTTATTGCTTCGTCACTGTGGAGTGATATGGAGTCTGTGCTTGACCGTTGGGACGTTAACTCCGATGATGTAGAGTTCAAGGTTTCCACCGTGCCTTTTTATCACATTAAGGCGACCGATATAAATACTCTTGACGGCGGTTTCCCTATATTCCCGGTATTCTTTGGTCATGATAATACCTTGGTTGCTTTCTTTGAGCCCTACAAAGCTGACGGAGAACTTTCTATGCAGATCAGCTATTCCGGACCCCGACATGTAAAGCTGAACAACGTTCTGCATGAATATCCTGACAGCGCTGTTGCGTTCGTTTACTGTCAAGGAATGGATATAGCTGTAACTCCCGATAATAAAATATATGTTATCGGCGGCGGTGACGCGATAGATGTTCCCGATGATATTGACATATATTCTATTTATGCGGGAGAATATAACACCTTCTGTCTGTCTGATATTTTTGAGAATGAGCAATATATAACCGTGCGAAAGGAAGATGTTTATGAAGAATAAGATAAAGGTATTAGTATCCGTGCTTACGGCTGCAGCGATACTCGCTTGCAGCTCAGTACCCGCATATGCCGACAAGGTAAAGACCGTTGACGGGCTTCTGTACCGCTATTCCGACAGCGGCGAAAGTAAGGGCGTTTACACCGGTTGGGTGAAGAAGGGCGCAGACAGGTATTATTACAAGAACGGTAAAATGCTTAAAAGCTGCTGGCTTGCGGTTAAAGGCAAGAAAACCTATTACCTGCGGAAAAACGGGAAAATGGCGGTAGGAACAATAAAGATCGGCGGGAAATATTATACATTCGATGAAAAAGGCAGGCTCGGTGAGTATGGCGGAGATACCGGCGGCAGTGCAGTTTCCGGCGCTTCACTCTCCGAACGCGGTATCACGACTACCGGAACAGCCATAACTGCCGAGGAGATAAGGGAGATAGTAGAGCGCGAAAAGGTTAATATAGCCTCTGTTATCCGACTTGAAACTCCGGGTGCAGGTGATATAAACATATCGCTTGTCGGGTACAGCCACCTACAGACCGATGATAACACAATAGCGCTTGATTTCGTGACGCTGCCCGTGTTCTCGGATAATAAG
>JAGBMA010000181.1 GCA_017635095.1 Ruminiclostridium sp. | reverse complement strand
TTTGAAAAGAGAAAATGAGATAGCTGCGTCGGATACAAGGAAAGCCGACGAAGCCGGGCTGGCGCCCGGTTAGGAGGTTTGACGCAGTAGACGGCGTGGATAGCTCTTTTTCTCTCAAATTGGGTTTTTAGAGGTTCCCTACTGTGTGAGCGCGCACTGTCTGTCCGCTTCAAGCTGTTCCCGGAGCTCGTCAAGACTTTCAAACCTGCGTTCCTCGCGTATGTATGAGTTGAGGTACACGCGAACCATGCGTCCGTAGATATCGCCGTCAAAGCCTATCAGATGAGTCTCCATATTCTCCGTTTCGTCGTCCTTGACCGTTGGTTTTACGCCGATGTTGGTTATTGCAGGGTACAGTCTCCCGAACTTCACCGGGTCTCCCGGTTCGCTCACGCTCGCGTATCCCGCATAGACCCCGCGTTTCGGCCGCGCCATGTATGCTGGGAGCTCCTGATTTACCGTGGGAAATCCTATCGTCCGCCCGAGCTGCTTCCCGTGAAGCACTTTCAGCGTATAATACAGATCATGCCCGAGCAACCGCTTAGCCGCCGGGATATCACCGTTTCTTATATTCTCCCTTATGCGTGTGGAGCTTACCTTAACGCCGTCAACACACACCGGAGGGACAGTCTCAAAGCCGATGCCTGCCTTTTTGCAGAGCGCCGCCAGCGTTCCGGTATCTCCGGCTCTGTCCCTGCCGAAGCGGAAGTCCTCGCCGCATACCACGTTTGCCGCGCTGTTACGCCTGAGAATATAGATATCGAAAAACTCCTCAGGGGAAAGATCACGGATCTCCGAAAAATACGGACTGTCTATATGGCATTCACCGCCTGCCGCACGGAAAAGCTCGTCAATGCGGCTCTGAAAATCCATGATGCACACATCGCTTCGCCCTCCGAACTTCGGCATACCGCCATTTTGCGGTCCGAACGTGAGGATACCAAGATCGCCGCCGGTTTTGTGCGCAATTTCCGCGGCACAGCGGATCACAGCCTGATGACCGGCATGAACGCCGTCGAAAAGCCCGAGTGCCACCGACGAACGCTCGTATATCACTTTACCGTCTTCTATCTTCACAGCTTCACACCCTTCAGGTCGGAAACATCTTTTAGTCTGCCGTTATTCTCGCTTCCGGAGTCAGTAAGGTCGATGTTCTTCTCCGGCTTTTTCTCGGGAGCACCGAAGAAACGCTGCATGACCGCGAGGTCGGATTCCGCGCCCCGGTCTGCTATACCTATGACCCTGCCGCCGGCGGAAAGTACGCGGAACGGACCCTCGGGGCGGTCAAGATTGACGCGGTTTATGTCGAGCACAACGCCGTTCAGGAACATTCTCGTCTGCTGCTCGGTAAGACGCGCGGCGGGAAGCGCGTTGAAGATGATGTCAATGGGCATGAGGAGCTTTTCCACCGCGTCCTTGCCGCCCTTTTCGCTCGCCTCGCGCACTTCATTCAGCCTGTAGCAGTCCCGCACGGTAAAATTGCCGGAGCGGGTGCGCACAAGGCTCGTCATTATCGCGCCGGTGCCGAGTTCCACGCCCATATCGTGAATGAGCGTCCTGATGTATGTTCCCTTTGAGCAGGAGACCACCATAGTGGCGGTGCTGTCGGTAAATTCCTCGAATTCAAGCGAGTGGACGGTTATTGCCCGGGGCTCGCGGTCAACTTCGATCCCCTTTCTTGCAAGCTCATAGAGCCGCTTTCCGTCCACCTGTACAGCGCTGTACATGGGCGGAGTCTGCATAAGCTCGCCCGTGAACTTGGATTTGAGGGTGTACTGAGCGTTACGGTTCACCGGAGTATCACAGGTCGCTATGACCTTTCCGGTAAAATCCTGAGTATCGGTGGTAACGCCGAAGCGGATACCGGCACGGTACTCCTTGGTATTGTCGGGACAGTAGTCCACGGCTTTCGTGGCGCTGCCCACAAAAATCGGCAGAACTCCCTCCGCCATAGGGTCGAGAGTCCCACCGTGACCTATTTTCTTTGTTCCGCAGAAGCGCCGCATTATTGCAACAACGTCAAACGACGTATAGCCCTTTTCCTTGTAAATGCATATAACACCGTTCATGCGAGTGCCTTTCCTATCTCTTCGACGAGCTGTTTCTTTGCCTCGTCGAGACTCATGTTGTAGAACGAACAGCCTGCAGCCTTTACATGACCGCCGCCGCCGAACGCCGAGCATATCTTCTGGACATTGACAGCCGAATTCGAGCGGAGCGACGCTTTCCAGCTCCCGTTGTTCCTCTGCTTGAACACAACGCCCACTTCCACGCCCTCGATAGTACGGGGGATAGCGGAAAGTCCGTTTGCGTCCTCGGGATCCACCGAAGCGAGCTGGTCTTTCGTAAGAGCCACTACCGCGCATTTTCCGCCGCAGCAGTACTCGATATCGCGGTATATCTTCTCCTCAAGAGCGATACGCGCCTTTGTCTTCATATCAAAAAACACATAATCGAGCTGAGAGTGGTCAAAATCGTATTCCAGCAGCTCTGCGGCAATGCGGTGAGTTTCCGCTGTGGCGCAGGAGTACTTGAAACAGCCGGAATCCGTCGATATGCCGGTATAAAGGCAGGCTGCTATCTGCGGGTCGAAAAGCTCCCCGCCGCCGAGTTCGAGAATGAGCTTATAGACGGTCTGGGCTGCCGCAGCGGCATCGGGCTCGATAAGAAGCCTTTTTGCAAAATCAACGTGGGAAACGTGGTGATCCACAGCGAAGTCGATCTTGTCGCCGTAGAGCTTGTCAAAATCCCCAAGGAGCTTTCTGTCCGCAACATCAACGGTAACGTAGGTCGCAGGCTCGAAATCCTGCACCTCCACGGACTGCTTCATGAAGTCATAGCGATGAGAGATCTCGTCCGCGCATATATTCTTTGCCTTCTTGCCGAGCTTCTGGAGCGCTCTGCACAGCGCAAACGCACACCCAAGAGTATCTCCGTCGGGGTTGGCATGGGAAATTATGATAAAGTTGTCATGCTCCATGATATAGTCGGCAGCTTCGCTGACAGCGAGTATCTCTGACTTCATAGTTTCACCTTCCGTCATTCCGTCGTTTCGTCATCTTCATAGCCGCTGTCCGGGTCTGCGTCCGGGACGTTGAGCTTATCAAGGATACCTGTTATCTTTTCATAGTATTCCTGCGAATTATCGGGCAGGAATATGAGCCTCGGCATCTTTCTCATCTTTATCCGCGAATTTATGCGTCTTACGATGAAGCCTGCCGATTTTTCGAGCGCCTTTACCGCGCCCTCAGTCTTTGCTTCGTTTCCGAGCACGGAAACGTATATCTTGCAGTATGAGAGGTCGCTCGTTATCTCGACCCGTGAGATCGAGACGATCTCGCCGCTGACGTGTTTATCCTTTATTTCCGGCAGCGCCGCCGAGATCTCGCGCTTCACGTCCTCGGTAAGTCTGCTCAGATTATGATTTGCCACGGTACACGGCCCCTTTCCTGTGCAGGATCAACGATGCATGACGCTTCCGCAGCCGCGGATCATGCACCAAAGATCACGAAATAGTCTTAATCTCTGTATTCTTCGGTGATGTAGGCTTCAAATATGTCGCCTTCCTTGATGTCGCTGAACTTCTCAAGGCTTATGCCGCACTCGTAGCCTTCCGCCACTTCCTTGACATCGTCCTTGAATCGGCGCAGACCCGCGATCTTGTCGTCCGCAACAACGATACCGTCGCGAACCACTCTGATGCTGCACTTTCTCTCGACCTTGCCGGAAAGCACATAGCAGCCTGCAACAACACCGACACCGGTGATCTTATATACCTGACGCACTTCGATACGCGCACAGTCTATATCTCTGTACTTCGGAGCCAGCATTCCCTTTATGGAAGCCTCGACTTCTTCGATAGCGTCATAAATTATGCGGTAAAGGCGGATATCAACGCCGTCGCGCTTTGCGCTCTCGGCCGCATCAGGGTGCGGGCGCACGTTGAAGCCGACGATGATAGCGTTGGACGCGTTTGCGAGCATAACGTCGCTCTCGCTTACGGCGCCGACCGCACCGTGAATGACCTGAACGCGGACTTCGGAGTTGGAGAGCTTTTCAAGCGACTGCTTGACCGCCTCGACGGAACCCTGAACATCTGCCTTTACTATGATCGGGAGAGTCTTCATCTCGCCCTCTTCGATCTGTGAGAAGAGGTTGTCGAGAGTTACCTTCTTGTAGAGCTTGAACTGCTCTTCCTTAGCGTCGAACTTACGCTTTTCAACGAGTTCTCTTGCAAGCTTCTCGTCCTCGACTACCGCGAAGCTGTCACCGGCGCTCGGCACTTCGGAAAGACCCATGATCTCCACGGGAGTGGACGGTCCGGCTTCCTTAACGACCTTGCCTCTGTCGTCGCGCATCACGCGGACATGACCGACGGAGGTGCCGGCGATGATAACGTCACCTGTGTGCAGCGTTCCATTCTGTACGAGAAGGGTCGCCACAGGGCCCTTTCCCTTGTCAAGGCGCGCCTCAACGACTGCACCCTTTGCGAGTCTGTCGGGATTCGCCTTGAGATCGAGCACTTCGGCGGTGAGGTTGACCATTTCAAGGAGCTGGTCGATACCCTCTCCGGTCTTTGCGGAAACGGGAACGCAGATAACGTCGCCGCCCCACTCCTCGATGACGAGGTCATGCTCGGTAAGAGCCTGCTTTATCTTTTCGGGGTTTGCACCCTCTTTATCCATCTTGTTTATTGCGACGATTATGCTTACTCCGGCAGCCTTGGCATGGTTTATCGCCTCGACTGTCTGGGGCATGATACCGTCGTCCGCAGCGACCACGAGGATAGCGATATCCGTCATGTTCGCTCCGCGGGCGCGCATCGCCGTGAACGCTTCATGTCCGGGAGTATCGAGGAACGTGATGTCCTTGCCGCCGGCATTTACGCGGTAAGCACCGATATGCTGGGTGATACCGCCGGCTTCTCCGCTTGCAACAGACGCGTGGCGGATCTTATCGAGAAGCGATGTTTTACCGTGATCGACATGACCCATAACGACAACGACAGGCGGACGGGGCTTAAGATCCTCGCTCTTGTCCTCTTCGTCCTCGAAAAGGCGCTCTTCTATGGTGACAACGACTTCCTTCTCGACCTTAGCGCCGAGCTCCTCCGCTACGAGAGCGGCTGTATCAAAGTCGATGACCTGATTAATGGTGCACATCTCGCCGAGCTGCATCAGCTTCTTGATGACCTCGGTTGCAGTTACTTTAAGGCGCTGTGCAAGCTCGGAAACAACGATCTCATCGGGGATCTGCACCCTGAGCTGCTGCTTTCTCGCGCGCTCAAGCTCAAGCCGCTTGAGCTTCTGAGCCTCGGTCTCGCGGTTCTTGCCGCCGAACTTGGCATTCTTGTTCTGCTGAGACTTCTGGTTTATCTTCTGCTTCTTGGAGAAGCCTTCATCTCTGCGTCCGCCGCCGCTCTTCTGGCTTGCCATGGTCTCATAACGCTCGTTGTACTTGTCGAGATCCACATAGCTTCCTCTTGTATCGACGCGCTTGGTGACCACCTCGCCGCGCTGTACAGCCTCACCCTTGACCTTTGCCTTGGGCGGCTCATTGGACTTGACGGTGCTGAGATCCACCTTCGCCTCCATGGGGCGCGGAACGGGCTTGTTCTCCTTGCGGCGCTCGGGCTTTTCGGGAGCCTTAGGCGGCTGGGGAGCGGGTTTGTGCTCTTCTTTTGCGGGAGAAGCTTTCTGGGCGGGCTTCTCGGCCGGTTTTTCAGCCGGCTTTACAGGCTCGGGCTTAGCTTTCTCGGGAGCCGGCTTGCTTTCCTTATTATCTGCAGCTTTCGCGGGTTTATCCTTAGCCGCAGGCTTAGGTTTCGGCTCGGCTTTGGGAGCCGGCTTTTCCTTTGCGGGCTCCGGCTTCTTCTCCTTTGCGGGCTTTTCGGAAGCAGTCGCAAAATAAGCCTCAAAGCTTGCCACCTGATTTTTCTGCGAGATATCCTCAAGCACGATGTTCATTTCGGCGGCAGTTATGGAGGCGGCAGGCTTCTTTTCCGCGCCTGTGCGCTCTTTAAGCGTCGCTATGATGTCATTCGGCGTAAGTCCCAGATCTTTCGCCGCGTCCTTTATCTTGCATTTCTGCTCTTTTGTTGCCATTCGTTTTCCCCCGGTCAATGAGTGATAGTTTTAACGATCGAGCCGTAAAGCCCCTCGTCGAGAACAGCGATGACGCCTGCTCTCTTTCCTGTGATCTCTTTAAGCTCATCAAGCGTTTCCGGTATTTCCGTAACCGTGATCTCCGCCCTGCCGCATTCAAATCTTACTTCTTTTTTTGTCTTTTCCGAAAGGTCGGAAGCGAGAAGCACGCCTTTTACCTTGGTGCCCGGCGACCTTACCTCTTCGGCGACGGCATCGAAGCCCATTATGAGCTTGCCCGCGCGTCTGCACAGACCCAGTGTGGAAAGTCTGTTATTCATTGTTTATCTGCTCCCTCAGGCTTTCATAGACCTCCTGCGGTATCTCGCATTTGAGCGCCCGCTCGAAGCTCTTTTTCTTTACCGCCTTTTCAAAGCATTCCTTGTCACTGCAAATATATGCGCCTCTGCCGGACATTTTGCCGGTGGTGTCGAGTGTGATCCCGCCGTCCTTGGTCCTTACGACCCGGAGCAGTCCCTTTTTCCCGATCATCTCATCGCACCCGAGGCATTTCCTGAGCGGTATATTCTTTCCCATAGTCCCGTCCGTATCAGTTGCCCTCGAAGAATCCGCTCTCGGGCTTTATGTCGATCTTGAATCCCGTGAGTCTTGCCGCGAGTTTCGCGTTCTGACCCTTGTTTCCGATAGCGAGCGAGAGCTGGTTATCCGGAACGACAACGGAGCAGGATTTTATCTCCGGGTCGGGGATATCGACGCTTATCACGTTTGCGGGCTTGAGCGCCTGCTTGATGAATTCCGCATGATCCTCGCTGTACTTGACTACATCTATCTTTTCGCCGCAGAGCTCGTCGCAGATCTTTGTGATACGGCTTCTCTGGGGTCCTATGCAGGCGCCCAGCGGATCCACGTTCTCATTGCTGCTTATGACAGCGATCTTGCTTCTCGAACCGGCCTCACGGCTTACGGACTTTATTTCCACCGTGCCGTCGGCGATCTCGGGAACTTCGAGCTCGAACAGTCTCTTTATGAGGTCGCGGTGAGTTCTCGATACGCGGAGTGTCGGTCTTCTGTCTGCGGAGGAGACTCCCGAAACGAACACTTTCACAACATCGCCCTCACGAAGGGTCTCGCCGGGTATCTGGTCACCCCTGAACAGCATCACTTCGGTGCCGTTCACGCTGACGAGCGCGTTGAGCGAATCCGTCTCGACCTTCTTGACCTCTGCGGAGACCGCCTCGTTCTGAAGACCGCCCCACTGCTCGACGAGCTGCTCACGCTCAACTTCCTTGATACCCTGCTTTATGACCTGCTTTGCGGTCTGTGCGGCGATTCGGCCGAAGTGCTTCGTATCAAGCTTTATGGGGCACATATCACCCACGTTAAGACGCTTGCTTATCTCTCTTGCATCGGAGAGCAGGATCTCGTTCGCAGGATCCTCGACCTCCTCAACGACGGTCTTCATTATCGCGACATCGAACTTGTTCTTTGCGACATCTATGTCGTAGTTTATATTTTCGCTTCTCGGATAGTCCTTTTTGATCGCTATTGTGAGCGCTGTTTCTATCTTTTCAATGAGGACTTCGGGGGACATACCCTTTTCTTTCGCGAGCAGGGTAAGAGCCTCCATGAACTCCGCCGTGTTGGATTTAGCCATTTTCCGTTATTCCTCCTGTTAGTCTGTATATCATAGGTCTGAATTTACTTTTACGCATTCCGAAACTGCAAAAGTTTCCTTTGTATCTCCGCAGTCCATATCGAAAGTCCCGTTCTCCTCGTCATATCCGGTAAGAACGCCGTAAACGCTGAACTCTTTTCCTTTTTCGTCGCGTCTGGTAACGCGGATCTTCTCGCCCGTGCAGGCGCGGAAATGTTCGGGGTGCCGAAGCTTTTTGGTAAGTCCGGGCGAGCCCACTTCGAGGATATCGACTTTCTTTATGAGCTCCTGTTTATCGAGGATCTCGTTTATCGGTTCCGAGATCTCGCCGCATTCGTCGCTGTCGAGGCCGCCGTCCTTATCCACAAGGATACGCAGATACCACATCGCGCCTTCCTTCTCGAAGCACACGTCCCACAGCGTAAGTCCGTACTGTTCTATTACGGGCATCACCGCAGCTCTTGCAAGCTCCTCTACCTTTGAACCCTTTTCAGCCGTGATCTCCACCTCCGGGCATACTGCAAAAATTTAAGACCGGACTTGTCAATCCGGTCTCAACTGTCAACATTATACACCGTTTTGCCGGTTTTGTCAATAGTTTCACACAAATTTTCCTGCATCAAAACCGTTTTCGGCGCAGTTTTCTGCAATATTTTCAAAAAAAGTTAAATTATGTCTTGTTTTTTTCGGAGAAACGTAGTATAATAGTTAGGTCAGCATTTATATTTTGTGCCTCCTTAGTTAAATGGATATAACAAACCCCTCCTAAGGGTTAGTTATCGGTTCGATTCCGGTAGGGGGTGCCAGCCGGGGCTTCTCGGCTTTACTTTGTTTATAAACGATACCTTTAAAAATAAGAGACATTAACTTGTATTGTATGGGAACAGCGGAATGAAATTCAAGATCAACCGGAAATATAAACAGATAGCGCTTCTTGCCGTCATCGTGATAGTGGTGAGCGGCTTTCTGCTTATGAGCGCACAGGCGATACCGAACCTGCGCGAGATGTTCGATATGGTCGGCTCGTCCGCCGCGCCTATCCTCTGGGGCATTGTCATCGCCTACCTTATGAACCCGGCTGTCGAGTTCTTCCGCCACAAAGTCTTCGGGAAATGGGAAAAACGCAGGGAAGACTCGAAAAAGACGTACAGGCTCATAAAAAACCTGTCTATCTTCATAGTCGTTATCCTCGCCCTCGCCCTTCTCACCGGTCTGGTGCTCCTGATCGTACCTCAGTTCATACAGAGCGTCTCCGGTCTTGTCACCAACTTCAACAGCTACGCGGATAACTTCCTGCAATGGGCATCGGCCACTTTCGCCGACTACCCCCAGATAATAGATATCATCGAAAACCCGATAAGCCAGATCGAAAACTTCCTGAAGACAAGCTGGACGGACATCTCGTCTCAGGTCTTCGAGTTCGGCTCTAAGATCGGCGGCGGCGTGATAAACTTCATCATGGGCTTCAAGGACTTCATAATCGGCTTCATCATCGCCGTTTATCTCGTTTCGTCCAAAGAAATGCTCAAAGCCCAGGCTAAAAAGCTTCTCTTCGCCCTCCTCCGCAACGATCACGTCCAGGCTCTCCTCACCGTCTCCAAGCGGATCAACGATATTTTCAGCCACTATATCATCGGCATCATAATAGACGCGTTCTTCGTAGGCTGCATGACCTTTATCGGCGCTACCGTGATCGGAACGCCTTACCCTATACTTATGGCAGTCATCATAGCCTGCACCAACGTTATCCCGTTCTTCGGGCCTTTCCTCGGCGGTATCCCGGTATGCTTCATCACCCTCCTCGCCGACCCGCTCAAAGCCCTCTGGATCGCCATTTTCATGGTGGCTATGCAGCAGTTCGACGGCAACATCATGGTCCCCCTCATACAGGGCGACAGGATAGGCGTTCCCTCTGTGTGGGTGCTCATAGGCATTATCATCGGCGGCGGACTGTTCGGATTCGTGGGAATGCTTCTCGCAGTCCCGGTGTTCGCGATAATCTATATGCTCTTCAAAGAGTTCCTTGAAGGCAAGCTCCGCAAGAAGTCCCTCCCCGAACAAAGCATAGTCTATGAGCGGAACACCGATAAATACACCGTCGATTACGTCTATACCGAGGAAGACCGCAAAAACGACGAGGAATGGATGGAATCTCTCCGTCCGAAAAAGAAGAAACCTATTTCAGACGCGGCTCACAAGGTCGCGGAGATCATAGAAACAGAAAAGGAAAAGAAAAAGGAGCAAGATAAAACATCATGATGAAAGAACAGCTTCAGAAGATAAAGGAACAGGCTTCCTCCGAGATCGCCGCACTCAGCGACACAAAAGCGCTTGACGATCTCAGGGTAAAGTTCCTCGGCAAAAAAGGCGAGCTCACCGCCATCCTGAAACAGATGGGTCAGCTCTCCGCAGAAGAGCGCCCCGTTATGGGTCAGCTCGCAAACGATGTGCGCCAGTACCTCGAAACTGCAATAAACGAAAAGGCTTCCTCCCTCAAGTCCGCAGTAATGGAGACAAGGCTCAAAGCCGAGGCAGTGGACGTGACTATGCCCGGCAAAAAGCGTATCGTCGGCAACCGTCACCCCCTCAACATAGTCCTCGATGACCTTAAAGCGATATTCCGCGGCATGGGTTATACCGTCGTTGACGGCCCCGAGGTGGAGGAGACAAAATACGTCTTCGATATGCTCAATACCGACGAGGGTCACCCCGCCCGTGAGCCGAGCGATACGTTCTACATCACCGAGAACACCCTCCTGAGGACACAGACTTCCTCGGTGCAGATACGCACCATGCTCAAAGAGAAGCCCCCTATCGCGATCATAAGCCCCGGACGCGTTTACCGTCCCGATGCCGTTGACGGTACCCACTCACCGATCTTCCACCAGTGCGAGGGGCTTGTCATAGACAAGAACATAACTTTCGGCGACCTCAAAGGCACGCTTGAGAACTTCGCAAAGAGCCTTTACGGCGAGGGAGTGAAGCTCCGCTTCAGACCCCACCACTTCCCCTACACGGAACCGTCGGCGGAAGTCGATCTCTCCTGCTTCAAGTGCGGCGGAAAGGGCTGTCCTCTCTGCAAATACGAGGGCTGGATAGAGATGCTCGGCTCCGGCGTGGTAAGACCCGAAGTCCTGCGCAACTGCGGCATCGACCCCGATGAATACAGCGGATTTGCGTTCGGCATAGGTCTTGAGCGCATCGCGATGATGAGATACAACATCGACGATATGAGACTGCTCTATGAGAATGACGCGCGCTTCCTGTCACAGTTCTGAAAGTCAGCCTGAAAGAAGCTTTCAGACTGACATCTTCGCGGAGAGCGCCGGCGTGAAACCGGACCCAAATGATAAATCGCACACAATAACGGAGGCAATATAGATGAATCTTTCGGTAAAATGGCTCAACGACTATGTAAAAGCCGATATGCCCATAAAGGATCTCGTTGCAGGGCTCACCATGAGCGGCTCGAAGGTCGAGACGTATCATGAGATGCGCGGCGAGGTCGATAAGGTAGTTATAGGAAAGGTGCTCGACATAAAGAAGCACGAAGACAGCGACAAGCTCTGGATCTGTCAGGTGGATATCGGACAGTCCGAGCCCATACAGATAGTGACCGCGGCGACAAATGTCGTCAAGGATGCCTGCGTTCCGGTAGTCCTTGACGGCGGCACCGTTATCGACAAGGAACATAACACTGTCGTGAAAATAAAGAAAGGCAAGCTCCGCGGCGCAGAAAGCTGCGGTATGTTCTGTTCGTTCAACGAACTCGGAATGGACAACAGCGACTTCCCCTACTCCTCTCCCGACGGCGTGCTCATTCTCAACGACGACCCCGACTTCGACAAGATGAAGCCCGGCGACGACGTGCTCAAGGCTGTGGGACTGGACGATATAAGCGTCGAGTTCGAGATAACGAACAACAGACCGGACTGTTTATCCGTCCTCGGTCTCGCGAGAGAAACAAGCGCCACATTTGACCTTCCCCTAAACATCAAGGAACCCACATTCACCGGCATTGACGCGGATATAAACAGCGAGGTCTCGGTAACTGTCGAGAATACTCAGCTTTGCTCACGCTATATGGCGGCAAAGGTAAAGAACGTGAAGATCGCGCCCTCGCCCCGCTGGATGGTGGAAAGACTGCGCGCAAGCGGCGTCCGCTCCATAAACAATTTCGTTGATATAACAAACTTCGTAATGCTCGAATACGGCCACCCGATGCACGCTTTCGACGCCCGCTATGTTGCAGGAAACAAGATCGTTGTCCGCAACGCCAAGGACGGCGAGACGCTGAAACTCCTCGATGAAGCAAAGGAACCCGTGAAGCTCTCGCCCGAGATGCTGGTCATAGCCGATACGGAAAAGCCTATGGCAGTTGCCGGAGTAATGGGCGGCGAATACAGCGGTATCTGGGACGACACCACCGAGGTCATCTTTGAGGCAGCCTGCTTCGACGGTGTATCGGTACGCCGTACTGCAAGAAAGATAGGCGAGCGCACCGAATCGAGCGCCCGTTTCGAGAAGGGTCTTGACCCGATAAACGCGAAAAACGCGCTGTACCGCGCTCTCCAGCTCGTAGAGATGCTGGGCTGCGGCGAAGTGGTAAGAAATGTCATCGACATAGACAACTCCAATAAAACTCCCCACAAGCTCGTGCACGACTACAAGTGGGTAAACAACTTCCTCGGCGCGGATATCCCCGAGGAGGAACAGATCGCGATCCTCGAAAAGCTCGGCTTTGTTTACGACCGCGCGACCCACGAGATCACCGTTCCGAGCGTGCGCATAGATATGCTGCTCCCCTGTGATATAGGCGAGGAGATCGCCCGTATCTACGGCTACAACAAGATCGCTTCCACTATCCCGAAGCTTTCCAGCAGGAGCCGCATCACAAACGAACAGCGCTTCTCGGACAAGCTCGTGGAGATAATGCTTTCCCAGGGCTGTCTCGAAGCAATGACGTTCAGCTTCATAAGCCCGAAGAGCTATGAAAAGATAAGGCTCCCCGAGCCCCACAGAAAGAGCGTTACCCTGCTCCGCCCGCTGGGTGAGGACACAAGCGTTATGCGTACAACGATGACGCCCTCCATGACGGAGCTCATCGTCCGCAACATCAACAACCGTACACCCGCAGGCAGATTTTTCGAGATAGGCCGTGTCTATCTCCCGAAAGAAACGCCGGAGGAACTCCCCGAAGAACGGGATATCCTCTGCATAGGCGCTTACGGACCGGACGAGGATTTCTTCACTTTCAAGGGCATTGCGGAAGCGATATTTGAGACTACCGGCATTAATGTGAAGTTTGAAAAAGCAGTCACCGACACGTTCCACACCGGAAGATGCGCTAAGATCACCGCTGACGGAAAGTACGTCGGCGTACTCGGCGAACTTCACCCGCTGGTATGCGAGAACTACGGCGTCAAGGAGCGCATCTATATCGCAGAGCTCGATATCGCGGCTATGTGCGCTCTTGCAAACACTGACGTCAAGTATAAGCAGCTCCCGAAGTTCCCCGCTATCTCCCGCGACCTGAGCCTTGTATGCGACGACGATGTAACGTCGGGCGAGATCATTGACATCATAAATAAGGCAGGCAAGCACCTCGAACAGGTCACACTCTTCGATATGTACAAAGGCACAGGCGTTCCCGAGGGCAAAAAGAGCCTTTCCTACAGCCTTGTGATGCGCCGCGAGGACAAGACCATGGAAGCCGAAGAAGCAGACAAGTCCGTCGAGAAGATACTCAAAGCTCTCGGCGAGAAGAATATAACTCTCAGATAACACCCATAAGGGACAGAGAAAGGAAGATAAGTCATGAAAAGATCGGTAAGAAACAGTATTCTTACACTGATATGCGGTGCAGCCGTTGCGGCTGCAGGCTCATGTTCGACCGCACAGACATATCCCGTCACCGTTGACGGTATGCAGTTCCGCGCCGGACTTTATATCCTCGAACAGCAGGCTGCCCTCAGCGAAGCTGCAAGCAAGCTCTCCGATGAACAGCCCGACCTCGATACCTCTGCGGAAGGCTTCGATTACTTCACACAGACCGTTGAGGGTCAGAAGTTCGGCGACTGGATAAACGCAAAGGCGCTCGATAACTGCCGCGAGTATGTGGCAGTAACAAGGCTCTTCGACCAGTACGGCCTTGAAGTGACCGCAGACGAGAAAAAGAACATCAACGACAATGTGAACCAGCTCTGGACACAGGAAAACAGCTACGCACAGTACTTCTACGGCGTTGACATCGTCGGTCAGTACTACGAGAAATTCGGTATAGGCGAACAGTCCTACAAGGATCTCCAGGTAGAAGGTCTGAAACGCGATAAGCTCTTTGAGCACCTCTACGGCGAAGGGGGCCAGCTTGCAGCTACACAGGACGAGATCAACGATTCTCTTAAGAACGACTACCTTGCGCTGAATTACTTCCCATTTGAGCTCACTTCCAGCGATGCCAAGACCTACGCGGATCGTATAACTGCAGGCGAAACTTATGAGGCAGTTTACAGGGATTACGCACAGGCTCTTGCAGACAGCGAAGCAGCCGAAGCTGCTGCCGGATCGGAAAGCGAAGACGGCACAGACAGCACAGACAGCACAGAGACTGCCGAACCTGCTGAGGCAAGCACCGTCGAGGAAGCCGAGAAAGACTCCCTTATCCAGATAATAAAGAAGTCAAGCGGTTCTCCCTCCGAAGATTTCATAAACCAGGCATCTGCAATGAACGTCGGCGATGTCAAGGTCATCACGGTTGAAGCTGAGGCAGCGACCCGTACCTACGTTGTACAGCGGCTTGACATTCTCGCGTACCCCGACAAGACCGCGGATACAATAAACACCGTGCGCTCCGATCTCAAATCCGACGAATACACCGAAATGCTCAAAGAAGCGGGAAGCGCTTACACCCTTACGACCGACAGCTCCATAAACCTTTACAAACCCGAAAAACTCATCGAAAAATAACAAAGCAGCCCTTCCCGGACAGGGAAGGGTCTTCTGTTGCATTCCGGAGGATCTTATGAGTGAAACCACCGTCTATCTTGACAACGCCGCCACCACAAGGATAAGCGACAACGTGTTCGATGCCATGCTCCCGTGGCTGAAGGAAGGCTACGGAAATGCTTCCGCCATATATTCCCTCGGCCGCAAAAGCGCCATCGCCCTTAACAAGGCTCGTTCCCTCTGCGCGGAAGTTCTCGGCTGCGAGAGCAGGGAGATACTCTTCACCAGCGGCGGCACCGAGAGCGACAGCACCGCTGTGCTCTCCGCCGCCCGTTCCGGCAGAGAAAACGGAAAACTGCACATAATAACCTCCGCTATCGAGCATCATGCTATACTGCGCCCCCTCGAAGCCCTCGAAAATGACGGGTTCCGTGTCACGCGCCTTCCGGTCTATGATAACGGCATCGTCCGTGCCGAAGACCTCGAAGCGGCGCTTACACCCGATACTGCCCTCGTCACGGTCATGGCTGCAAACAACGAGATCGGCACCGTCCAGCCCTTTGAACAGCTTGCCGGTATCTGCCGCGAACACGGAGTTCCGTTCCACACCGACGCTGTTCAGGCTTTCGGCCAGCTCCATATAAACGTCCGCCGTCAGAACATAGATATGCTCTCCTTATCCGGGCATAAACTCCACGCGCCGAAGGGCACAGGCCTCCTCTATATCCGGGGCGGGCTCCCTTTTCACCCGCTCCTGACCGGCGGTATGCAGCAGGGCGGCAGGCGCGCCGGTACGGAAAACATCGCGGGTATAGTCGGTCTTGCGGAAGCCATGCGGTACGCCGCCGAAAACATCGACGCAAAGAACGAACATCTTCTCCCGCTTCGTGAGCGGCTTTTCCGCGAGATCGGAAGTCTCCCCGGCGTTCGCATCAACGGCGACACCGAGCGCCGTCTCGCTTCCAACGCGAACTTCTCCTTTGAGGGGCAGGAGGGCGAGACACTCGTCCTGAAGCTCGATCTTCGCGGTATTGCAGTATCAAGCGGCTCTGCCTGCGCTTCCGGCTCCCTCGACCCGTCCCACGTCCTGACCGCAATGGGACTCACCCACGATCAGGCGCGCAGCTCGATACGCGTCTCCATGTCCTCATATACTACCGCCGCCGACATCGACGCCCTCATAAGCGCCCTCCGCTCATAGTTATTTTATAAACTGTGCACCATTCCTGCTTTTTATTCGCCCCCGAGGTACATAACCTCCCGACCTGTGCGATACAGCGAGCGGTGCGGTGCGCTAAAATGGAAAGAGCGGCGGGCGGTGCAGTTGCTCCTGCTTCCCACCCTGCCCCGTCGGCGCAGCCGTACAGCGCACCGTCACGACGAATGTCAAGGGGGAGCCTCAAAAAGTTTTTCACCCATTATTTCAAGTGAAAAACTTTTTGAGTACCCTTTACATTCGGAGAGCGAGCGGCAAAAAAACAGCAGACACTTACGAGTCTGCTGTTCTTTTATTGCTTATTACCGTTATTATTTCCACTAATACTTCCTGAAACACTGCAGAAATAGCATGATCACCAGCCACAGCGTATTCCAGCCTATAATGAGCTCCGGCGAGAACACGAATGAATACTGTGAAAACGCAAGGAATATCATGAACAGCACGCCGAGTATCACTCCGAAGAGCATTACCGCCTTTGACATACTCACGTCCTTGAGCAGCTTCTTCGATGCGCTTATCCCCTTTGCCAGTGAAACGAAGCTTCCCGTGCAGGCAAGGGCTCCGCAGCCGCTCGGGGTGTAAGATGATACTTCCGAGTACAGCCCGTGCAGGCTTGCACCTATTATCCTGAGCTTTTCCGGATCTATGTCGAAAAGATCCGAAACCTTTCCTGTTGTTATAAGGGAATCCGTTGTCTTGAGGACTACCGATACGCCGCGGTCTGTGAGCTCTTTTATCTCCGCCCGGACTGACGGGTTCGCGGTAAGCCTTATGAAGAATATCACTGCAAGCTCGCCGCCGACTGCAAGATAAACGCTGTCGGAACCGTTGCGGGAGTACTTTGCGATCGCGTTCATTTCCGGGATCTTTATGCTGTGATGCTTCATATGCTCACGGCTTCCCATGATAAGACGCTTGTTTTCGTACCAGCCCATAACGCCCATGTTATCCTCATATACACAGCCGTCGATCTTCACGAGCATATCCTTGTTTCCGCCGATCATATCGAACAGCAGGCTCGAAAGCACCGAATCGCAGTTCACCGCGAGGCTTGCCGCAAGGATTATCGCCATATCGAGGGATATGCTGTTTATCGAGTTCTGGAGCTTACAGGGCTTGATGTTCGTGCATTCGACTGCCGACTTCGGGAAAAGCGTAGATGCATCTACTATCACAGAGTTCGTCTCACCGAATTCCTCGGCTGATGTGTACCCGAGAAGCGCGCTTCCGTGTCTGAGCAGCTTTCTTGATGCCCGCTTGAACGGATTGTTCACCATGAACATCATGGAGAAAGGTGCCATCACGTTGACTATTGCAACAAATACCGAGCTTGCCCAGTAAATATTGTTATCAAAGACATTTACCCCGTTTATCTCCGTACCGTTGGGTATGAAGTACACGAGAAGTCCCATTATAAGCCCTATAGCGAGGGAGAGAGGAACGAGCCGCCTCGATACTCTGTCTGCCATGTCCTCGCAGTAGCTCTTCTTCAGGAAGTCCGTAAAGAGCTCCGTCTTACGCATCGTCACAAGGTACGGAAGCTCACTCACAACGCCCTTAGTGAGCGCCGAAGACTCGCTCTGACCATCCACGACCTCCGCGTAATATTTCGCGGCATCCGAGGAGATAAACCGATAGTTCTTCCTTGCGCGGGAGATCATGCTGAGCTTCCCCACGGAGTTGAACACGAGCCCGACGAGTGCAGCCGGGATATAGATGAACGCCCTGCCCTGCTGGAGATCGTTCGTATCGAGCAGGTTCAGGACCGCTGCTACAAGCGAGAGCGCGCAGCTTATCGCGCATACGCTGTCACAGTCTGCCCTTCCGCGGAAGATCTTTCCAAGACCGCTCGTTATTACCGACGAGCACAGCCCCATTCCGATCACGCCGCATATCAGGTTAGCGAACACAAGACCCTTGTTATCCAAAAGTCCGAGTTCGTTCCCGAACATACCTATCTTCTGATCAATGAATATTTGCTGGAGCACATCTATCACGAGCAGCGCCGCCGTCACTATGAACAGCAGTACGAATCGTACCCGAAGGCTCTTCTGCGTTTCGACGAGATCCGTCCATATGCCTGCCGCATCGTCTATGACTTCTTCGCTGTCGCCTTCGTCGTAGTAATCAACGTCCTCATCGGCGATATCTTCAAGCACGAAGTTCGAGAGCCGTCGTTTTCGTTTTGATGCAAGCTCTTTTAGCTTCTGCTCCGCGATCTCCGGGTCGCTCATGGGGATCTCGCCCGTTCTGAGCACTTTATTGCCCGCGGAGTCGTATTTCACCGTTCTTGTCGGGAGCACGATCTTGTCGAACGGCCCCGTATCATATGCCGAAGCGGGATTGGTGTCTCGTATATCGGAGAGCCGCTTCTGCTCTATCGTATCGTTGACTGCTTTCAGAACGCGCTCTTCTTCTTCCGAGCGCTTTTTCACCTCGCGGGTATCTTTTGCGCCGGGGATATATTCCTTGATATCATCACCGAGTTCAAAAGTGCCGTCCGGGTCAATGCCGGGGCTGTTCTGCGCGAACTCAAGTTCCGGCATAACTCTCGTCGCCCCGTCCATTATCCGGTCTATGGAACGCGTGTCATCGTCCACAGGCGACGGCGAGCGTGAAAGCTCTTTCAGCTCGTTTATATCGACGCCCTTGGTATCACCGGAAAGACCGGCTGCGGATATCGTCTCGATCTGCCTTGTATAATCGGTCTTTTTGCCGAGATCATACGGATTTATGGAGTTTAAGAAATCCTCGGGATCCTCAAGCTCGGTATCTTTTATAAGGAGTTTCTGGGAATCGACCTCGATCTTCTGCGCCCTCAGCACCTTTTCGAGCTGGAGCTCCTCGGTGGAAAGATCCATGGATTCCGGTTTTGCGGTTTCCTTGCGTGTTTCCGTAGGGATCTCTATGGGAACGTCCTGCAGCACCACGCTCTTCGTCGCGAGCAGTCTCTCGGCTGTATCGTCGGCAAGCCGCCGGCGCTTGGCTTCGAGCTCCTCGGCGCGTCTGCGCTCTTCTTCGAGCGCCGCCTGCTCTGCTGCAGTCTTCTCGGCTTCCGCGCGCCTTTTTTCCTCTTCTGACTGCCTTAGCTTTTCCTGTTCCGCTCGCCGCCTGCTCCGACGTTCCTTTTCGTCTATGACATTCTGGATAAGGTCGTTTCGCTCTTTTTGTTTCTTTTCGCGCTCAACGCGCTTCTGATTCTCGGCTTCGGCCTGACGTTTCTTTTCTTCCGCAGCCTGCTTCTGCGCCTCAAGCTCGGCTCGTTTCTTTTCTTCGAGAACGCGTTTTACTTCGAGTTCCGAGCGCTTGCGTTCCTCTGCGATACGCTGTTTTTCCGCAAGCTCCCTGCGCTTCTTCTCTTCGGCGAGCCTTTGCTTTTCCTCAAATTCGGCACGCCGCTTTTCGGCTTCGCGCTTCTTTTCCTCAAGCTCTTTCTGCCGCTTTTCCTCTGCAGCCCGTTTCTGTGCATCTTCCCGGGCTGCGGTATCGCCGAACACCTTCAGATACGGGTCTTCGGCAGAAGGACCGGTGCTGCCGCATGATCTCGGCATGGTGCTGTCGCCGAGTATATCGCTCAATATATCATCGGCATTGGCATTACTGCCGCCGCCGTCTTTATGTCCGTACTTGTCGAGTATATCGTCAAGTGAAAACTCCGACATCTGAGCCGTCTCCTTTCATAAGAGTCACAAATGGCACTTCACGAGCGTCATTTCGCGGGGTGTCTGCTCCGCACGAATTCGTACATCAGGATACCCGCGCTTACCGAAGCGTTGAGCGAGTTTATCTTTCCGTACATATCTATCGAAAGTATCATATCACAGCTTTCTCTGACGAGCCTTCCGAGCCCGTTTCCCTCCGAGCCTATGACGAGCGCGGCAGGTCCGCTGAGATCGGCGCTCCTGAACGGTTCTCCGTCCGCTTCCGCGCCATATACCCATATTCCCTTTGTTTTGAGCAGTCTGATCGTTTCGGCGAGATTTGCCACTCTTGCCACTTTCACCCAGCTTGCGGCTCCGGCAGAAGTCTTGAATACCGCAGCGGTAAGTCCGGCGCTCCTGCGTTTCGGGATAATGACGCCGTCGGCACCCGCAGCTTCCGCAGTACGGATAATGGCACCGAGGTTGTGGGGATCCTGGATCTCGTCCGCGATTATAATGAAAGGCGGGGTTCCCTTGTTTTCTGAGACTGCAAGGATATCATCTACCGTTGCGTACTGCACCGCAGCCGCGATCGCAGCAACGCCGCCGTGTTTTGCGCCGCCGGTGAGTTCGTCGAGCTTTTCCGGCGCGGTATCTTTTACCACAGCGCCGTTGTCTTTTGCGAGAGCAACGATCTTGCCGAGCCCGTTTGCGCCTTTCTGAACATATACAGTATCTATGGCGGCTCCCGATCTGAGAGCTTCTGTGACTGCATTTCTGCCGTAAATGATCTGATCTTCCATTTTAACACTGCTTTCCTACAGGTCCGATAAATACTTTCAGACCGTAATCAATATTTATTATAGCATACTTTAAGGGGCAATTACAATAGTTTTTTTAAAATTTTTCAAAAAGTGACAGTATAAATAAAAAAGCGGGCAATATGCCTGCTTTTTTATTTATGGTGACAGACTGGCCGTTCGCTCTCCGAATGTAAAGGGTACTCAAAAAGTTTTTCACTTGAAATGGTAGGTGAAAAACTTTTTGAGACTCCCCCTTGACATTCGTCGTGACGGCGCGCTTCACGGCTTCGCCGACGGGGCAGGGTGGGAAGCAGGAGCATCTGCACCGCCCGTCGCTCCTTCCATTTTAGCGCGCCGCACCGCTCGCTGTGTTGTGCTGAGACGGGGCTATGTGCCTCGGGGGCGGATAAAAAGCAGGAAAGCTGCACAGCCGTCAGGACTTAAAGCCCGAGCTTTATTATCTCGTCAAAGCCCGCATTCTTTGTGCGGGTGTAGATCTTATCAGCCTTTTTTGGGTTCGGAACAAGTACGAGCGTTACGTCTGCGTCCGCTTCAAGCTCCCCGGACTTCGATATAGCCGCAAGAATGTCATCTTCCTTATATAGTATGGCGATCCTCGGGCGGGAGCCTGCAAGAGAGATGTTGTTTTCGGTAACTATGGAGAAAATGCGCTCAAAGCCGATAGAAAAGCCGACCGCAGGTATGTTTTCGCCGGTGAAGCGGCCTATGAGCCCGTCATAGCGCCCGCCGCCCGCGACCGTACCGCCGAACTTCTCACTCGCCACTTCAAAGACCGTGCCGGTGTAATAGCCCTGGCCGCGGACGAGAGAGGGATCGTATATGACGCTGTAGTCGGCGGAAAGTTTATCTGCGGTTTCGATTATCGTGCGCAGAGATGCGATTATCGGTTTCGCGTCGTCCGAGCAGTAGCTTTCCATTGCATCAAGAGTAATCTGACCTTTTGAGAGAAGCTCGCCGAGCTTTTCTATTGCAGTTTCCGGCATCTGCTTCTCCCGGAGTTCCGCCGCTACTCCCTCGGCACCGATCTTGTCAAGCTTGTCGAATGTTACGGAGACGGTGTCGAGTGAATTTTCGGGAAATCCCATTGTTTTAAGGGAATCCCGCAGTATGCGCCTGTCATTCACGCGGACGTTGAATGCGCCTATACCTATCTTTCCGAGAGCCTTTGCGGTAACGGAGATAAGCTCGATCTCGGAGCATATCGAATCCGAGCCGAGTATATCTATGTCACACTGCACAAACTCACGGAGCCTTCCCCTCTGCGGACGCTCGGCGCGATATACCTTGTCGATCTGAATGCACTTGAATGGGTTCGGCAGGCTGTTGCGGTTGTTCGCGTAATACCTCGACAGCGGAAGCGTCAGGTCATAGCGAAGTCCGAGATCACAGAGCTCTTTCTCGTCAACGGGTGACTGAGCGAGCGCAGCTTCAAGCTTTTCTCCGCGCTTGAGTATCTTGAAGATGAGGTTGAGGTTATCGCCACCGTCGCTCTTGTCAAGGTTCTCGGCGCTCTCGACTGCCGGAGTGTAGATGCGTGTAAATCCGCATTTCGTATAAGTGTCAAGGATTATCGCCATGAGCCTGTCGCGCTGTGCCGCAGCCTCGGGGAGATATTCCTGCATTCCCTTCTGTGGTTTTATATTCATGTCTTTTCTGCCTTTCTTATGGGTACCTCTAAAAACCGCTTTGAAAAGAGAAAATGAGATAGCTGCGTCGGATACAAGGAAAGCCGACGAAGCCGGGCTGGCGCCCGGTTAGGAGGTTTGACGCAGTAGACGGCGTGGCTAGCTCTTTTTCTCTCAA
>JAGBMA010000180.1 GCA_017635095.1 Ruminiclostridium sp. | reverse complement strand
TGAAAAGGACGGTTATACCGCAGTTTACGCAAGTGCTGACGGCAAGACGGAAACGGTAGAGGTCATTTATGAGTTCCCCTATGAGGACGGTTGGACAAACTGTTTTGCAGGAGAACGAGCTTCGGGCTTGACGGCAATGCCAAGCTCAGGAGCAATATATGGCTCAAAGGTCGATACCATAACAGGCACGGGCATTCGCCGTGATGATTATGGTGATTACTGCTGTGCTATGGGCGTATGGTATGGCTACTGCAATGACAGATTTTTAATCGAGCTTGAGAATGGCACTCAGTTCACTACGAAAATCTGCGACAGCAAAGGCTATGCCGACGATGGCGATGGCAAGTATCACAACTTCGGCGGCAGCGGTAAGTGTATCGTGGAGTTTATCTACGATGATTATAATTTACCGTCCTGCGTGGCTTTCTCAGGCTCTTGGGGTTATTACAACTGGAACGGTCTTGACCTCGGAGCAAACATCAAATCAATCAAGAAGATCAACTACGGTGAACCCGTAGACTACTAAATTTGGAGGTTACTATTATGAACGTAAAGAAGATCATCAAGGGTATTATCGGACTCGGTGCAATCGGTGGCGTTGCCTACGCAGCTTATAAGCTCGGTGAATCCGACGGAAGATTTAACGAGATTCACCGCCGTATGACTGAGAACGGAGATGAGGACGATGAGGACATTGAGGTCGAGGAGGACGATGATTACAGGTTCTACGACAATTACGATGAGCCTGACGATGGCTGCATCGCTCCCATTGACTTCGGCAAGATGAACGATGCACCTGCTGAGAAGTATGAGGACAGCAAGTGTTGTTCTGCGGATAAGGACACATTTGCACCTTTCTCCTCTGTTCAGGTGAACGGCATTTCGGAGAGTGACTTCCTGTCTCTGCTCTATCAGATCTCTGCAAGAAAGTACATCTCCAACAAGGCGATCAGAGAGTACCTCGATGTTGATACCGACAAGGCGGCTGAGGTGCTGTCGGTTCTGTATCATGCCGGCTACATCGCTTCGGAGACTGGCAAGCGTATTCCCGTCCGCCTGACTATCTCTGACTATTTTTCCCTTATCAGAGGTGATCGCAAGTGAGTATTCTGATCGTGGGCGAAAAGCCCAGCGTTTCCCGTGCGATCAGTGCGGTGGTCGGTGCTTCATCTGCACACAAAGGCTACACCGAGGGTAACGGCTATGTGGTTTCGTGGTGTGTCGGACACCTTGTCGGTTTGAAGTTCCCGAACGAATACGGCAACGGCTGGGACCAGAGGTGGAGCTTTTCACAGCTTCCGATGCTCCCCGAAAAGTGGCAGTTCCGTGTGACTGACAGCACAAAGGCACAGTATGAGCTGCTGAAAAAACTTATGAACAGAGTCGATGTTTCGGAGATCATCTGTGCAACGGACGCTGACCGTGAGGGCGAGTGTATTTTCCGCTATGTGTATAACATGGCGAACTGCAAAAAGCCTGTGAAGCGGTTGTGGGTATCAAGCCTTGAAGAGTCGGCTATCCGCAAGGCTCTCACAACGATGAAGCCTATGTCCGCATACGATAATCTGTTCAATGCAGGCTATGCCCGTGCAAGGGCTGACTGGCTTGTGGGAATGAACAGTTCTCGTCTGTTTTCCGTTCGTTACGGCGGTAAGCTCAACATTGGCAGAGTGCAGACACCGACGCTCGCAATGATCGTTCAGCGTGATGCTGAGGTCAATGGGTTTATCAAGCAGAAGTATTACACGGCAGACCTGAACTGCGGTAAGTTCATTCTTTCTTCTGCAAGAATTGACGATGAAAATGTCGCTGAATCACTTGTTTCTGCCTGTGACGGCAACACAGTCACAATCAGCTCGGTCAAGCGTGAGGTCAAGACCGACAAAGCGCCGAAGCTATATGACCTGACCACGCTCCAAAGAGAAGCAAACAAGGCTTTCGGCTATACGGCACAGCAGACGCTCGACTATACGCAGTCGCTCTATGAGGGCAAGCTCGTTACATATCCTCGCACAGATAGTCAATTCCTGTCCGATGATATGGCGCAGACGGCACTTGATGTGGCAAAGCTCTGTGATACCTATTTCGGGTTCGGTATCTCGCATACACCTGATATTTCAAAGGTCATCAACAATGCTAAGGTTTCGGGGCATCATGCAATTATCCCCACAAGCGGTATCGCAACGGCTGACCTTTCTTCTCTGCCGTCCGGCGAGAGAAATATCCTCACGCTGATCGCAACAAAGCTGATCTGTGCAACGGCTCCGGCGCACAAGTATGAAGCTGTTAAGCTCACAGGTATCTGCAATGGTACGGAGTTCATGGCAACGGGCCGCACGGTGCTTGAAATGGGTTGGAAAGCCTATGCCAAGCAGTCCGACAAAAAGAATGAGGAAAAGTCTCTGCCTGCGGTATCTGAGGGACAGACCTTCACGGTTGCTGCAAGCAAGGGCGAACACTTCACTTCTCCTCCGAAGCCGTATACCGAGGACACACTTCTCTCCGCTATGGAGAGAGCCGGAAATGAGGACTACGACGAGGACATCGAAAAGAAGGGACTCGGCACTCCTGCCACAAGAGCTGCGACTATCGAAGCACTTGTAAAGAATGGCTATATGGAGCGTGTCGGCAAACAGCTCAGGGCAACGGATAAGGGCAAGGAGCTTGTGACTGTTGTTCCCGATGAAGTGAAGTCCGCAAAGTTGACCGCAGAATGGGAGTCCAAGCTCCAGCAGATCGAACACGGCAGCCTGCCCGAAGCGGTCTTTATGTCGGGTATTCAACAGTTTATCACTGAGATGTGCAGTAAATACGGCTCTGTGGATAAGTCTGTTTCTCTTTCTGACGGCGGTAATGAGCCTGTCGGCAAATGCCCGAAGTGCGGTGCTGAGGTGGTCAAGGGTAAATTCGGTTACTACTGCAAGGGCAAGTGCGGTATGAATATCGCAAAGGTGTACGGCGTGGAGCTTTCCGATACCCAGGTCAAGGGACTTCTTGACGGCAAGTCCACAAGCTACACATCTAAGGGCAAAAAGACGATCGTCCGCCCTGAGATCGTGGAGAATCCGTATAACGGCAAGATGTACTATCAGTGGAAAACAGAAAGGGGTAACAAGAATGGATAACAAACAGCTTGCGGAAGTCGCAAAGATCCTCGGTGTCTCCGAGGACAGTATTTCCGCTATGGACGATGAGATCAAGAACAGTATGACAGCGGTCTTTGAACAGGTCGCCGTCAAAAACGATGAGGACAAAAAGGCTGTCTTTGAAGCCCTCGACAATCTATGGCAGAAAGGCTCTATCTACATTGAGCTGAGTGAAGTCGCAAAGTCCACGGGTATCACCACCGAAACGCTCCGCAGTCTTGACTATGAGACTCAGCAGACTATCGTCTATGAGTTCATGATGGACAGTTCGCAGACCGCCCGTTTCTATGACCTTGTGAACAAGTCACTTGCGGTCGCTGACCTCCCGAATGTGGCGAAGCTCATTGGCACTCCCGTTCGTGAGCTGAGGTCGCTCCCTCGCCGTATTCAGGAGAATGTATGCGGTGCGTATGCAATGGAGTACGATGCCGACAGCACCAATACTGACCTTATCGACACGATCAGGGAGATGATCGCACCGTGACAGATTTCCCGTATATCGGCGGTATCGAAGTCTCCGCTATCCAGAACCGTGAGTTTATCCGCATTGAAACGGACAAGGCGCAGGCTATCGTGGTGGCTCTCGACAAGAGCAATATTCCTTTTTCTGCCCGATTCGGTGATGCCGAAATGGTGCTGACCTATGACGGCAGCTACAAGGAACAGGTCGAGGAGATCATCGCAAAGGCACAGTCCGGCGACTATGAAGCATTGCTCCGTGAGCTGCAAGTTTACGGAGTGCCTGACGGCTATTATCGGCTGCTCGGTGAAGTAGCGGAGCTTCTGAACACAACTGTGAGCTTTTTGCAGTCCCGTCCCGATGAAGTTCAGCTATTGCTCTGTAAGTTCTATGTTGACCTGTGGCTCTGCGACAAGGCTACACTTCAGCGTGAGCTTGACCGTATTATCACGGTCAACGGCAGAACGCTCTCGGATATTTCGGAGTATGAACGAAAAAAGGTTCAGGAGAAAACTCCTGCCGAACCTGTGCAGACGGCAGACAAAGTTCCCACATTTGAGGAGCTTTATGATGCTTATCAGCGCCGTCATGTCAATGACCACTTTACAAGAGAAGCCCATAAACATCTGGCTGAGATCGCCCGACGCAGACAGCGTGACGAACAGGAGCGTATCATTCAGACAGAAGAAAGAGAAAGGAAGAACAGACCATGAAGAAGTTTATCATCATCGGAAGTGCCGTTGTTACGGCTGTGACCACAGCGGTTATCATCATCGTGAGAAAGAGAAAGTGAGGTAGCCTATGCCCGTACAGGACAATGACGATAAGAGAACCGCCGACCAGCCTGCGGTCGATGCGGAGGAAGAACTGAGAAGAAAACAGGCGCAGGCGCAGGAACAGCAGCAGGAGGAGTCCGGCGCTCAGAAGTCGGGAAAACTTCTTCCTTTTCTGAACGCAAAGGCGGAGCATCATCAGAGCCGTATCGACTCTATTGACGAAAAGATTGCCAATCAGACGGACAGGATCGACCGCAACAAGGCGAAGATCGAAGCATTGTCTGCAAAAGCTGACAAGCTCGAAGATACGAACCGTATGCTGAAAGCCACTATCGGCAATCTGCCAGGTATCCGCACTCTCATCGCTAACAACGAGAAGCGTATTCAGGCTATCCGTGAGGTGAAAATTCCGAAGCGGCAGGAGAAGATAGATCAGGGTTGGAAGAAAATCGACACCCTGACCGCAAAGCGTGACCGTATCGAACACAAGCTGAACCGTGTGATCGCTCTCAATGACACGATCAAGAGCTTCGGTATCCACTTCAACAAGGAGCGCCGTGAAGCCTTTGCCGATGCAATGACAAGGCTGAACAGCTCGACCGTGGACTGCCTGAGCGACAAGAAAGCAACGCTTGAAGCGAAAAGACAGGATATTCTTGACACTTATAACGCTCCTGAAACAAGTGCCGTTGACAAGCTCAAACTTGGTGAACAGCTCAAGGGCGTGAATGAGCGTATCGGCGCACTGGAAAGCAAGATCATGAAGCTCGCCCGTCCCGAAGCGCACTACGAGGAGCAGACCAATGACCAGCTCGATGCTTCTATGGTTCTCACTGGAGAAAAGCTCGGTGAAATGGTGCAGAACGGCACAATGGATATGCCTTCTCTTGCTGAGGGTGCTGTGCAGGCGGC
>JAGBMA010000179.1 GCA_017635095.1 Ruminiclostridium sp. | reverse complement strand
TTTCGGAGCCTTTCCTTGCATTTGGCGCCAGAGCAGGATGCTCTGACTATGCCGCCAGAAGAGCGCAAGGATGCGCTTTTGAAAGCGGCATAAGAATTATACTCATTTTCTCTATTCAAAGCGGTTTTTAGAGGTACCCTTTAAACAATGTAGGTTTCTTTTTGTGTGAGAATGATCATTGCCATTATATCACATAACTTAAAACAGATCTATGCCGGCTTTACCGCTTTAAGCGCCTGTTCGAGATCCGCAATAATATCCTCTTTATCCTCAAGTCCCACACTGAACCGGAAGAAACCGTTATGGAACTTTTCGGGGTAAAGGTACTGCCGCTCGTCGTCTTCTCCAAGGAACACGATAAGGCTCTCGTCATGACCGAGAGAGACCGCCGAGGTTATGATCTTAAGTTCACTGACAAAACGGTTGTGAGTGTCATGATCGGCTTTAAGACCGAATGACAGTACTCCTCCGAACCCCTTCGTCATCTGCTTTTTTGCAGTCTCATATCCTGGGTCGTCTTCAAGTCCCGGGTATGCCACGAAGCTCACTGCCGGCTGTTCTCTGAGCCACCGAGCCACTGCGAGAGCATTTTCGTTGTGCCGCTGCATACGAAGCGGGAGCGTTACACTTCCCCGCATTATAAGCCAAGCGTTGAACGGACTTATCACGCCGCCGAGATTTATCTGCGACTGAGCGCGTATAATGTCGAGATGCTCCTTCCTGCCGATTATTGCACCGCCCATAGCATCGCCGTGACCGTTGATGTACTTTGTAAGGCTCTCCACAGTGAAGTCAGCACCGAGCTCTGTGGGACGCTGGTTGAACGGCGAAGCGAAGGTGTTGTCAACAGACAGCAGAGCACCGTGCTTATGGGCAAGACCGGCTAAAGTTTTGATGTCCGATATTGCAAGAGTGGGGTTTCCGGGAGTTTCTATGTGGATAAGCCTTGTGTTCGGACGTATCGCTGCCCTGACTTTCTCAATATCCGTGGTATCAACTATGGTTGTTTCAACACCGAATTTCGTATTGAACAGCTCGTTCAGCAGCCGATATACCGCGATATACGTAACGCTGGAGAATACAACATGATCGCCGCTTTTCAGCATTGCGAAGAAAAGTCCCGACAATGCCGCGACTCCGCTTGCAAGCACAACGCAGTCCTCGCCGTGTTCGAGAGAAGCCAGCTTTTCCTGTAAGTATTTCTGATTTGCTCCGCCGTTGCGGGTATAGAGATTGCCGTCGGCACTTGACCAGTTCATACTTGTAGGGTCGTAGGGCAGCTCGTAACTGTTAGCCATTGTTATCGGTCTGCGCACCGCTCCTGTTTCTGCGTCAACATCATTGCCGACATGAACAGCCCTTGTTCCGAAGCCGAGGGCGTTGTCATAATATCGTTTGTTCATCTTTATCACCTCTTTACATATTTAATATATAGTAATAATAGGAATTATATCACAAATGCTGCGATTTGTCAACCGCCCTTTCGTTAAGATGCTTATTTCCGATATTATATTATGGGTCATATATATAGGACTGGTCACCGCCGATATGTTGATTTTATATACCTGCTATAAAATATATTTATTTGATTTTATGATAAAATAGCATTTGAACAAATACAGTGCCAAATACACTCTCACAAATCTGATGTTCTGCGAGGAATGCGGCGCGGCATACCGCCGGACGACATGGACAGCCAAAGGGTACAAAGAGGTCGTGTGGCGCTGTGTGAGCCGTTTGGAGAGGGAAAGCAGAAATGCAAGCATTCCCCGACTCTTCACGAAGAAAGCCTGCACAGAGCGATTGTGGACGCAATAAACGACTTCTGCGATGTGCGGGAGAAGGTGAAAACCGTTCTGAAAGAGAGCGTGCAAAGAACCATATCTCCCGAGGGTAAGACGCTGGCACAGCTTGAAAAGCTGAAGAAAGAGATGAATGACGAGGTCAGCAGACTGCTTGACCTTACGCTCAGGGAGAATGATTATACCAAGTACGACAGCGAATTCAAAAGGCTGTCTGACGAGATAGAGAAGATCAACGAGCAGATATGCATGTAGCGGGAAAAGCTTACGGAACGCTCGGTGTCTGCCGATACGATGCAGAGTATACTTGACAGAATCGAAAACACGGATTTCCGACTCACCGAGTACGATGATGTTATGACAGAGCGGATAACCGTGATAGATAAGCAGACAATAAAAATAATATTCAAGGGCGGGTATGAGACTGTACAGACCCTTGATTGATATATATGAAGCGGCAGCCGTCAGAAATGATGGCTGTTTGCTTTTCAACTTTGCAAGGCTGCAAGATTTCTGGGGTGTCGGTATTTGACCGGGTTTCGGATATGAGTTTACGGCGCGAACTGTTACAAATAGCTTTATAATGGCATTTGTCGTTGTAGAGAGATGAAAATTTTACATAGCAGATTTTATAGGAATTGCCATCATAAAAGCTTAGATTTTGCAATGTTAAAATATAGAAAATACACAACAACGCGATAAACGATGTCAGCACCGTACCGCAGTCTATCTGCTTGCGCGAACGCTTGTCCGCTGTCTTTATGCTGCCGAATTGCTTTTGAAAATCTGCATTATAAAGGATATCTCCTACCAATCCTATTCCGGTTGCCGCAGGTATTCTTTGGTCGGTAAGTTTATAGATGATCTTGTCAAAGCTCATGCTCACCACACGCCAATTCATTATCTACATATATTATATCATGTGCGGTGTTTTTTACAAGCTTTTTTGCACCTTTTGAGTGCGGTTCTGATTAATGTCGTTTTACCGGAATTTGGCTTTGTTACGCCAGTTTACGGTGAATATTTAATTTAAATTTCACGGATTCAGGTTTGTAACAAAAAATTATTATGAAAGTATTGACATTTCAGATCTGAAGATGCATAATAACAGTGTTATGACGGAGGTGAAAATTCATGGCTGTTAAAAATCACGAAATGGATACATTGCTTGCCGATGCCACAAGGAAAGAGTTTCTGATGTACGGGTATAAAGACGCTTCGCTCAGAAGGATCGCCGATGCAGCCGGAACAACCACAGGTTCTGTGTATATGCGTTATGAGAATAAAGACAAGCTCTTCTGCAGCCTTACGGACTGCATTATCAAAGAAACAGATAAGGCATTTGAAGAATTAAAGCCTTTGTATATGTCCTGCCGGACTCCCGAAGACATGATGAAAGCTGCTGAAACCGAATCCGATATGATCCTGCGCATCATATTTGAACATTATGACGCGGCAGTTTTGCTACTGTGCAGAAGCGAGGGCAGTTCGGCTGTCACATTCTACGATAATCTGATAAAGCGCAAGATACGGGAATCGGAGTCATTCTTTGCTTATCTTCCCCGTTCGGAAGACTTTATCCATGCACTCGATGTTCTTCTGACAGTACAGTTCGATATGTACCGCCAGATACTGAAAAACGGCTATACCGAATCTCAGGCGCATAAGTGTATGAAAATCATGATGAAATTCATGAACGGCGGGTGGAGCACTGTCATACAGGAATTTCTCGATGAAAAAGGGGAGGGGAATCAATGAAAAAAACGGGTTTTACTGGGCGCTGTTTGCACCGATGATAAAGAGCAGCATCAAAATGCGCTTCGGAAAGGAAATGGCAGTCAGAGCAATAAAAAACGGAAAAAAACAATACCGCACTCTTGTTGAGGAAGCACCCGACCTCGGCAGCGGCAATCCTATGGCTTCAAACGCTTATTTTGCATACGTTTTTGTCGGTGCATGGCTCGGAACGGATAAAAAGCTGTCGCCGGACGACATCGCGCTTGTAATGGCAGATGTGCTGACAAAGGTGAAGCCGTTCTTCGGAATGACCAATCTCAACAAGACACCCGATAAGTGGTATAAGGATATGAAAAAATACGAGAAGTGGTACAATGCGGGGAACGGAAAGAAATATCCGACCACCTGGAAAGTCCATTTTGATGAGGGCAGACATCGTGACGGGAGCTTTTATTATTTCTCGGTCTGCCCTATATGCTCCTACCTGACAGGCAAGGGGCTCGGCGAGATCATGAGACCGCTGTGTGAGACCGACAAGATCATGTTTGCCTATCAGCACGGCAGATTATACAGAGAGCATACGATCGCTTCAGGCGGAAAAATATGCGATTACTGGTCGGTCGGTGACAAGACGGTTGATCCGCAATAAATATACATCACAGATTTTTTTCAAGCAAACTTTTTGCCGCAGAATATTGACATTTGCACAAAAATGTGATAGCATGATTAGCAGAGCCTAACATGACGGGAGCGTTACTTATGAGTGATAAAATTATAAGTTCATATAAGGCATCGAAAGATATATACGATGATGTCCTTACACAAAGCAGTATGTTCGGAAAACTATACATAAAGCTGTTCTGGCAGGGCGTTGACGACAACAGAATAGCCGCGGAACTGCTCCGTTACATTCCGGACAGGTTTTCGGGCAGACTGCTCGATGTTCCCGTCGGAACGGGAGTATTCACCTGCGCAAAGTACGGGCGGATGAAGAATGCCGACATAACCTGTCTCGACTATTCTGAGGATATGCTTGCACAGGCAAAGGCTCGATTCGCGGAAAACAAGATAAACAACGTAACTTTCATGCAGGGGGATGTGGGGGAATTGCCGTTCGGGGACTGCACATTCGACACGGCATTGAGCATGAACGGCTTTCATGCTTTTCCCGACAAGGAAAAGGCATTCTCCGAAATGACACGGGTGCTGAAAAAAGGCGGGAAGCTTGTCGCCTGTTTTTACATCAAAGGTCGATCGAAAGTAACTGATGCGCTCGTAAAGAATGTGCTTGCACGAAAGGGTTGGTTCACGCCTCCGTTCGATACGTCCGGTATGCTGATGAAGCGGCTCGAACGCGCTTATGAGGTCACAAACTGGCATATCAGAGGTTCAATGGTCTATTTCAGAGCAACGAAGAAATAGGAGTGAAAAATGAGATACACTATTGCGGGAAAAGATAATGAAAAGATCGTAATGCTGCTGCCCGGAACTTGCTGTACGGCGAAATTCAATTTTGAAAAAGTTGTACCGATGCTTGCGGAAAAATACAAGGTGATATGCGTTGACTACGACGGATTTGACGGCAACGAGGGTGATTTCACGAATATGACCGACATCTGCCGGAAGATAGAGAGCTACATCACAAAGCGCTGCGGGGGAGAGGTTTTTGCACTTTATGGTTCGTCTCTTGGCGGCAGCTTTGTGGGGCTGCTCGTTGAGCGTGGGAATGTGCATATCCGTCACGCGTTCATCGGCAGCTCCGACCTCGATCAGAGCGGTAAGCTGTCTGCAAAGCTTCAGACAGCCATTGTCGGCAAAGTGTTTTACGGAATGGTGCAGAAAGGCTCTATGCCGAAATGGGCGGAGAATATGACCCGTAAGAAAATGGGCGATGAAGCCACGGAAAAATATTTGCAGATGACAAACGGAATGTTCAGGTCAGCGAAGGCTGTTTCTAAGATAAGTATGAAAAATCAGTTCTTCTCCGACCTTGTGACTCCGCTTGGTGAACATATCTCAGCAGAGAATACCACAGTTCACATTTTTTATGCGCTGAAAATGGGCGAGAAATACCGGGAACGTTATCTGAGGCATTTTGCTTCTCCCAACATCAGAGAGCAGGATTACGGTCACGAAGAGCTTCTTTTTTTCTATCCGGAGAAATGGATCGACGAGTTTGAACAGTGCGTTGAGGAGCAACAGAAAGACTGACGTATCCTGCAAAAAAGAAAAATGAGTTATGCTTTACCGATAGTATCTCAAAGAATGGCAAAAAGACAATGAGGCTTACCGGTATGTTTAATTAAAGATATGGTGATATATAAGAAGAAACGAGGTTTTATATGCCCGGAATTTTTTTCGGAGTAAGTGTAGGACCGGGTGATCCGGAACTTATGACATTGAAAGCTGTACGCATTATAAAAGAATGTCCGGTGATAGCTGCGCCCAGAACAAAAAATGGAAATATGATCGCGCTTTCCATTGCCGGGCAGGTCGTTGATATGACCGAAAAACTTTCATACCGCTGGACTTTCCGATGAAACAGGACAATACTGCACAGCACGAAAATTATTGCCATGTCGCGGAGCAGCTTGCCGTTTATCTCGGAAACGGACAAGATATCGCAATGCTTAGCATCGGCGATGTATCGTTTTATTCATCGTATACATACATAGCCGCAGAGCTTGTGAAAATGGGGCTTGAAACAAAGATGTGTGCGGGAGTACCGAGCTTCTGTGCGGCAGCCACGGAACTGAATATCTCGCTTTCGGAAGGCAGCGAACCGCTTACAATAATGCCCGCACAGCATAAAGACGCGCGGGAGATGCTCGAAAGGGACGGAACCAAAGTTATAATGAAAAGCGGTAAGAAGCTTTCAGATATAAAGGAAATGCTGTCCGACCGCGAGACTGTATTTGCTGCGGAGAACTGCGGGTTTCCCGGACAAAAGCTGTACCGTCACATAGACGAGATAACTGATTGCGGTTATTTCACGGTGATGATCGTAAAATAAAGTCAAAGCCGCACAAAGAGCGTGAGTCTCTTTGTGCGGTATTGCTTTAATTATGCTGTACAGGCAGCAGTTTTTCAAGCTCCTTTGTACTGTGCCTGTGACCGTGCCTGTCATCGGTGACATAGTGCGTGTGTTCGTGGCTGTGGGTCACGGTATGCGTGTGCGTTGAGCCGTTGTGCGTGTGTGTGAATGTATGGGTATGCCGGTGTGAATGCTGTTTTGAAAGCGTGTCCGCCACAACAAGCGCAGTTCCGGCAATCATCACAATAAGCGCCACAATGTAGGCGGCAGTAACCTCCTCGTGCAGCAGCACGAATGACAGGAACGCGCCGATAAACGGGGCTGCCGCATAGTACGCGCTCGTCTTTGCTGCCCCGAGGGTCTTCTGTGCTTTTATGTAGGTAAATATGCTCAGCCCATAAGCCACGAATCCGAGAAGAAGCGCAGGCAGCACATACGCCGTTTCCGGAAGCTCTTCACCGAGCATCAGCGCTGTTATGACTGAGCCCGTACCCGAGCAGAGACCTTTTATCGTCACGATTTGATAGGTACTCTTTCCTGAAATGCTGCGTGTGCAGTTATTTTCAAATCCCCGGCAGACTGTCGCTCCGAGCACGAACAGGGAGCCCACCGAGAACGAAAGGCTGTCGCTTCCACCGAATGATAGGATCATACTCGACAGAGTTATAAGCGCGATTGCCGCCCACAGCTTTCGGCGGACCTTTTCCTTGAAGATCACCAGTGCGATCACGGTTGCCGCGGCTATCTCAAAATTGCCGAGCAAGGTCGCGTTCGCGGAGGTGCCTATGCTTATCCCTATCATCAGCAGTATCGGCGCGATGATGTCGAGCAGCACCATTCCGACAGTGTATGGAAGATCTTTCCTGTTCAGCCTTTCTTCGGATTTTTCTTTTTTTCGGTGAAGAATATACATCGCGCCAACACCGAGGCCTGCACCGAGATACACAGCGTTTCACAAATGCACCGAAAACGCCCTTATTCGGAACATAGGGAAAATCTTTTCCGTCAAGTGAGACCATAGCCTTGCACGGGGACAGGTTCTTTCCGCCGTTTCCCTGCATTATATGACCGAATGATGATGCCGCGATCACGAGGGAAATGTCCGGGACTGCGCTCGCGGCAAGCAGTGCCATTCCCGCGCCTTTAGAGTTGCCGTAAATGCCGAAACGGCGGAACCTGCCGCTTTCGTACAGTTTCATGACTTCGCAGGCTGTACGGAACTGTTCCAGCGGTATCGCGCGCATTGCAGAGGGCTGACCCTCTCCGCCGTAATATGACATCGCAAGCGCAGAATAACCCTTACCTGCGAACATCTCCGCGTATTTCGTCGGCAGCTCCAACCCTTTCAATCCCTGTATCACGATAAGCAGCCTGTCATCGCCGTTTTCGGCATCGTACAGCACTGCTTCAAAGCCGTCCGTTGTATATTCGTAATGTTTCGTTTTCATATATCAAACTTCGCGTTAGTATCCACTAACTGATTTATAATAGCACATTAAATGCGAAATGTCAATAACTTGTCGCAGTACAATTCATCGGCGGCAATACAGAAACGGTAATAATGAGCATAAAATAGTTTGAAATGGCAGCAGTGGGCGGAGGTAATGCGGATGACAATGATGATTATCCATTTTAAGTGATCTTCTCACACAATTACAGGGGTAAGGAAGGCTGTTTATGTGACTGAATAATATATAGGGAACCTCTAAAAACCCAATTTGAGAAAAAAAGAGCTACCCGTGCCGTCTACTGCGTCAAGCCTCCTGACCGGGCGCCAGCCCGGCTTCGTCGGCTTTCCTTGTATCCGACGCGGCTATCTCATTTTCTCTTTTCAAAGCGGTTTTTAGAGGTACCCTATAACCATCTTGAAGTTTATAACTCTCATTGATTTCATCTAAAAAGCCTTAGTACTTTTTATCCGTTTTGTTGTGCTGACCACAGTTTATGCATTATTCGATTTTCTCCGATATTCGGTAGGGGTACATTCACAGTATTTACAGAACATAGATGTAAATTTTGATTGATTTTCAAAACCTACCGAGGCTGCGATCTCCGAAATGTGAAGGTTAGTGTCCGAAAGAAGACCTTTCGCTTTTTTCAGTCTCATATCTCTCATATATTCCGAAACGCTTTTCCCGTATACAGACCTGAACCAGTTCTTTAAGCTGCTTTCGCCGACATTGAGCTTATCGGCGATGTCCGGAATAGTATATCTGGCAGAAAGATCCTTTGTCATAATTTCTTCGGCGGTTTTTGCCGCATTTACCTGAAACGGCGTAAGAGCGGATATGTGGAGCGGTTCGGGGACAGGGATACTTCGGGACATTAAATTCAGTATCATTAAGCAGATAAGGCGGAGCTGCACTAAATCCACGCTTCCGTTTTCATTCATTTTCATCAGCTTTTTTATATGTTCGTCATAGACTTCCGGAGTATTGCCGATAAATGTTGTCTGCTTGTGCTGCCATCTGTCGGTTATAGTTTTTAGGTCTATATTCCAGTAATCGAGCAAGGAACCGGACTTTTCAAAAACATCATCGGTGATATATATTTCGGCGCCGGAATAAAAACCCGTCGGATAATCAAATTGAACCGAAGCTCTTTCGCTGCTGACAGACATATTTCCGCTTTTCATATAAAGGTAGTTCCCCTTATCCGACCAGATCTCACATATACCTACGATACAAAAATTTATTGTGCAGATGATCTTGCGGTCGAACAATCCTGCAAATTTGTCGATCGGCAGAGATTTTGTGTTGATTTGGTTAAATCCAAGAAATATTCCCGGGAACATATTATGTATTGATATCCTGGTATTTTCCTTATATGCAGCTAAAATGCCTGTTTCAGTCTGTATGATCGTTATTTCTTCCATAATAAAAAATTATATCACAAGTACTATGATGTGTCAATAGTTTTTGCCCGATGGATTAAATTTTCATTATTTGGGTATAGAGCATCACAGGCAAAATGTGATATAATACTCTCTTGTGATAATGACGGAAAAGAGATGATGTAAATTTGACACGAGGGACAGTAGTTTTCATATTAAGAAAAATTCTTGAGGTGATACTGACCGTACTTATAGTTACCGTTATTTCCTTCGTTCTTGTGCAGCTTTCGCCCGTAGATGCCGCAGAGGCATATCTGCAAAGAAATCAGACACCGATCACTGCGGAGACGCTTGAAAAAAACACGCAGTGAAATGGGACTTAACGAATCGCTGCACGTCCAGTACATAAATTGGCTGAGCAAGGCTGTAACAGGCGACTTCGGCAGATCCTTCGTAAACAACAAGGATGTACTGCAAACAGAAATGTCAGCGTTCGCGTTTACAATAAAGATAATACTGCTGGCAGGCATATTCGAGGCGGTGCTCATAATTCTTGTCGGCTCTCTGTGCTATGTGTGCAGGAACAGGATCTCCGGGCATATCATTTCTGCGCTGTGCTTTGCGATGATCTCGATACCGCCGTTTTTCCTTGCAAGTGAGTATCTTGATATAATAGTTGTAAAAATGGGGATCGGTTCGGTAGTCGGAAACGCCGGCATAATGCGGTACCTTCCTGCGGCACTCTGCTTTGTGCCGGGGACTGCGGCATTCTTCGCTCCGCTGCTTGCGACCAACATAACGTATCAGATGTCGCTTGACAGTGCGGATTATGCGAGATACCGCGGTTTGAGCGAAAAGCGAATATTGTTCAGATACGCTATGCCTGCCGCGCTCATTTCGATAATACCGAGTTTCTTTCAGATGCTCGCACTTAATCTTGCGGGAGCTATTGTCATAGAACAGGTATTTTCCATTCCGGGACTGGGTTATCTTATAATGAGCGGTGTGACCGACAGAGACCCGCCTGTTATACACGCGACAATACTTCTGCTTGCAATATGCCTTTCACTGTTTAATATATCAGCGGATGTTATCCGAAGGATAATAAGCCACAATACAGATCTTTCAATGGTGCACACATAATGAAATTGTCAAAAAAGATCATAAGTATCGCCATACCGATAATTATTCTCATATCACTTTCATTCGGTTTTATATTCAAGCCAAACGACCCTCATAAGACGCATATACTCGAAAAATACGCTGCCGCATCGGAGACGTACCCACTCGGCACAGATGCTCTCGGGCGCTGTGAACTGTCAAGGCTGCTCGAAGGCGGGAAAGCAACTATCGGGATAGTTGTCCTCGGTGCTGCGATCGTTCTGGTACTCGGAACAGCTCTCGGACTTTTGTTCGCACGCACTAACGGAAGAAGCGGTGTCCTTTCCGACAGCGTTCTGAATGCGATCACTGCTATACCGCCTGTAGCTTACCTTATAATCATGATAGGTATATGGGGAAACAGCATACCTACTATGATAACAGCACTTACCGTATCGCTCATACTGCGGATAATAAAGCTCGTTATGACACTTGCGGAGGAGGAATACCGGAAGGCGTACGCCAGATGCGCATTTGCTTCGGGCGCGAGCCATTTCAGGATACTTACCGTACATATTCTCCCTGTGATACTGCCGGAGATCGTTCAATACCTATGTCTTTCATGCTCGGATATGATACTTGCAATTTCCGGATTTTCCTTTATAGGACTGAATCTCGGCACCAACGTCATTGATTGGGGATATATGCTTTCGGAGGCAAGAACGAACTTTGATATGCGCCCGGAATTATTGTTTTTTCCGATATTGCTTATCTTTATAAGCTCGTTATGCTTCAATATCCTCGGACGGCTCATTGAAAGGGGAAAAGCAAAATGCTGACAATAGCAGACCTTTCGGTAAAAAGCCGGGACGGCAAACAGCTCCTGAGCAATGTTTCACTCAGGCTCGACAAGGGCGAGTGCGTAGGTCTGACAGGTGCGAGCGGTGCCGGAAAAACAACGCTTATCCGCACTATAATGGGTACGTCAGGCAAACAGCTTTTGATCTCCGGCGGCGATATACAAGCGGACGGAAAAAGTATTCTCGAAGCATCGTACAAGGAAAGACGCGCAATGTGCGGGAGATACTTCGGGTTTATCCCCCAGAATTCAATGACGTCTTTTTTCTCAAATGTTAAGATCGGAAAACAGATCATCGAAACATACAGGATCAACCTTTCGATGACGGCTGCCGAAGCGCATGAGCTTGCCGCAGAAATGCTCAGGCTCGTAAATCTGTCGGACACCGACCGTGTTATGAGTTCATATCCGGGTCAGCTTTCCGGCGGTATGCTTCAGCGCGTCGCAATGTCGATCGTGCTGGGCATCAAGCCGACATACCTGCTTGCGGACGAGCCTACAAGCGCACTCGACCGCGATAACCGCGCACTGCTGACAGAATTGCTGTCCGGTTATAAGGACGGCGGAATATTGTTCATTTCACATGATGCCGAAGCCATAGTCTCATTGTGTTCATCGGTCTGTGTTATGGAGCATGGCAGAATCGTCGAAAGTAAGGAGACCGGGCTGCTTTTCAGAGCTCCGCAGCACCCATGGACAAAGGCTTTTGTGAATGCGGCGGAACGCAGCAGAAGGGAGAATGCCGAATGGAAACAATTACGGTAAAAGATGTTTCCCGGACTTATTACGACACAAACGGAGATCTGTTCAAGGCACTCGATAATGTTTCGCTGGAATGGAAGAGCGGAGAGAGCATAGCTGTTATGGGTGAAAGCGGGAGCGGTAAAAGCACGCTTGCAAGGCTCATTATAGGGCTTGAAAAGCCGAGTTCGGGGAAAATAATGTTTGATGGTGAAGATACATCGAAATGGAGAGGCAATCGCTGGCGGCGATGCCGTACTGAGATCCAGGCGGCTTTTCAGGATGAGAAAGGAACTTTAAGCCCCTCCCGCAGTGTAATGCAGAACGCCGAGGAAGCGCTGTGTAATCTTACATCAATGAAAAAATCCGAACGCTATGAAACTATCCTGCGGCTTATGGTACAAATGGGGCTATCCAATAATCTGTTATCGGTACCGGTAAGAGCGTTATCTGGCGGCGAACAGCGCCGTCTCGGATTACTGCGTGCTCTTGCGGTAAGACCGAAATTCCTTGTACTCGATGAAGTTACCGCCGGTCTCGATCTTATAACGACTGAGTCGATCCTTGATCTTCTGGCTGACTATAAAAAAGATCACGGATGTTCATATATGCTTATAACACATGATCTCAGTGCTGCTTCACGACTGTGCAGCCGGATGTTTGAGATTGAACACGGACAGATAATACATGAGTCCGTTCAATAAAATTTTTTCAGGAGGAAAATGAAATGATAAGAAAATTTATGTCGCTGCTCGCTTGTGCAGGATTATGCTTGTCGCTTGCGGCGTGCGGTAATTCCGGAGCTGACGGCGGCACAGCCGCAAATGATGCCGGAACGGCTGTATCGGCAAACAATGGAAAGAAAGTGCTTAATATCGCTTCCATAGGAGAAACGGATTGCCTTTATCCTTTGCAGATGGTGCCTGCTGCATATACTCTGAGCCGCGTGTGCTATGACACCCTTGTGACATACGAAAACGGAGAGATAGTTCCGAGACTCGCGGAAAGCTGGAATATCAGTGATGACGGCTGCACACTGACACTCAATCTTCGCAAGGGCATAAAGTTCCACGATGGAGAGAGTTTCAATTCCGAAGCGGTAAAAGCCAATTTTATCGATATGCAGAACTCACCTGCTTCTTATTCTCTGCCAACGATAGGCACAGTAAAAAATATCGATTGTCCCGATGAAAGCACTGTCGTATTAAGCTACGATGCTCCGTATTACGGACTGATGACCGATCTTTGCTGGACAGACGTCATGGTGATGGTATCACCCAAACAGATCGAAGCCAAAAACGAGGGCAAGGAAGTCAAGCCTGTAGGGACCGGACCGTATATATATGATGAGTATGTCAAAGGTGAGTACACACGCTTTGTCCGTAACGAGGATTACTGGGACGGCAAACCGTATTATGATGAAGTTATATCAAAATACATTCCCGATCAGACATCACGCTCTCAGGCGCTTAAAAACGGAGAGATTGATCTTTTATACGGAGCTTCCGAACTGAGCTACGATCAATACACGCAGTTTCTTTCTCTCGAAGGTATGGACTGCAAAATGTCACCGATACAGTCTACATCGAGAAACCTTACACTGAATTTCAACGGTATCTTAGGAGATAAAACGATCCGCGAGGCGATCGCTCTCTCAATAAACAAGGATACGATCTCTGAGGGTATGTCGTATGGTTATGAGCCCGTCGCCGATACAGTTCTTACACCCGGCTCACTCTATGAAGATGAATGCCCGAAAATAAGCTATTCGTATGATGCCGACAAAGCTGCAAAGCTGCTTGATGATGCCGGCTGGAAGGATACCGACAATGACGGCATAAGAGATAAGGACGGCAAACCGCTGTCATTCGTATGCACGATACCCTCAGGCAGCGTTGAAAACAGTACGATCGCGCTTCTTATAAAGGATATGGTCGGCGAAGTCGGAATGAATATGGAAATAAAGGAAATGGAGACCAATGATTGGTTCCAGAGCTTCTATGACCCCTCCGCGTTTGACCTTACCCTTCAGGAAACTTATTATGATTACGCAAGCCCGACACAATGGTTCGGCGCAATAGAGTATATGGCGCAGGGCGTGTCGCTCCCGCTTCTTGAAGATTCGGAAAAATTTATGGATATGGTGCATGAGTTCAAGACTATAAATGATGAAACTCGTCTTATTGAGATATTCAAGTATCTTGTAGCACAGGATCAGGAGCAATTCCTTGATATACCGCTCACCGGTATGATGCAGCCGATAGTTTATAATTCCGCAAAGATCGCGGATTATAAATACGAAGGATGCTATGAGTTCTTCAATCCGCTTTGGATAACTCCTGTGCAATAATGCGAATAGTTTTAAAGAATTCTATGAAGCCATAAAAGCGTGATCCCCCACCTTTCGAAGGTTTCTTTTATACGCGCCTCCATTCGCGTCTTTGGAAACCTTCTTTACGACGTCCTGTCGTTAGATGCGGGGGATTATTGCTTATATATGATAAAAACTGAAGCGAAGTATAAATGAAATATACGTCAAATCATTGAAAAACGATGGAATATGAAGCACATCGGTTAGCAATTGATAACATAGTTCATTAAGGATATAAGCAACTACTGTACTGTCGGTAATTCGGTAAAGGAACCGAATAATAGATATAACAGGAGGGACAAAATTGAAAACCGAAAAAGACACAAATTTTATGAAGATCATCAACGGCTATGCCGGAGGTCACCGGCGCCTGATAACCGTCGGACGCATACTCGCCGCGGTCAGCGCGCTTATGGCACTCGTGCCGTTCTATGACATCTGGCGCATTATTCGCATAGCTGTAATGGGTGAAGACCCTGCTGGCATAGCTCCGATAGCGTGGAAAGCGGTCGCCTGGACAGTCGGCTCGCTGCTGGTGTACATCGCGGCGCTTTTCTGCACACATATCGCCGCGTTTCGTGTGCAGGCGAATATGCGAAGCACTCTTATGCGCAGGATCCTAACGCTGCCGCTGGGAGTTTTCGATGAAGATGGCACCGGAAAGATACGGCGCACGGTGAGTGATTCCACGGCAGCCACCGAAACATTCATCGCTCACAATCTGCCGGATAAAGCGGTCGCGGCAGCTACTCCGATAGGACTTGCGGCACTGCTGCTGATATTCGACTGGCGTATCGGGCTTATCTGCGTTATCCCTGCGATAATCGGATTTGCATTTATGATGTCGATGATGGGCAAGGGTATGCAGGAGAAAATGGCGGAGTATCAGAACGCCCTCGACACCATGAGCAGCGAGGCTACCGAGTATGTCCGCGGTATTCCCGTTGTGAAAGTCTTCGGGCAGTCGGTGCACTCGTTCCGCCGCTTCAAGACCGCGATCGACAGCTACGGCAAGTGGGCAACAGACTACACGCTTATGCTGCGCCCGAAAATGGCGGCGTACATGACCTGCATCAATGCCGTGTTTGCCTTCATTGTGCTGGCGGCGTATCTGTTTGCGGGCAACGGGATAACGAATGAACTGATACTGAACATAATGTACTACATAATCGTAACGCCGCTGTTCACGGTCACGCTGACGAAGATAGCCTACTCCGGCGAGCAGGAAATGGTGGTCAAGGACGCGCTGAAACGCATTGACACGATACTTGATATTACGCCGCTCTCCGCTTCGCAAAAAGAGGAAATACCTGCCGACAATTCCGTGGAGCTGACAGGTGTCAGCTACCGCTACAAGGACGCGGCTGACGACGCGGTACACGGTCTGAACATCAGAATAAACGCGGGCGAGCACGTCGCGTTCGTGGGACCGTCCGGCGGCGGCAAGACCACGACCGCAGAGCTTATCGCGAGGTTCTTTGATGTCACCGAAGGCTCTATAAAGATAGGCGGCGCTGATATACGTAATATCCCGCAGCATAAGCTCATGCAGCAGGTCTCATTCGTGTTCCAGGACAGCAGGCTGCTCAAAGCATCGATACTTGAAAATGTCCGGCTCGCACGTCCGGACGCATCGACAGCCGAGGTGCTCGCAGCGCTCGAACAGGCGCAGTGCGGCGACATTATCGCGAAGCTGCCCGACGGGGTGAATACGGTCATCGGTACGAAGGGGACATACCTTTCCGGCGGTGAACAGCAGCGAATTTCAATTGCCCGCGCGATACTGAAAAACGCACCGGTCATAATTCTCGATGAAGCTACAGCGTTTGCCGATCCCGACAACGAAACAAAGGTGCAGGCAGCGTTTGAAGTTCTCGCAAAGGGTAAAACGCTGATAATGATAGCACACAGACTGAGCACAGTGAAGAACGCGGACTGCATCTACGTTCTCGAAAACGGCTCGGTTTCCGAGAGCGGCAGCCATGATGAGCTTATGGCAAAGGGCGGGACGTATTCGCAGATGTATGATGAATACACCCGTTCGGCGGATTGGAGGGTAAAGGCGTGATGATCGAAAAATTACAGCATAAATTCGCGCTCTCACGCGAGGGCGCTGTGGATATGGTGAAAGCTTGCATAAGCGTCACGGTGACGAACATCGTGCTTATGGCTTCGGCCGGAATTTTATATCTGCTTATTTCCGATATGCTCGGCGAGGGTCTCAGAACCGAACGCATACCTGTCTATGTGATCGGCGGCGTTTCTGTTCTCATTTTGATCTACATCACAAATTTCATTCAGTACAACGCGACATTCCTATCAACCTACAAGGAGAGCGGAGTGCGCAGGACAGTGCTTGCGGAACGGCTTCGCAAGCTGCCGCTGTCGTTCTTCGGCAAGAAAGACCTGTCCGACCTGACTACCACCATAATGTCCGACTGCGCGATGATCGAGACAGCGTCGAGCCACTGGATACCGGAGCTTATCGGCGCTCTGATCTCAACGGCGATCGTCGGGGTGAGTATGTTCTTTTTCTTCGACTGGAGAATGGTGCTCGCAAGCTTCTGGGTGATCCCCGCGTCATTCCTGATGATATGGTTGTCTGCAAATGCGCAGAAAAAAGCGGTAAGAAAAAACAACCGTGTTAAAATGGAGCTTTCCGACGGCATACAGGAATGCCTTGAATCGGTGCGAGATCTGCGCGCAAATAATGCGCAGGACAGGTATATGATCGGTCTTGAAACGAAAATCAGAAATGTCGAAAAGCACGCGCTGTTTACAGAGCTTAAGCTTGCGGTATTCGTGAACTCCGCAGCTATAGTTCTGAAGCTCGGTATTGCGACGACTGCGCTTGTGGGCGGTGCGCTGTTCGCATCGGGTGAGATAACGCTGCTGACATTCTTTATGTTTCTTATGCTCGTTTCGAGATTGTATGACCCGATGAATATCACATTGCAGAACTTCGCGGCAATAATCGCCACCGACATACAGTGTGAGCGGCTCGACGAGGTGCTTTCGCACGATATTCAGACTGGTTCGGAGAAAATGACAAACGACGGCTACGACATCGAATTCGACCATGTTTCATTCTCATATTCCGATGATACAGCAGTTCTCAAAGATGTTTCGTTCACTGCGAAACAGGGCGAGGTAACTGCGCTGATCGGTCCGTCGGGCGGTGGAAAGACTACAGTTTCGCGGCTTGCTGCAAGGTTCTGGGACGTGACCGGCGGCACGATAAAGCTCGGCGGTATGGATATTTCGGGAGTTGACCCCGAGACACTCTTCTCCGCGTATTCTATCGTATTTCAGGACGTTACTCTGTTCAATCAGAGTGTCATGGAGAATATCCGTATCGGCAGAAAGGACGCCACTGACGAGGAGATCATTAACGCGGCAAAGCTTGCGAACTGTGATGAGTTTGTGTCTAAGCTCCCCGACGGCTACAACACGCTTATAGGCGAAAACGGCAGCGAGCTTTCGGGCGGTGAACGCCAGCGTATCTCCATTGCCCGTGCGTTTCTGAAAGATGCACCGATAATCCTGCTCGACGAGGCTACCGCGTCCCTCGATGTCGATAACGAGACTAAGGTGCAGGCTGCACTCTCTCGGCTCATCAAGGACAAGACCGTTATGGTCATAGCCCACCGTATGCGTACAGTCGCAGGTGCTGACAAAATAGTTGTGCTGTCGGACGGCGTAGTCGCCGAGCAGGGTACGCCCGATGAGCTGCTGCAAAAAAACGGGATATTCGCACAGATGGCGAGATTGCAGACAGAGGGGCAGAACTGGTCGATAGCATAATAAGTTTATATAACAAAAAATCTTGCAAAAGAATAAGCAAGACAGCTCCGGATTTTATGGCAGGATGCCATAAAGAGGTTTTCAAAGGCTCGCACGGATGCGGCGCAAAAAGAAACCTTCGACATAGTCCGGAGCTGTTATTTTGTTTAAAAATATAATCCCGTTCTCCTTAAAAGTGCAAGCTTTTTGCTCCTTTTTTCTGTTTTTCCTTGCACTTTTATTATAACACATTCTTCGTTGTTTGGCTATAGATGCGGTTTATTTTGTTCATAGAACAGACGGGAGCATTTGTCAATGTTTTCATTGATGAGCCTTGTAAACTCCTGTATATACTTATCGGAGCGTGAGTTTGCCTGAATAATGGTAAATCCCCATTTTTCAAGCTGCTTGATGTTATCGTGGTCATACCACTCGATGTTATGCAGGTTTTTAAGCTCAAACCGTATCAGATCATCGGTCTTTTTGAACTTCTGCATCAGTACGGTTCGCAGCTTACATAAATATCGTATCGCAGTAGCATCACGGTCGGCTTTGAGCTTGTCTATCAGTTCGGCACATTCTCCATAACTTGCGGTGAGTGCCGGCATTCGGACACCGATCATATAGGCGATCGTGGTAACTACTTCTTTGGTATCAACGGTCAAGGAAATTCCTCCTATTCATCGTTATTGATTGCAATATGTTTGTCGATGACCGTCATTATCTCATTAAGCCGACTTTCTCCGATACCTTTGATCTTGCTCAGATCGGCTCGTAAGCTGTCATAATCAATGGGGTGCGTTTCTTCCTCGGCTCTCTGATAGCCCTGAGCA
>JAGBMA010000178.1 GCA_017635095.1 Ruminiclostridium sp. | reverse complement strand
GCTTCGTCGGCTTTCCTTGTATCCGACGCCAGAGCAGGATGCTCTGACTATGCCGCCCCAATAGCGCATGGATGCGCTTTAATCAGCGGCATAAGAGCTATTCTCATTTTCTCTTTTCAAAGCGGTTTTTAGAGGTACCCATTACGCTCCTTTCTGTCCGGAAGAAAGTTTATGCAGATATTCGGCAGCAAACTGTATTCTGGTGGGATTGAAGCCGGGTGTGAGCGGGAACAGGAAGTATGTGCAGTCCAGCGTGGAAAGCGTGATGCAGACCCCACGTCCGCGGTAATTGTATTCCGTGTGTACTGACGTCATGGAAGCAGGGGAGAAGTGCAGAGTTTTTGGTTCTTTGTCGCCGAAGTCCGTGAATGTCAGAGTAAATCCGTCCATATCGTGCGTCAGATGACCCTCCCCGCAGTCAAGAAAGCACTTTGCTCCGGGGAGAGACTCAACGTGTACCTGCGCATCAAGACAGTATTCGCCGCGTTCGATCTCGCCGATCACGCATTCCCGCTCCCATTCGTACCAGTCCGGGATATGGTTGAATTTGTAGGGTTCGGCTCCCTTAACGAGCTGACCGTATTCGTTCATAGTCACTCGGTTTCCGCATTTCTCGCAGAAGATATCGGCTCCCTCGCTGTGCATCGTGAAGTCGCTGCTGCATTCCGGACAGCGGTACAGGACTTCATGGAGCCCCTCTGCGCGCCACGGAACATCTATCTTTATCTTGCGTTCGAGCTGGTAGGCGTAATCATCATAGGTGAGGTATTCCGAAATAGCCTGTGTAACCTGCTCGTGGGTCATTTCTTTCAGCCGCTCCGGTGTGATGAGCTGCACGATCTCGGCGTCAAGACGCGCCTGTCTGCGCTTTCTCGTGTTCCAGATAGGGGATTGGATATAGTTTCCGCGCATATTGATGCAGACCACAGGCACACCGAGATTTTTTGCAAGCTTACCTACCGAGGCGGGAAGCTCCGAGCTTGTACCCACATTCGCGTATCTTGCCTCCGGGTAGATAACGACGATGCCTTTTCGCTCCATGCAGCGCTTGATATTGCGGACGAGGGCGATGTCATTGACGAACTTACGGGTGCCGAGACAGCCTATCTGACGATACGCCCATTCGCCGAAAAACTCAAACCCCTCCATTTCCGAGACATAATTCGCTCTGTGTGGGAAAAGCGCCAGGGGAGTCACATAAAAATCCATCCATGCGTGGTGCGAACCGAACACGATGAACGGCGGCTTTAACCCCTCCATATTTTTACGGTGAATTTTCAGATGTCCGCTTCGTGTGGCGAAAAAGCAGTACAGCCATATAAGCGGCATCAGAAAAAAGTTCTGCTTCGGCGGCACTTTGTATCTGTCGAAGGGCGTAGGGTCGGTGCATTTCTTGTTTCTTGCGGATAACTCGCTCATACGGAAAGCTCACCTCTGTCTTTCATGAGATAACGGTTTATTGCAGGTATCCGGCTGAGTGCGAAATAAAGGACAGCTGTGCCTATGAACGACGCTCCGGTGGGAGTGAGATAAAACAGCGGCATACAGTGTATCTCCGTACTTACCGGATCGTATATGAGCAGTGATATCGCGGCTCCCGCTATAAGGCAGATCAGCCCTACTATGTTGAATCCTCCCGTGAAGCGGTAAGCCGTGTGTCCTTTAAGCATGAACGCCGAGCGAAGGGAGAACTTCTGTCTGCGCACTATCAGAAAATCCGTGAACAGCAGTGCCGCCAGCGGTGCGTAAATGCAGGCGCTCACCGTCAGAAACGAGCCGAAATACTCCACGATCTTTCCCCATATGCAGAGCAGCGTGACATACGCCCCGAGTATCACTATCATTACCCGGTAATCCGCCCGCCTGAACGATGATTTCAGCATCACGCCGTATATGTACGACCCCACCGCCTGTGTGCCGATGTTCGCGAACGCGACGAGCATAAGTGAGCTGAGGGCGAGCGCGGGTACGGAGAACATTGCAAGCATCAGCGTCGGGTCGTCTGTCATCTCACCTGTGACATACTGTGTCGCTATCGCCATTACCGCGCCCACCACAACGAAGAACGATCCTGCGATACCTTGACCGAGAACTCCTGCCCAGTAGCCGGAGCGTTCGCTCTTACAAAGTCTCGGGACCTCCGCCATGCCGCCTACAAGTGTGATAACGAAGGCGAAGTTCGCTTCAACGGACATGATGTATGGGATTATGTTCGGTTCACCATCGGGGCGCTCGGGTCTGAACTCCCATATCACGTCGAAAGGTACGGAAACGAAGCCTATCACTGTCACCACCGCACCGAGTATAAGCAGCAGCGGTACCAGCACTCGTGTCGTCCACGTTATCGCGCCGAGTCCCCGGTAGGCTATGAGCGTGCCAAGCACCACACAAAGTATCGCGAGCACTGTGTGGGCTTGCTCAGGAAGCTCCAGTCCGAACAGGTCGCAGAGATTTCCCATTGACGAAGCGAAAAGATCGGCGCAGACCGCGTACCACGGGTAGTTTATGATTATTATGACCACCGTTACCAGTACTGTTCCTTTGCCGCCGAACACAGCCCGCAGCCATATCCAGATATCTATCCCGTACCTTACCGAAAGTATGACCGGGAGCTGATAGATAATGAGCATTAGCAGGGCGCCGAAGAACGCCCCGATCAGAAGCTGCTTGAAACCCACAAGAGTTGCAAGATATGACCCCTGAGTGTAGCTCCAGGTTGCTATGCAGTATCCCGAAAGCACCAGAAGCGCGTCCATGAAGCCGTAGATCTTGTCTTTACGCATTATGGGGAGCGTTCCGAAAAAGGCTTCACGCTCCGTCTGTTTTTCTATATCCGACATTTTCCCGAACCTCCCGTCATTATAAAAATGCGCCTGCTATAACAAGGGCAAGGCATATGATCCCGGCGCAAGCGGCAATTATGTAATCGCGTTTAAGAAATCTTTCCGGAAATTCGTACCCACCGCTTTCCATTTCGGATATCCTTCTTTCGGTCTCCTTGTCAAGTTCGATAATATCTTTTTCGGTCATAATAATCTCTCCTTTTTAAGTCCGCCTGATTTGTTTGATTAATTTTATCATAATGCGCAGTAAAATGCAATACAAGAGGGTTCACATTTCTGACAACAAGTGTTTACATTGCCGATTCAGAACGGTATCCGACGCTCTTTCGCTCCTGAGGCAGAATATATCCGGAGGGTGAGGTAAACGTGAGGGTAATGAACTTCTCCATACGGAAGAATAACCTGTGAAGGTACTGAAACGGGCATAAAAAAGCGGAACAGGAGTATTATCCGGTTCCGTTTTTGTATAATGCGGTATGGAAGATATTCTCCCGGACGAAAGGTCATATATGCAGTCTCTCCGTAACGATCTGTGCGCAGACGCCGGTGAAAGCGCCGGCTATGACTCCGCTCACCAGCAGTATGGGAAGATACATCACCGATGCGAAGGAGCCGAGATATATGACCGCGGCTATAGTCTGTCCGATGTTGTGGAGCACAGCGCCGATCATACTGCATACCCATATCGGAAGTTTCGGAAAAAGCCGTGAAACGGGTATCATTCCGGCGAGGCAGAGAAAAGCCCCGGAGGCGCTGAAAAGCAGCGTAGAAAAGCTGGAGGCGAATACTGCGCCGAGAAAAACGCGGCACCCCACTACAAGTGCGGTTTCCCACGGTCTGTAGCGGTAAACGCAGAAGACTGTGATTATATTGGCAAGACCGAGCTTGACTCCGTATATGGGGGAAAGATCGGGTATCCTGAGCTCGACGACGAATATTATCAGAGCCACAGCGGTGAGCAGAGCGAGTTCGGCGAGCTTTTTGACCGGAAGTTTGTTGTTTTCACTCATAAATGATCTCCACGGGTGCGCCGGAGCTGTTCACAAAGCTTCCGGCAATATCCGGCGTTATGAAGACAGTCCCGCTGTTATCCACGAGCACCATGTCAAATCCTCCGTTTTCCCTGCGGAACCGCACAGCCTTGTCCTTACCCATAACGAACAGAGCGGTGGAAAGCCCGTCACAGGTCATGCCGCAGTCGCCGATCACCGTTACGCTTGCAAGTCCGCTGTCTGCGGGGCGTCCGGTGTCCGGGTCGAGAATGTGGATATATACGTTTCCGTCGTCGTCGGTGAAATAGCGCTGGTAGCCGCCGGAAGTGACCACCGCCTTATCGCGGACGCGCACTATCCCGAGCAGTTCATTTGGCGAGAACGGGTTCGCGATCCCCACCGACCATTCCGAACCGTCCGGCTTTGAGCCGAGGGTCTGGACATTTCCGCCGAGGTTGATTATTGCGGAAGTCACGCCGACCTCTGAAACGGCAGCGATCATTTCATCTCCGGCTCTGCCTTTCGCGCATGAACCGAGGTCGATCATATGCCCCTCCGGCAGGCTGATACGGTCGCCTTCGATGATGATTTTCTCATAGCCGGTTTTTGCAAGCGCCGCTTCTATCTCCTCATCGGTCGGGACGTGTTTTTCGTCGGTGGTAAATCCCCATTCCCTGAGAACGGGGTATAAGGAGATGTCAAGAGCTCCGCCGGTGAGCCTGCACAGACTCAGCGCATCGGCTGTCAGTTCGGCGGTCTCTTCGGAAACAATAGCACTTCCGCTGCTGTTGAGGCGAAAGATGTCACTTGTCTCGTCGGTGACGGAGAGAAGCTTTTCGAGCTCTGTTATCCTGTCTGCCGCCGCATTTACAGCCTGTTCGCTTTCAGTGCCGTATGCTTTTACGGAAACGAGCGTGTCCATGGCAAATAGCTCGCGGGAAGCTTCGTTCTGTTCTGCATTTCCGCAGGAAGAAAGCAGTGCCGTGAGCAATGCCGCAATAATGATCCTGATCTTTTTCATATGATTATTTTATCATCAGAAGCGTCTCTTGTCAAGGCGCTGCAAGAGATAAAGAGACAGGACAGTTGGGCGGGGAAGTGCTGTTTTGAATTGACCAGATTGGTCAATGAAAATTTTAAAGCAAAGTATTATAATATATGTGTATTTTTGGGCGCATAGGCGTCGGGTAAATTACGGCAGGACTGTATTGAACGCCGGAAGAACATAAAGGAGTAAAGAAAATGAGCGTACTTAATATAAGCAAGCAGCAGAACGGTGAGGTACTTACTGTAGTTGCGGAGGGAAGAATAGATTCTGCCACATCCGTACAGTTCGACAGTGATATCAGGTCTTCACTCGAAGGTATAACCTCGCTTATTATGGAGTTCGGCAAGCTCAGCTACATATCTTCTGCCGGCCTGCGCGTGCTGCTCAGTTTCCATAAGATCATGATAGCGAAAGGCGGAAGTCTCGTGATAAAGAACCCTACAAAAATGGTCACCGAGGTTTTCCAGGTCACAGGATTCGGCGATGTGCTGAATATTGAATAAAGCTCGTTTTGTGCAGTTTATGCCGCGGTGCGGTGAATAAAGCTGCGATAACGCGGCGGAAGGAGAACAAAGGTGAAGATAGAAGGAAAGGTAAAAAAGAACGTTCTGCATATAAAGGTCGATGGAAGGATAGACCTTGATACATCTACGGAGCTTGAGGCTTATCTGAAGGATAATATAGAGGGCGTCGGTTCGGTAGAGATCGATTTTAAAAATGTCGAATATATCTCTTCCGCAGGTCTCAGAGTTCTGCTGTGGCTCAAAAAGCAGAACGTGGAAAAAGAGGACTTTGTCGTCGTAAGACATATGAATGACACGGTTCGCTCGGTGTTTGAGCTTACCGGATTTTCCGATCTGATCGTTATCCGCTGATGCGGAAAAGCAACCGATATCAGAAACGAGGTTTTGTTATATGAAAACAGATGTTTACAAGTTTGAAAGATCCACCACCGATATTGCAAGTATAAACGGACTTGCGGAAAAAGCGGCTCAGTACTGTGAACTTGACAAGAAGCAGTCCCTTAAGCTCATGCTTCTCTGCGAGGAGCTTGTTGAGATGCTCCCGAATCTTTTGCAGTTCGGAAACGGCGAATTCTGGATCGAAACAGATAAGAAGAAAGTGGAGATACATTCCGTGGTAGAAGCGGACGACCTGCTCACGAGCCTTGTGAGGGAAGATATACTCAAGGTATCGAGTTCCGGAAAGAATTCCGCAGCTAAAGGCATAATGAACAAGATCAGGATCGCTGCGGAGGTCATGCTTGCCAACTACGCCCTTACTAACACTGCTGCGGGAACGCTTCCCTATGACTCGTCTTCCTTCGGATTTTACGATGCGGGTCTTGCCGACCCTTACGCGGGCGGGGGAGTGTGGTCTCTCGGAGATTACAGAAAGTCCGTAAACTCGGATACCGAGGAATGGGACGAACTCGAAAGATCTATAATCGCCAATATCGCAGACGATGTTACCGTTGGTATCATCGGCGGCAAGGTTGAGATAACCGTAAAAAAGAAATTCTGATGAAAGAGGCAGCAGCGCACAGTCTGTACGATGCTGCCTTCTGCATTATATGATATACTTGCTTTTGCCGAGTACCTGGAGTATCTTCATGTAGGTCGCGATATCCGGGGTGCGTTCTGCACTTTCCCAGCGATAGACTGTACGAACCTCGACGCTGAGCGCATCTGCGAATTCCTGACGTGACATACCTCTTTCCTCGCGCCATTTCTCGATCTTTTTCCCGATAACGGCTTTGCCCGCGTACTCCCGCTCGATCATTTCATCGGTGATGTCCGAAACAGGATGACGAAGATGAGCAAGGGCGTCACTGAGCATCTCCGTGGTTATGGGCTTTTCAAGAAAAGCGCTTGCGTAAGTCTGATATGACTGTGCGGCATACCTGGTATAGCCGGTTATATAGATGATGTTGGTGAGGGGCTCTTCGTCAAGGATACTTTTTGCTATCCTGATACCGTTTGCACCCGGCATCTCTATATCCATGAACACGATATTGAAGCGGTATTGTCTGAAAAGCGGCATTATCGAGCCCGGGTCGGTGGTGCCTATGCATAACGCGTCGGGCATTAGCTCGCCGATCTCGTCTTTAAGATCCTCAACGATCATCTCGTGATCATCTGCGATAAGTATGTTCATTTCTGTGACCCGCACCCGCCGGGGCGCGTCTCCTTTCATTTATATCTCTTTTCCGGCAGAGTTATGGTAACTTCTGCGCCGTTCCCGGTTATATTGATGTCAAGCGTCCCCCCGCATTGTATCTCGATGCGTTTCCGGGTATTTTCAAGTCCGACTCCGTTATGGACGGAAGTATATTCCTGCGGATCGCTTTTTGCATTACCGCTGTCTTTCACGACGATAACATTGTTTCCGTTTTCCGTAAAAGTCCGGAGCGTGATCGTACCCCCTTCTCGGCTTATACCGTGGTCTATTGCATTTTCAACGATCGGTTCAAGTGAAAGGGGCGGGATAAGGAAGTCCGTGGATCCGAGTTCGTAGTTTACTTCCATTTTTCTGGTATAGTCGATCTGCACCAGAGCGATATAGTCCTTGACATTTTCGAGTTCGCGCTCAAAGGGGATCATATCCTCGCTGTGTATCGCGTCCATGTGAGCTTTGAGATATTTTGAGAACTGGTCGATGCATTTCACTGCTGCTTTGCTGTCACGCTTGGTGAGGTAGCGGATGATCCCGAGGGTATTTTTGATAAAATGAGGCTGGATCTGGTTGCGGAGAACGGTGAGATTGCTTTTCATAAGGTCGATCTCCTTGCGTGAGACCTCTGCGCTTATCTCCTGCTGATACACCACAGACAGGTAAATATAATATTCGAGAATGCCGAGAGCGGTTATCGGGTCAACAAATCCGCTGTAATCGAGGTATTCAAGGAGCGCCACGCTCAGGGACTGGGCAAATATCAGAAGAACGATAAGACTGCCGATGGTGTTTTTTCTGCGGAAGAATTTCACGGTATGCACAAGGAGCAGCAGAACGTAAATGAGCTGAGTGACATAAACGGAGTACCTCAGGAAAGTCCCGCCCTGCCAGTGATTGCTGCTGTCGATGCTGAAAGCGATATCGGAGCCGAAAAGCGCGGTGAGGTAGATCATTCCGTTGATGACAGCGGGTATTACATATAAGGGTCTGAATTTTTTGTCAGTCTGGATTATAAGCAGCTCGGTCATGATTATCGCGGGCCGCAGGATATATTTCAGAGTCTCGGAAAAAGTGTGGAGCGTAATGAGAAACTGAGAATTACCCGCAATCTCCGACTGTTCTGAGACCATGTCCATGATCGTGACGGCGATGAGCAGGGTAATGTTCAGCGCGATGAGCTGAGACGCGGGGATCTTTATGTTCCTGTTGACTATCATGAGTACAGCTACAGCGGAAAGTATCATAAGCGTTATATAGTTTGTGACGAAATAATCGGTAATAATACTCATTCCGTATCCTCCAGAGATACCGAGATAATGCACGCCGTTTATTGCAGCAGGCTGCGGCTGGCTCGGATGACCTTGTGATATATTATAACAGGAAAAAAGTTCTTTGTCACGAGCAAAACATAGCGTATAGAATATTTTGTGCAATGTTACTATAAATAAGTGTATTTATTAGTATAATTTGTGCAATGACATAATTTTGTAGAATTGACCAACCTGGTCAATGAAAAGAGGATGAAGATAAGTTATAATTATATGAATTATGGTATCCGGATAATGTGATACGGATGCAGAAAAACGGGCTGCGGTACAATATTATCTTTGATTTGAGGAAAACTGCATATGGATTCTTTACAGATAATTTTTACAGTCATACGTCTTGTTATCGGTGTTGTCTGCATCGTAGGAACATGGATGATATTCAGTAAGTTCGGCAAAAAAGGGTGGTATGCTATCATACCGCTCGTGTGCGAATATAAACTCGGTGAGTGCTGCGGCAAGGAAAGAGACGGCTTTTTTATGGCCTTGTTCAGCGTCGCTTTCAACATCGTATCCAGCGCAGTAGCCTTTTTCCCCGAAAACTCGGATGAAGAGCTGATCCTTTCACTCGTTTCGTTGATAATGTTTGTACCGTATGCCGTTTTCACTATCCGTGTGTATATGGGATTGTGTGAGGCTTTCGGCAAACGCAGGCTCTGGGTGATACTGTGGCTGCTGGATTCAACAAAATGGATCTGTGCCATCTATTTCGGAATAAATAAGAAGATCCAGCCCAAAGAGTCGTACCTGCATCTCAACGACCATGCCAGCGAAGAACTCAGCGGTATAAACGTCACCGGAAACGGCAGAGACCTCTCCGTAAACATCAGAAAGCGCAGTGTAAACAACTTCTTCAGCAAGGTAACACTTCTCCGCGATCTTCACCTCACTATACCCACAGGTCATATGGTGCTGCTTCTCGGAGGCTCCGGCGCAGGAAAGACCACGTTCCTGAATGCGGTCACGGGCTATGAGAAAGCCGATGCCGACGTAGAGCTCGGAAAGTGGAACGTTTACCGCGACTACAACAAGATGAAATACGACGTGGGATTCGTGCCTCAGCAGGATCTTATGCGCGGAAGCGACACGGTTTACCGCACTATCTCCGATGCGGCGTCGCTGCGTCTTCCCAAAAATATGAAGTACGCCGAGAAAAAGGCGCGCGTAGATGAAGTGCTTGAAATATTCGGGCTTTCGGCTCTGAGAGGAAATCTTGTCTCGAAGCTTTCCGGCGGCCAGCGCAAACGTCTTTCCATAGCGCTTGAGTACATATCATTCCCGACGCTGTTCATACTCGACGAACCGGATTCCGGACTTGACGGTGTCGTTGCACGCAATCTTTTCCTTAAACTCCGTGAGATAGCCGATACCGGAAAGATAGTGATAGTAATAACACATACTCCGGGCAGAGTCATGGATCTTTTTGATGACATCATAGTTCTCGCGAAAGACCATGCCCGCACGGGACGTCTCGCATTCTACGGCCCCGTTGATGAGGCTTTCGGGTTCTTCGGCTGCACGACAGCGGAAGAGATACTCCTCGCCATAAACCAGAAAGAAGAAGGCGGAGAGGGAAGAGCGGAAGAATTTGTGAACAAGTTCGATGCGTTACTTCAGACCGCAGGGGGTGAGGCATAATGGAAATTAAACATTCCGGCCGTATCAGCCAGCTTTTCATCTACACCGGTAAGCTTTTCAGAATGTTCGTACTGCAGAATGACTGGAAGATGCTGCCTATGGCAGCTATAATCGCGGCGATAGTCTCGTATGTAGTCGGAAGCACGCTTTTTGTCAATATGGCGGGCACTCTCATGGGTACATTCGGACTGACCAGTATATGCGTATGGAACGGCTGTTTCAACTCCATACAGGCTATATGCCGTGAAAGACCCATCGTAAAGCGTGAACATCGCTCGGGACTTCATATGACATCATACATCGGCGCCCATATGATATATCAGGCGTTTATATGCCTTTGTCAGACCGGCATAATAATCGTGGTACTGCATATTTCAAATGTAAGCTTCCCGTCTTTGAGCCATGTTACGGGAAGCGTTGACGCGGATCTTTTCATCACGATGTTCCTCATAAGCTATGCTTCCGATATGATCTCCCTGTTTGTTTCCGCGATAGTCCGTAATACTACCACGGCAATGACGGTTATGCCTTTTGTGATGATATTCCAGCTCATATTCTCTGGCGGTATCTTTGCGCTCAGCGGTTTTGCACACACCCTTACCGATTTTGCAGTCTCCAGATGGGGATTGTGCGCTATGTGTGCAATAAGCGATTATAACTCACTGCCCAACGAAATGATACTTGCTACCATAGATAATATAGACGTAAGTAAACTCAGCAGTGACTATTCGGAGACCGACATATCCGGAGGTGCGGGCATCACAGTCGCAGATGCAGCCGAAATTCTTCAGGAGGGTATGCGTGATCCGGAGCTCAGAGAGAAGTTCATATATACCTGCGGTGAGATGGCTTATGTCGAAGATTACAGATCCGACGGCGACAATATCATTAACTGCTGGCTCAATATCGGGACAGCGATAGTGATCTTCCCGATATTGTCGGTGGCAGCTCTTGAGTTCATTGATAAGGACAAGAGATAAAAAAATATATAAAGTATGTATGAAGCGGGGTGATGATTTGGACGACGAGAGCATTGTGGAACTATATCTGAAGCGAGACGAAAGTGCAATTACCGAAACTGCGGACAAATACGGGAACCGGCTCACATCTCTTTCAAAGCATATCACCGGTGACGACTTCACTGCGGACGAGTGTGTGAATGATACATATATACAGACATGGAACAGCATACCGCCGAATGAACCGCGTACATATTTCTATCCGTTCCTTGCAAGGATAGCGCGTCATATATCGCTGAACCGATGTAAAAAGGAACACGCGGCGAAGAGAAACGGCCAGTATGTTGATCTCGGTGATGAGCTTGATGAATGCTTCTCTTCTCCGGACAACACCGAGAGAGTCGTGGACGATATGGTGCTCAGGGAGTCGCTGAACAGATTTCTCGGCGAGCTCGATGAGGAAAAACGGAACATCTTCATTAGAAGGTACTGGTTTTTTGATGATATAGCAGAGATCGCGGACCGCTTCGGATATTCCGAGAGCAAAATAAAGTCTTTGCTCATGCGGCTTCGCGGAAAACTCAGAGAACAGCTTGAAAAAGACGGTATCGTAGTTTAAAAAATTTTTGAAAAAGTGCAACGCGTCCGTCAGAAAATCTGCTTATATAGTTGAAGACACTTGAACGGAGGTAAGGAAATGTGAACGGAAAATATCTGCTTGATAAAATGGATCTGATAGATCCTGCTTTTATCGAAAACGCAGACAAAAAGCCGCGCAAAAAACCGATAAAGTGGCAGCAATGGACAGCTCTCGCAGCTTGCCTTGTGCTCTCGGTGACAACGGCAGTGATGATGGCAGTCAACCCCGCGGAAGAAGCTGGGATCGCTGTCACCGGACCTGACACGGCGAGTCTGTTTTCGGAGGGAGGGTTGCTGATGATCCTGCTGGCTGCATCGCTGCTCGCGGCGCTTGCAATAGCGGCTCTCATAATAAAAAATAAAAAAGAATAAAAAAAATTTTGGAAAAAGTGCAACGCGCACCGCAAAAAAATTGCTTACATAGGTGAAAGGGCAAGAGAGCAAAAAGCTCAAGGCTATTCATAAAGATAATTGTCGAAGAAAGGAAAATTATCATGAACAACATCAAGAAGAAAGTAACAAGTATTATCGCAGCAGCGACTGCGGTAATGTGCTTAGGCGCAATGCCGATGGCAGGATATTCATTCGGTATCATGCCCGATCTCAGCATCAACGCAAGTGCAGCTGATAAATTAGGATACATCGGTGCAACAGGCGAGAACAAGACCCGCAGCTCCTACACGATGATCGACTCGGGCACAACAAGACTTGACGGCGGCTGGTACGCAGTTAGCGGCAAGGTAACGATAGAGGGAAGACTTAAAGTCCTCGACGATACCTACATAATCCTCACAGACGGAAGCAGACTTACCGTAGAAGGCGGTATCGACGTGGCGTCCGGTGTAAAGTTCAATGTTTACACCCAGGAGAACGCTTCTGCGGCACTCTACGCAGGTACATCGAACGGAAGCAACAGAACAGCAGGATACGGCAACTGCGGTATCGGCGGCAAGGGCGCTAAGATCAACATAGTCGGCGGTAATGTTTACGCAGTAGGCGGCGTTGACGCTCACGGTATCTACGGAAGCGATATCCACCTTTACTGGACAAACCCGACAGATTCCATCTACGCTTCTTCCTACAGCTCCACTGTACAGATCCTCAGCTCCTTCGCCGATAAGAAGAACGGCGCCGCATACAACAACAGCAGCGTTTCCGCAAGCTCTCTCAGCGGCACTACACTGAAGGCTGCACAGATCGTTGACAAAAACACAACGTTAATGAAAAACGGCGCATATGTGGTTTATGACAACGTAAATGTTATTGACAGAATACTTGCGGAAGGTAACGTTGAGCTTTACCTCGCACGCGGCGGCGTTCTTACTGCCGATGAAGGTATCACAGTTGCAAGCAGCGATACCCTCAATATCTACGGTAACGGCGGTAAGCTCTACGCAGGTACAAGTAACGGTTATTCTTCATACGCAGAAGATTACAACGCAGGTATCGGTTCCGAGAGCGGAAACAGAGCGGGTACCATTATCATAAACAGCGGTACAGTCTATGCAAACGGCGGCAAATATGCGGCAGGTATCGGCGGAAGCACGGCTGACGTACAGATCCTCGGCGGTAATGTAAACGCGACAGGCGGACTCTACGGCGCAGGTATCGGAAGCGGTTACAAAGATAGAGGCTCCACAGTAGATATCCTCGGCGGTAAGGTAACTGCAACAGGCGGTTCCAGTGCAGCTGGTGTAGGAAGCGGTAACAATGCCGGCAACTCCTCCATCAGACTCAGCTACACAAGCAGCGATGACAGCATCACAGCTTCTTCCTTCAGCGGCAACGTCAGCTTCTTAAAGACGATGTACACCTCCGACGGTCAGGTAGCTAATTCGAGAAACATCAACAACACCAAGCTCACCTCCTCTGTATCCGCTTATACGGTATCTTTCGAGACAAACGGCGGTAACTATGTTTCTCCCGTTACAGTATCCGCGAACAGCTACATGAGATCTATCCCCACACCTACAAGAAGAGGATATACTTTTGAAGGCTGGTACACAGACAGTAACCTCAGAACCAAGTTCGACTACAGATACACGACCGTAAATCAGAACATGACCCTCTATGCTAAGTGGTCTGACGGCACATACACAGTTTACTTCGAGGCAAACAACGGTCAGTATATAGGACCGAAGACTGTAACTGCAGGAAAGTCGATCCCCGTAATGCCTTATGTTACAAGAGAAGGTTATACATTCGTAGGCTGGTACACAGATTACAACCTTAGAAACAGATTCAATGAGAACTCCGGTATCTATGAAGATATGACTCTCTACGCAAAGTGGGAAAAAGAAGCTACAGCTACCCTCAACTTCTACATCGACGGCAGATTTGCTTCGAGCATGACTGCCAAAGTGGGTGACACAATAGGTATCCTTGACTTCCCGATACTCCTCGACAGCTATACCGACGGCTGGTACACAAACAGCAGCTGTACGAACTATGTTGGTTCAAGCTACTATGTATCCGGCAACGCAACTCTCTACGCTCAGACTATTACTCAGTACGCAACGATCTATTTCTGCTATGACGGCACTGTAGGTGACTCTATCACAACAACTGTCGGCGACTCTATCCCGTCGAATTCGATGCCCGCTCTGTATATCGGCGGCCACGAATATGACGGCTGGTACATGGACCCCGGCTGCACACGTTCCGCAGGTTCCAGCTATTATGTATCCGGCGACGCTTATCTCTACGCAAAGCAGAAGGTAACTGCAACATACACGGTAACATTCGACGCAGTTGGCGGTAGTTTCACTAGCGGTCAGAGCAATGTAACGCTTACATTAAAGGAAGGCGAAACCTGCTACGGACCGGCGGGCGGAAATCCGTACCTCGAAGGCATGAAATTCACAGGCTGGTATGACAACGACGGCTACGAATTCAGACCATTCGAAGTTTACAGCAACAAGACATACTACGCATATTATGAAGTTGATCCTAACTACTCACTGGATTCTGAATACAACGATAACGGATATGATTACGGTTCCACATTCGGCGGTGCAGGTCTCATAGCTGCTATCGCAGGCGGTGTGGCAGTAGTAGGCGGCGGTGTTGCAGCAGGCGTTATCATCAACAAGAAGAAGAAGAACGGCAATACCGACACCACAGAGAATAAGGACAAAGAGGAAAAGTAAGTCCTTGAAAAAGCCGTAAGGCTGAAAAAAGAATAATTCCCGATCAGGACTCTGCCCGCAGAATAATGCGGGCAGAGTTTTGGGGTATTATAATCTGTTTCCTGAAAGGTGATAAAGTGGAAGGATTTATCGTTTATATTTATCTTGCAATGCTTGCTGCGGCGGCTGTAGGTTTCTTTATCGGCGCCGTAAAATATCTAAGACCCCGGAAGCCGCTGTACGCTTCCATGATCGTGCTCGGAGTGGGCTGTATAATGATCGGGAAGGCATACACGATACTCCGGATCATAACCGGGCTTGAGATCGAGGGCATATTCCATGTGGGTATGCTCGGAACGGTGGGTGCATTCGCATTTTTCTTCTCCGCAAACTTCGGCCAGATCGACTCGCTCGTTGACGACGGCGGGGGAACATTCTTAAAGTACCGTCTGATCTCTTTATCTGCAATTATCGTCACTGCGGCAATGTATCTGTTCATTCTGCTCGGACCTGCGCCCACAGCTGAAAAGATCATCGACGGAGTAGTTGCGGTAAGTATAGCTGCGGCATCGTACTTCCATTTAAAGCACATCATCATACCCGATATAGACTATGGCGTTGTGAACTGCCTTCGCATATACAACGCGCTGGCGCTTGCATACGGTCTGCTGTGTATGCTTGAGATAATGTCGGCTGCCAACGGCGGTTTTACGGTATTCAGAGTGACAGTCTGCCTGCTTGAGTGCGTAGTTTCGCTTCTTCTCGTTCCGGCAATGGACAAGGGGGTGCAGAAATGGAGCAAATAAGCGAGATACTGTTTATCTGTATAGTAATGCCGATGATACCGATGCTGTTTGTGCTTCCGGACAAAAAATCGCGTCTGTTCGTCGGTTACCTCATGGTAGGTTCGCTGATATGTCTTATGGCGGGCGCATTGAACCTGTTTCTGCTGCAGATCTTCAATGGTGATATGCTTTATGTCACGACTACTATAACGCCTATAAGCGAGGAAGTCCTGAAAGCGATCCCCGTGCTCTATCTTGCAATATTCTTCACGGACGACCGTGAGACGCTTCTTTCCGCGTCATTTGCGCTCGGCGTGGGATTTGCGATACTTGAGGACGCGGTAATACTTGCTCAGAACCCGTCGGCGATATCTCTGGGCTGGGCATTCACCCGAGTGGTAGGCGCGGCGCTCATGCACGGTGCCTGCACGGCAATGGTGGGTATGGGAATGAGCTACATACGGAAGCGCAGAAAACTGTTCTTCTGCGGCACTGTAGCGCTTCTTATCGCGGCGATACTGTTCCACGCGACATTCAATGTGCTTGTCCAGTCTTCGTTCCGTATAGCGGCGTTCCTGCTTCCTATGTCATTGTATCTGCCTGTTATCTTCTATCAGATACGCCAGAGAAAAAAGAAGAAGTAATGTGAGGGAACTCACACTACTTCTGAGCTGATAATGCTGAATATCATTCGGAGCTCCGGAACTTTCGGTCGCAGGATCGGTTCCGGGCTCTGTTTTTTTGCCTTTTCGCAGACATAAACGGTATTTTGCCGGAGCCATGCATGGCGGGCTTATTATTCGCCGAGGATCCTGTTGATCTCCGCGAGTTCTTCGGCGGAAAATACCGTGTTTTTGAGAGCCTGCACGTTGTCTGTGATCTGCTCCGGACGGCTTGCACCGATAAGGACGGTCGCCACAGCCTTGTTGTTCAGAAGCCACGCTATAGCCATCTGTGAAAGCTTCTGACCGCGGTTTGCTGCAATATCATTAAGCTTGTTGAGTTTTGCGAGCATCTTCTCGTCGAGCTGCTGAGCAATCCATGTATTGCCCTTGCCGATGCGGGAATCCGCGGGGATACCGTTCAGGTAGCGGTCTGTGAGGAAGCCCTGGTAGAGCGGAGAGAACACAGCGAGCCCGATGCCGTTCTCCGCGCAGTACTCATCGAGCCCGTCATCTTCGACCCAGCGGTTGAGCATCGAGTAAGACGGCTGGTTCACGATAAACGGTGTTTTAAGCTCATCAAAAATGGCCTTGATCGCAGCAGTCTGCTGCTTGTTGTAGTTGGAAATGCCGACATAAAGAGCCTTGCCTTGTTTTACCGCATTGTCGAGGGCGAGTGCAGTTTCCTCCGGCGGTGTATTCGGGTCGAAAACATGGTGATAGAAGATATCCACATAGTCGAGTTTCATTCTTTTAAGGCTCTGGTCAAGGGACGCGGTGAGGTATTTGCGGGAACCGTTCCTGTCGCCGTAAGGACCGTCCCACATCTCGTAGCCTGCTTTGGTCGAGATACAGAGCTCATCACGGTATGCGCCGAGCCCGCGTTCGAGGATCTTTCCGAAGTTTTCCTCTGCGGAGCCGTTGTAGGGGTGACCGTAATTGTTTGCAAGATCGAAATGGGTTATACCGAGATCGAACGCGGTATGACACATCTTTTCGGCTTTGGTAAAATCGGAGCCGAAGCCGAAATTCTGCCAGAGCCCGAGAGAGACCGGCGGAAGTCTCAGCCCGCTCTTTCCGCAGTGTACATACTGCATATCCGAGTATCTGTTATTGTCGGAAACGTACATATTGATATCCTCCTTGCGGTGTTCTGAAATGTGACTTCCCGGATAATACACCGGGGCGCTGCACACTTGTCGGGTGATTAAAACGGGAGATCACTTTCTGAAAAAATTATATAATAAAACAGATGATATGTCAAGTCTATACCACACAAATAGCGTGCGGAGATTGCGCGGTATTGCCTCAAGGGTACCTCTAAAAACCGCTTTGAAAAGAGAAAATGAGATAGCAGCGTCGGATACAAGGAAAGCCGACGAAACCGGGCTGGCGCCCGGTTAGGAGGTTTGACGCAGTAGACGGCGTGGCTAGCTCTTTTTCTCTCAAATTGGGTTTTTAGAGGTTCCCTCAATATCCCCGAAAAATAATTGACATATGTTTTTGTTTATGTTATTATTATGATAACATTCAGACAACAGTTTGCACAAAGAAGATCCTCTAACACGCCTTGTGCGGAAAAGTTTTTTTTAAGCAGGAGATATTTATGTCATATAACAAGTTTGCACTTTCGGTTTCCGGATTTCTTGCAGCAGCCCTGATTCTTTCATCTTGTTCCGGGAGCGGTGATATCGCGGATAAAGCACCCGATTATTCCGATAAGAATAACTGGGCGTTTTGGAACAGCGACGAAAGTAAGCCCGCAGATGTTTTCATTGTGTGCCCGACTGTGGATATGGGAAGGAACGGCAATATGAACGGGGATATGTATTCCCAGAGTTACCGTAACAGTTTCGTCGGCGCTCTTAATATGGAACTCGGGATCTATTCCGGCGAAGCAAGCATCTACGCGCCGTTCTACCGTCAGGCTTCTTTCCCGGTATATTCCATGAATGAAGAAGAGGGTGAGCCGTATTTGCAGCTCGCCTACAGCGATGTAAAGGACGCGTTCATATACTACAGCGAGAACTGCGATGAGACCAGACCACTGATACTTGCGGGATATTCCCAGGGTGCGGATATGGTTATACGTCTTATGTCCGAGCTGTTTGATGAAAGCAGGTATTCCGACAGACTTGCGGCAGCTTACGCGATAGGCTGGCGGCTCACGGAAGAACAGACGGAGAACTATCCGTGGCTGAGACCGGCGCAGGGCGAGACCGACACCGGCGTTATCATAATGTACAGCACCGAGGCAGAGCACGTTTCATCGTCTCCGATCGTGGGCGCAGATATTCATACTTACAGCATAAATCCGCTTAACTGGAAGACCGACGGCACTTATGCGGACAAATCACTCAATCCCGGCGCCTGCTTCGTTGACCGCAGCGGAAAGATAACTTCCGAGATACCCGCATTCACCGGTGCGTATATAGATGAAAAACGCGGTACGCTCAAAGTCCCCGATGTTTCGGAGAGCGATTATCCGGCAAAGCTTTTCGACGAAGGTGTATTTCATCTGTACGATTTCAAGTTCTTCTACAGGAGCCTGCAGAAAAACGTTTCAAAGCGACTGGATGCATTTATCGCAGAGCAGGAAGCGGATAGTGCAGCCTGAAAACTATAGGGAACAAAGTCAATGATATTGCCGCGTCATGGCGTTTGATGCAGTATATTGTTGACTTTTCTGTTTATTTGTTATATAATGAATTTAGAAAAATAACGCGTTGAAAACGCAGACAGGAGAGTGATTATGGGAAAAACAACGATCATAGATCACCCGCTCATATCACATAAGATCTCGCTTCTTCGGGACGAGAGAACCGGGACAAGGGATTTCAGGAATATTGTTGAGGAGATAGCGGCGCTTATGGCATACGAAGTTTTCCGCGATCTTCCCACGGAGAATGTGGATATCCGTACTCCGATAGGCGATGCGAGCGTACCGGTGCTTTCCGGAAGAAAGCCGGCGATCGTGCCTATACTCCGTGCAGGTCTCGGAATGGTGAACGGACTTCTTTCGGTGATGCCCTCGGCGAAGGTGGGGCATATCGGACTGTGCCGCGACGAGGTAACTCATGAGCCTCGCGAATACTATGTGAATATGCCGAAGCATATAGAGGAACGGCTCGTAATACTACCGGATCCTATGCTTGCAACAGGCGGATCTGCGATACACGCGGTGGATTTCGTCAAGAAACACGGCTGCAGGGGAATAAAATTCATGTGCATAATCGCTGCTCCAGAGGGGCTTTCCGCGCTCGAAAAAGCACACCCGGACATAGATATATATGTGGGAACTCTCGACAAGGGGCTCAACGAGAACGCGTATATCGTGCCGGGACTCGGAGATGCCGGAGACAGGATCTTCGGAACAGACTGAACACCCTTATTTAATAGCTTCCGCCATTATAACAGAGAAGGAACGAGATGAAAATATCAAGAATTGTTATTGCTGCCGCAGTCGCGGTATCCGCCGTGCTGAATTCGGTGCCTGTGAGCGCGGTAAGTATCGAACCGCGCATAGTTTCCGGCCATGTTCTGCTTAGCGGGAAAGAGAATGAGGACGAACCGGTTTACGAGTATTTCTACAGTGACGATTATTTTTCCGCGTCCGGAAAAGAACTGAATACGCATCTAAGAACGATGTCTCTTTGTCTTGCAGTCTCCGCATTCAGTGATCCGGAGAGTATGTTTGCATCGGGATATGCTCCGGTGCTTCTTTCCGATATCGGTTTTTCCGCGGAGGACACCGTCGCCGAGCAGATGGAAGAAACGCCCACAGCGGACTCAATAGGCACCGTCATTTCCCATAAGAACACCGATCACGGCGAGGTCATCGCAGTCGCGGTGAGGGGCTTCGGATACAGTACGGAGTGGGTGAGCAACCTTGATGTAGGGGAGACCGGAGATGCCGCAGGTTTTTCCGAAGCCGCGCACAAAGTCGTTGGGAGGATCCGCTCGTATGAGGAGAAATACGGGCTTTCCGGCGCAAAGATATGGATGACCGGATTCAGCCGCGGCGGCGGAGTTTCCGACCTCGCCGGAAAATACATCAATATGTCGCTCAGCGATTTCGGACTGACGGAAGACGATATCTATATCTACACCTTTGAAGCGCCGTCAGTCTCCGGCACCGAGAACGGGTTTGAAAATATACACAACGTAGTCTGCGAGAATGATATCATACCGCGTTTTTACTCGAAAAACTGGGGAATGTACCGGTCGGGAGTCACAGAAAGCTTCCGGTCGGAGGTAAAGCTTTCCGAGACCGGCTGGCAGAATGATACGCTATCCGGCGCGTCATCGTTTCCTCTCGCGGATCCCGCTGTCATTTCCGAAAGCAAAAAGGCTGTACCGACGAATGTGGCGGATTATAGTGCAATGATAACCGACTGGCTCACAACGACGGTAAGCAGATCGGAGTTTGATGTGCATAACGACGGTATCTGTGATTTTCTTTCCTTTGTCCTGGACTCGGACACTGTTTTTTTCACCGGGTTTGCCGAGTATTTCAAAGATGTTTTTGCAAAAGCCTTTACCGGCGATTTTATGAAAATTTACAATACCATGCGTATTCTTTCGGCCGAAACGGGACCCGATGAAGCAGTGAACACCGCGTCATCAATGCTGACAGATGCCCTTGACAGCACGGATCACAGCGGCGTGATGAGCGATGAGGATTTCAGGAAGCTCCGTGATGCTGTGCCGGATTTTTCTGCAATAGCTGTCCCGCTTATGAGATCGGGCGAAGGCGAGGGTATGGCGAATATATTGGGCTTATCCGGCTATTTCGAAGAGATCATCGTATGGCATTTTCCCGATAAGATATATGAACTTGTGAAAGCGGAAGATAATTACTATTCTCCTGAACAGATATCCGGTGCGGAGATAACGGTAGATGAAACTACCGCAGATGTGGTCTCCGTAAAGATCGGAAATGCTGTGCTTGCACCGGGAACGGATTATTCCGTTACATACCGCGACGTGAACGGAGATACAGTCGAGCCGGCCGAATCCGGAGAATATACCGCAGTCGTTGCCGGCGTGGGAAGTTACACCGGAACTGCCGAAAAAACATTCACGGCTGTGTTCCCGCATTTTCACCGCTGGGTATTTGAACAGCACGGCAGTGAAGTTTCCGTGAGATGTTCCGCAAAGGATTGTGATTACGGTACAGACAAGCGCTTCACGGTTTCTCTCGTTGGCGAAGATAAGGTATATGACGGAGAACGCGCATCGGTAAATGCAGTTATAAGCGACGGGTTTCCGGAAGAGATAGGTATTACTGCGATAACCTTTTCCGGAAGCAATGATGCTCCGTATCTGCCATGTGAATACACTGCGGAGATCGGTATATATGATGTCGAACACAGCGACCGGTGTTTTTCTGCGGAACTCGGACTGCGCATAGATCCGTTGTTCATTAATGCGGAAAATACAGAGATAGGTCTTAAAGAAAACAGCTCTGAGATCATATCCGTTTCGAGGCTCGGAAATGTTCTTGAACCGGAAAAAGATTATTCTGTAAGATATCTCGATGCGGGCGGCAATGAGATAGAAGCGCCCGAAAATGCAGGAAATTACAGCATTGAGATAAGCGGGAAAAATGTTTATTCCGGAACTGTAAAAAAGAATATCTCGATCACCGACGGAACAGCTGTTATAATTGCAGTTATCGTGTCATGCGCAGTTATAATTGCGGCGGTCGTGGTATTTGCGGTATTTTTATCCCGGAAAAAGAAACAGAAGACATGATATTTTATGTACATTATCGTTTTTTCTTCGATAATGTCCGTTTTATTTGACGATAAATCGAAAAAAGTATTGACAACGGTGGATTTAAATTGTATAATAAATAAAAATATAAGGAGGACCATAAAATGGCAAGACCTAAGAAGGCAGCTGCAGAAAAGAAAGAAACGCTGAAAAAAGCTGCTGTGAAAACAGAAAAAGAGATAAAGAAAGTTGATGATGCAATTGCTGAAAAAAAAGCAGCTGCAACTGAAAAGAAAAAGCCCGGCAGAAAACCTGCCGCAGCTAAGAAAGCTGAAACCGTAAAAAATACAACGGCAGAGAAGATTGCAGATGCAGTGGTCTCTGAGACAGCGGAAACAAAACCCGCCGTAACGGAAAAGAAGAAGCCCGGAAGAAAACCTGCTGCAGCAAAGACCGCAGAAGCAAAACCCGCTGCAGCAAAGACCGCAGAAGCAAAACCCGCCGCAGCAAAGACCGCAGAAGCAAAACCCGCCGCAGAGAAGAAAAAGCCCGGAAGAAAGCCCGCTGCGGCAAAAACCGAAGAAGCAAAGCCTGTTGCAGAGAAGAAAAAGCCCGGAAGAAAGCCCGCTGCGGAGAAAAATGCGGCTGCAGAAACTACAGCTTCAAAGTCGTCTTTTGTTCTCCAGTTTGCAGGTGTTGATTACGATATCGAACAGATAAAGACCAGAGTTGACGAAGCTGTAAAGCAGAGCAAGAAGCGCGGTGTGAAGACTGTCGATATTTACGTCAAGCCCGAGGACAGAGCCGTATATTATGTTATCAACGGCAAGGACGGATCGAAGATAGATCTCTGAAAACATCTGAATTAAATGATCTCAGGTACGAGCCGGTTTATGATCGGCTCGTTGTTCTTGAAAAAGAGGTTAAAATGAAGAAGTATATAAGTAAAATCGTTTTTGCGCTTATCGTAGTTGCATTTATCGTGTGCTGTGCAGTCCTTACCCCGGTCACTGAAGCGATCGGTTCGCTGTGGTCGCTTCTTCCGCCGATAGTTGCGATCGGACTTGCGCTGATCACCAAGGAAGTTTATTCGTCGCTCTTTATAGGGATCATTACCGGCGGCGTCATTTACGCATTGTCTGCCGGAACGGGATTTGAAGGTATGTTCAATACCGTAATTAAAGAGGGCATCATAAGCAATATAGCCGATTCATATAACGTTGGCATTCTTGTGTTCCTCGTAGCCCTCGGTATCATAGTCGTTCTGATGAACCGCGCCGGAGGAAGCCGTGCATACGGTGAATGGGCTGCGGCTCATATAAAGACACGCAAAGGCGCCTGTCTTTCCACATTCCTGCTGGGTGCACTGATATTCGTGGACGACTATTTCAACTGTCTGACCGTAGGTTCGGTAATGCGCCCGGTAACGGATAAACATAATGTGTCCCGTGCAAAGCTCGCTTATCTAATAGATGCGACAGCCGCTCCTATCTGCATAATCGCACCGATCTCATCATGGGCGGCTGCGGTAGCCGGAACTGTCGATGGCGTGAACGGCATTCAGCTTTTCATTGACACGATACCTTACAATCTATATGCGCTGCTTACTATAGTAATGGTGGTGTTCATAGCTCTGAGCGGTACGGATTACGGCCTTATGAAGATCCACGAGGACAATGCCCGCAAAGGCGATCTCTTCACCACGAGCAATAAGGATTATCCCGAGGACGACAAGCCTTCTCATTCGAGAGGAAAGGTGATAGATCTTGTTCTCCCGGTGATAGTGCTTATCGTTATGTGCGTGATCGGCATGATCTATACCGGCGGGTTTTTTGAGGGCGTTGATTTCATCACGGCATTCTCCGAATGCGACGCGTCCTATGGACTTGCGCTCGGATCGGTCGGTGCTCTCATAATAGACATCGTTTATTTCCTCGCCCGAAGGGTGCTTAAATTCACGGAATGCATGGACAGTATAGCTGCCGGATTCAAGCAGATGGTGCCTGCTATACTTATCCTCTGCTTCGCATGGACGCTCAAGTCTATGACATCGCTCCTTGAAGCAGGGCCGTTCGTTTCCGAGCTTGTAAAGAGCGCCGCTGCGATACGCATACTTCTTCCGCTCATTCTTTTCGCAGTCGCTATCGGTCTTTCCTTTGCAACGGGAACATCGTGGGGAACATTCGGTATCCTTATCCCGATCGTGACCGGTGTATTCTCACAGGAACTCGCTGCCACAGCTGAAACGGGAATTATCCCCGAAATGGTAATAATCTGCATTTCCGCCTGCCTTGCCGGAGCCGTGTGCGGAGATCACTGCTCACCGATCTCCGATACGACGATAATGGCGTCAACGGGTGCCCAGTGCGATCATGTGAACCACGTCTCCACCCAGATGCCGTATGTGTTTACGGTAGCTGGAGTATGCGCGGTCGGATATATAATATCCGGATTTGTGCAGAACGTATTTGTGGTGCTCGGTGCATCGGTAGTAATGATGATAGCTGTGCTTTTCGCAATAAAAGCGATAGAAAAATCAAAATCAGGGAAGCACGCAGCTGAACAGAAATGATATTAATGCCCCGTGTTCCTCCTGCAGGATACGGGGCATTATTGTTCAATTGTTTTGTGCATATGCACGAAAAATAATTTTTTCAGAAAAAAGTGTAACCTTTACGCATGATATTTCGTTTATATTTATGGAAGCACATTCCGGAAATACAAGGAGGACATAATGAAACGTAAGAATACAACGGTTTTATTGGCATTGTCCGCGGCTCTGCTGATCTCCGGCTGCGGCAATCCAAGCGTGGAAGCGCACAGCATTGAGGAAGAGCCTGCCGCTTCCGCATCGGAAGAAAGCACCACGACCTCTGTCTCATCGCAGGAAACATCTGATACAACTACGACGACAACTGCGGTCTCCGCGATCGGAGATGAAGCGGACACCTATACGGACGAAACCGGGTACAGCGTGGAGGAAGATGTAGAGGAAAACAAGGCATATCTCGACCTGCGTTATGGTGATCTTATCGGAAAGCCGATAGAGTGCGAGAACTCCGAAACTGTCAGATTCAGCTACGGAGATCTCAGCATGGGATTTGATGAAGGTGCAGCCCCGAAAGAAGAATATCAGTCCGAGAGCGATGATAAAGTCCCGGTATTCAGTTTTGATGCGAAAGATTATCGCTGGCTCCCTTGTGCCCGTATTTCGAGCGGAGCCCTGTCAAAAGAATGTGATGAGGATTTCGCGGCAAAGGTAAACGGCAACGGAACCGCACAGGATTTCAGCTATAATCAGAGCGGTTTCTGGACTGCGTGTCCCACAGAATTCTACTTTGACCGTGTCGAAGAAGATGCGGTTTATATGAACAAGATAGAGTACGGCTACAGAACGGAGTACAATGATAATTTCATCGTAGTGAACGCGTTTATCCGTGCGACCGGTGAACCGGATACCAAATTCGGTGAGAAGAGGCTTGAATTCATTATCGACCCTGCGTCAATGAGCGGACTGCGGTTTCCGATGATGGGATATGATCCGGATAAGATGAAGTTTGAGGTGAACGGTACGGAATTCTATGCCGACACTATGATCGGCAAGGGAAAAACGATATCCTATATCAACAACAAGTCCATGTCCGATATCCTCGGCAATAACGGTTTCGTATATGCACAGGTCGCGCTCATGGGACCGCGCTTCATGTTCAACAATCTCGAAGGCGCATATGTCAGCTCGCAGGTGGGTGATATAAGACTGCTGACAACTGATACGGACAGTGTTATAAACGGCAGCTTCCGCCTGAACAACGTTGAGGGCTACGACGAGTATGCAGATGCGCTGATTGCCGCAAAAGACACACTGTTCACGGATAAGACCGTATCATTTGAGCTGCTCGATCTCGATTTCGACGGTAAGCCCGAAGTTATCGTCCAGTATTACGACGATCCCGACGATCTTTACGGACCTTATGCAACAGCCCACACTTCCGTTTACGGACTAAGCGGCAGCTCGCTCACAAAGCTCGGCGATTTTGATATGTGTGTTGATTACACGACATTTGACGAAGTCATATATTTGCCTGAGAACAAGCATGGCTGGCATTTCCTGGACGCTAAATCCCATAACTTCCTTTCTCTCGAAAACGGAAAGCTTGACATTCTTGAGATCACTTCAGCAAGATCCCGTGAGAAGGACGAAAACGGCTGGGATATATACGACTACTACTTCTTAGGCGAGAAGATAGTTGTTGAACCGTATGAAACATACAATCCGCTCAAGGGCGAGACCGGTACATACTACAAATGGGTGAGCGGCAATTCCCTCGGCTGGTCGGTAATGGGCTTTGAGCCGTATGCAGTATATGATATGCTCTATGAGCGCGTGTCGGATATGTATTTCAAGACCATATCTAAGCGCTTTGTGCGCATGAAGATAGATATGTGGTCGGAGGAAGGGGCACCCGATCACATCGAGCCTACGGCAAGGTTCCCATATGATTCCCTTGACGCGTTCTTTACTGGAGAACTGAAAGAGGAATACGAACTCTACTACGGTCTGTCGTTTGAGGGAGGAAAGGAAAAGCCGGTGATCTACCTCTATCCCGAGGAAAAGACCGACGTTTCCGTGGAGGTATCGTTCCCTTACGGCGGCGGATTTACCTGCACATATCCGGAATACGGAAACGGCTGGAATGTTACCGCGATGTCCGACGGAACACTGTATGACAGTAACGGCGACGAGTATTACTGCCTGTACTGGGAGGGCGTGGGAAGCGACGCTATGCGGAGCGATACCGGCTTCTGCGTGGCAGGGAAGGACACTGCGGCGTTCCTGCGGGAAAAGCTGATGTACATAGGACTATCTGCCCGCGAAGCCAACGAGTTCATCATCTACTGGCTGCCGAGGATGCAGGATAACCCGTACAACGTCATTACACTGCACACGGACGATTACGCCCGGAGCATACCGCTCACGGTATCGCCTGCGCCCGATTCGCAGATCCGCGTGTTCATGACCTGGTACGGAAGCGAAGAACCTGTTGACATACCGGAGCAGATACTGCCGCATTACGAACGGAATGGATTCACCCTTGTTGAATGGGGCGGAGAAGAAAAGTGATATAAATGACAAGACAGCAGGGCACTCGCTTTGCTGTTTTGTTGCATTTGCACAAAAATCACGTTTTCTGCAAAAATTTCCGTGATAACCTGTCACTTTTCTGTTTTTTACAGCGTTTATATTTACAGAAAGCAAAAAACATCAGTCCGGAAGTCTGCATTATTGCGGGATAATATTGCTTTTGCAGCCGTAATGTGGTATAATAAATGAAAATGATATTTTGGTAAAAGCATTTGCAATATGATCCTGCAAAGGACAGATATACGATCAAAGGAGGAAACGAATGAAAAGGTCATTAAAACTTCTTGCGGCATCTCTCGCCGCTGTGACAGCTATGACATTTGCGTCTGTGGGCGCGTCCGCGTATAAGATAAAGACGATTGACGGGGTACGGTATAAATACTCCGATGACGGAAAAAAACAGCTCGGAAAATACAACGGCTGGACTACTCTCAAAAGCGGCGCGAAGTATTATTACAAGGACGGAGTGAGGATAAAGGACACCTGGCTGAAAATGAACGGAAAGCGTACATATTATTTCGGCTCGGACGGAAAAATGGCGACCGGTGAGCTTATCCTCGGTACGAAGATATATTATTTCGGTCAGGACGGACGTGTGATCTACGGTATTGAAGCCAAGGGCAGCAGAGCGACGCGTTCCGGTATAACGCTGACGCTGAACGGCATAGCGCTCGGAGATGACAAAGTTGTTGTCTCAACGGGTCAGGCGTTCGGCATAGAGCGCCTGACCGCCTCCGGCAAATGGGAAGCGCAGCCGGTGCTTTATAAGCAGAATCAGGTTTTCACAGATCTCGGTGTTAAGTTTTTCAGCGAGGGAAGACTTGTCCAGCGAACGGAAGAACTTAACTGGGAGTCTGTCTACGGCAAGCTTGACGCGGGTGAATACCGCCTGACAAAGACCTATACCGTGAAGCTGCCGAACGCCGCGAAGTATGATCAGAAAACGCTGTACATTCCTTTCACCGTGAAGGTGGTCGATACCGCCGAAGCTGCGTGGGGCATAAATATGAGCGTTTCAGAGGTCACCACCGACGGCCTTGCGATAAACATAACACAGAACAGCAACTATGTCGGCGATGTGAGCTGGAGCGGCGGATATACCCTCGAAATTCAGGAAAAGACCGGTGAGTGGTCGGAAGTCAATAAGGCTGCAAGAAAGAAAGCGGTGTTCCCGGATCTCGATGTTATTTTCAGCAACAGTTCAGCAAAGGCGAAAGGCGATGTTGAAGTAAATTCCGCACGCGATAAGATAGATTTCTATACCGGAGAGCTTTCCGCGGGTCACTACCGCATAAAACGGATATTCACGGGAAACTGCAATAACGTAAAAGGCACGCTTCCCGCATATGCGGAATTTGATATCACCGCCGACACACCGAACAGCTGGGGAGTATCTTTCGGCTGTGAGAGCGATGCGAGCGAAACGGGTATCACTTTATATGCAGGTGTCACTTCCGCTTCTACCGCAAATATCTATGGGGATATATGGACCGGCGAGGATTATGAGATCGAGCATCTCGGCAAAGACGGGGACTGGGAGGCGCTTGAACCGGTGACAGAGGACGGAGAGATCTACTGGAACGATTTAGGCATAATACTCCCGGAGAATGATACGAGAAAGCTGACGGTGAACTGGAGCAGCATATACGGCAAGCTTGCGAAAGGCACCTACCGCATATCCAAGACCTTCTATTCTTACGGCAACTCATCGCTCAACCCTCCTGCGGTGAGCAGAACTATGTACTGTACGTTTACGATCGACGCCGGATCGGTCAATATCGGAGACTATACTCTCGATATTTCTGTAACGAAAGCCTCCGCCGGAAGCCTTACTCTTGCACTTACCCGCTCGGGCAAGTACTCGGGCAGCGTTTACTGGGATCACGGTTTCGATATCTACAAAAAGAACAGCAAGGGCGTATTCAAGCTCTACAAGAGCACTTCCGCCATCAACGGAAGCGATTATGATACAGTTGATCTGCCCCTCGACAGGACAGTAAAAACAGTCCTTGACGTCAGCAGTCACTATCCCGATCTTACAGCCGGCACATACCGTATAAAGCTCAAGATCACCGATCAGACCGGTCATCTTAAATACGCGAACGCCGATTTTATAATAAGCTGATATTATTTTTACCGCATTCTATGTGAATGCGGTAAAATTTTTATTAATGTATGTAGACAAATATGAAAAAATGTGATATAATATATGAGTAAAAGGTGAACCGGGCATCATTTTGATGTATCATCACAAATTTAGTAACTGATATAAAATTCAAAATGGAGGATAAAACCATGACAATCAACAAGAATAAGAATGGAGACGTACTTACAATTTCCATTGAGGGCAGACTTGACACCGTTACCGCTCCTCAGCTTGAATCTGAGCTCAAAGCTTCTCTTGACGGGATCAAGACACTTGTTCTCGACATTTCCACTCTTGAGTATATCTCTTCCGCAGGTCTGCGTGTTCTTCTTTCCGCACAGAAGACCATGAACAAGCAGGGCTCTATGAAGGTAACAGGCGCAAATGAAGCTATAATGGAGATCTTTGAGGTAACAGGATTTATCGATCTGCTCAATATAGAGTGATCTGTTCTGTTCACGGTGCCGGAACGGTGTTCTGCGATCCCGTTGTGCAGATGCTATCCGGCGGCGGGTTCCTATATGATCAGGTATATGTTTACGGCTTTGTAACATTTATCGGATCGCGGTATCTATATTAATATATCTTCCGCTGAGCTGCCTTCAGCTTGAAGGAAAAAAATAAGGCAATATCCGCTTCGATCAGTATAATGGTCACGGCGGATATTGTGCTTTATATATTGCTGATGTATGGCAGCAGCAAGGTGATAAATAATGTGTCCTCAATAAGCTCGCCACTGCTTCATTCACCGCATATCTTATAAACATATTCCGTATGAAAAACGCGTGCTGCTGCATTTTATTCACCTTAACCGGTAAAAAGAAAAGCACATATCCCGATAAAACCGGTGATGGTACTGTAATTTCGGGGAAAAAGACAGGGGCTGTGATAATGGATCTTATTGAAAATAAAACATTTGATGAAGAAAGGGCGCTGTATAATCTGCAGCACACACTTGTAAAAGGCTGTACCTTTGCGGGGGCTTGCGACGGAGAATCGGTGCTGAAAGAAACGCGGGATATAATTGTCGAGGACTGTTCTTTTTCTTTACGCTATCCGATATGGCACGCAAAAAAGTATTCGCTTATAAATTCGGATCTTGACGAAAAAACAAGAGCGGCACTCTGGTATTCGGACGACGGCAGAATAGAGAACACCGATATAAGAGGCGTGAAAGCTCTGCGCGAATGCAGCAGAACGGTGATCCGGAACTGCAGGATAAATTCGCCGGAGTTCGGTTGGAAAACGTACGATACGAATATACGCGACAGCAGTATAATATCCGAGTACATATTCCTTGACGCAAAGAATATCCTTATAGAAGGAATTGATTTTAAGGGAAAATACTCGTTTCAGTATGTTGAGAATGCAGATATAAAGAATTCCGTACTTGATACAAAAGACGCTTTCTGGCATTCAAAGAATGTAACGGTGTCGGATTCTGTCATCAAGGGAGAGTATCTCGCATGGTTCTCCGAGGGTCTCACGCTGGTAAGATGCAGGATATCCGGTACTCAGCCGCTGTGTTACTGCAAGGATCTGACGCTGATAGGATGCGAGATGACGGACTGTGACCTGGCGTTCGAGTATTCAGATGTGGAAGCGGATATCATTGGTAACATCGACTCTGTGAAGAATCCCCGTTCGGGCAGGATCTCGGCAGACAGTATAGGTGAGATCATAACCGAAGGTTCTGTCATGGAAAACAATGCCGAAATAGAAATAATGTCTTAACGGCGTTAAAAATGCACTTTTTATCTGTCGTCCGATCATAAGTATTACCAAATTCTTACGGGAATATAAGCGCCCCGGATGTCAATACTTTTCTTGCAAGAAAAAAACGGGGGCGTTCGGAATGTATTACGGTAAAGTTGAGATAAGCGGCATAAATACATCAAAGCTAAAAGTCCTTACGGAAGCGGAAAAGACCGCGCTTCTTGAGCGTGTCGCAAAAGGCGATATGAAAGCGCGCGAGGAGCTCATAAACGGCAATCTGCGACTTGTGCTGAGCGTGATACAGAAGTTCACCGGCAGGGGAGAAAGTCCCGATGATCTTTTTCAGGTCGGCTGTATCGGTCTTATAAAGGCTATAGATAACTTCTCGGCTGAGTTCGGCGTCCGGTTCAGCACTTATGCAGTTCCGATGATAGAAGGTGAAGTCAAGCGCCATATCCGTGACAGCGGACAGATACGGGTGAGCAGATCCCTCAGGGATACCGCCTACAAGGCAATGCAGGCGAAGGAACAGCTTACCGCGGAGCTAAGGCGTGATCCTACCATAGATGAGATCGCCGAGCGTGTGTGCTGCCGCAGAGAGGACGTTGTCATAGCGTTCGAGGCCGTGAGCGAACCGATATCATTATATGAGCCGGTATTCTCGGAGTCCGGCGATACAGTCTATGTGATGGATCAGATAGGCGATAACAACGATGACAACAACTGGCTCGATGAGATAGCGCTGAAAGACGCGATATCCGCCCTCGGCAGCAGGGAAAAGAAGATACTGAATCTTCGGTTCCTGCAGGGAAAAACACAGGTCGAAGTCGCAGATGAGATAGGGATAAGCCAGGCGCAGGTCTCACGGCTTGAGAAAAGCGCCCTTTGCAAGATCAAAAATGAGATATGAACGGTTAAGCGGCAATTTGTAAAAATCTCTTTACAAATTGCCGCAAAAATGTTATAATAACACATATTTTCTGAAAGGCAGACGTGGAATGGACAGCGAAAAGATACATGAAAAACATCGTGAGATAAAAGAGGAGATCGGGAAGAAGATCGAAAAGCATGAAGAGATGCGAAGCAAAATAAGAAACGAGATATTGCAGAACGAAGAGGTACAGAAGGAAGTAAAGCGTATAAGCGGTGCCAAAAAGTATTTCAAGAGCCTGCTGGATATGCGCGGAGATATGATGAGCTACGACGAGATAGGCCGTATGATGGACGAGAATACCGAGATACACGGCTCAAATATGTGGATCCTTATGCTTGCCATATTTATCGCGTCTATCGGACTGAATGTGAACTCGACCGCGGTAATAATAGGCGCAATGCTTGTTTCGCCGCTTATGAGCGGTATCATGTCTATGGGCTATTCTCTTGCAGTCCGGGATCTGTCGCTCCTTGAAAAGGCGATAATGAGATTCGGTACCCAGGTGATAATAAGTCTTATCGCATCGACCCTGTACTTCCTGATATCGCCGCTTTCCGAGCCTACAACGGAGATGATAGCGAGAACGAGCCCGACGATCTGGGACGTGCTGATAGCTCTGTTCGGAGGGATAGCGGGAATGATAGGCAACACCCGAAGGGTCAAGGGCAACGTTGTTCCCGGAGTAGCTATAGCAACGGCTCTCATGCCGCCGCTCTGCACTGTGGGCTACGGTATTGCAAGGCTCGATCTTCGTTTCATACTCGGCGCGGGATACCTGTTTCTCATAAACACTTTGTTCATTGCGCTTTCCTGCGCTTTTGTGACAGTCGTGCTGAGAGTTCCTCATGTACGCAAGCTTGCGCCGGAGCGCCAGAAGCGGGTGAATTTCTGGCTCGGTGCAGTTACCGTTATCGCTATAGTTCCGAGCGTTTACATAGGCGCAAAAACTGTTGTGAACTCCGTGGTCAATGCAAACATAGACAGTTACATAGCTCACGAGTTCATCTTTTCGGATTCTCAGGTGGTCATGACAGATACCGATAATGAGAGCAAGACGATAAATGTCTCGGTAATAGGTGAGCATCTTCCGGAAGCGACGATAGACGTGCTTCGCGGCCAGCTTGCAAATTACGGGCTGGCAGATTATAAGCTCCGGGTAACGCAGAATATGCTGCCGGATTTTTCTCAGACAGATGATACCGAGCGCATAACCATAGCAGTGCAGGAGAGTAAGATAAACGAACTTAATGCCGAGCTGAGCCGCCGTGAAGCGGAGTACAGCGAGCTTGAAAATGAGCTGAAGAAAATGCAGGACGATGCAAAGAATGTCACGGATTTTTCAAGAACAGCTGAAAAAGCGCCGGCGATATTTGAGGAACTCGAAAACTGTGCCTGTGGGTATATGTCGTCCGGAAACGGGTATTATGTGGTGTTTACGGCGGATACCGACTATCCGCTTGACGAGAAGAGGGAGGAAACCATACGGAACTGGTTCAGAACGGAATCCGGCGAAGAAGAGTGCGTTGTGAAAATAACGGTAAGATATCCCTTTAATACCGGAGCAGTCACAGAAGAAGCGGTAGATACTGTTCGTTACGAAGATACGGAATAAAAACAAAACCACTGTGAACGGATCACAGTGGTTTTTCTATTATGTCGATCAGTCAAACATAGGTGTGGAGAGATAGCGTTCGCCGGTGTCGGGGAGAAGTGCAACGATCGTCTTACCCTTGTTTTCGGGACGTTTTGCAAGCTGGATAGCTGCATAAAGCGCCGCGCCGGAAGAAATACCCACAAGAACGCCCTCGGTCTTTGCGATAAGTCTGCCGGTCTCAAAAGCGTCTTCATTTGCAACCGGGAGGATCTCGTCATAGATACCGGTATTGAGAGTATCCGGAACGAAGCCTGCGCCGATTCCCTGGATCTTATGGGGACCGGATTTACCCTCGGAAAGAACGGGGGAGTCCTTGGGCTCGACAGCGACCACCTTGACATCTGCTTTCTTTGACTTAAGATATTTTCCTATGCCGGAAATAGTACCGCCGGTGCCGACGCCCGCAACGAAGATATCCACTTCGCCGTCAGTGTCTTCCCAGATCTCGGGACCAGTGGTTTTTTCATGAGTGGCGGGGTTTGCGGGGTTAGAGAACTGAGAGGGGATAAAGCTGTTCTCTATTTCTTTTGCGAGCTGTTCAGCCTTTTCGATAGCGCCTTTCATACCCTTTGCGCCTTCTGTAAGTACGAGCTCCGCGCCGTATGCTTTCATGAGCTTTCTGCGCTCGATGCTCATGGTCTCGGGCATTGTGATGATAAGTCTGTATCCGCGTGCGGCAGCGACGGAAGCAAGACCTATGCCGGTGTTGCCGCTTGTAGGCTCAATGATAACGCTTCCGGGCTTTAACTTTCCGCTTGCTTCCGCATCATCTATCATACCTTTTGCGATCCTGTCCTTTACGCTTCCTGCGGGATTGAAGTATTCGAGCTTTGCAACGACTTTTGCTTCAAGTCCGAGGTTTTTCTCGATGTTTGTGAGTTCGAGAAGGGGGGTTTTTCCGATGAGGTCACTGATTTTCTTATAAACTGACATGATTTTTGCTCCTTTTTAATATAAATGTTGTTGTGTGCAGTTAAGACCGGCTGCAACATCGTTTTTTTGTGTAGGTGTCCATATCTCTTATAATTCCTATCTGTATGATATGCTTATATTGTATCATACCAATACAGTTTTGTCAATAGGTTTTACAAATTTTATTAAATTTTATAAATCTATTGCTTTTTTCGACATTATATGCTATAATACATATAATTATAACTATGCATTGATCCCGTCCTGCTTGTTTTGTTGCAGTAATTGCTGCCTGCGGGACATTTATTGCCCGGGAAAGGAAGATAGTTTTGGCGGATAATGAGACCGTTCGTGAGGACGAAGAATCTGAACAGTTCAATTCAATGCTGAATGCGGCACAGAAGCACGTCGGCTCAAAGGAAGGCGGCTCATCTCTTTCACAGGCACAGATAGAAGCTATGCTTGCGGACAACGATGACGATGTCCCTGACGCGACAGGTACATCAGGTTCCGGTTCGGATAACGCGGGTGGCTCTTCCGGAGATGATACGCCGGCGGATTACGCGGACGAAGATACTGCAATAGCAGACCGGCTCAGAGAGGGAATTTCCGCCGATGCCCAGGCAGCAGCCGAAGAAAACGAAGTAAAAGAGAAGAAGAAGAAAGAAAAAAAGCCTAAGGTAAAGAAAGAGAAAAAACCTCTTGACAAGGCTACACTCGCGAAAATGCTCATAGCCGCTGCGATCGTGGTAGCTCTTGTGCTCGGTTACCTTGTGTGCCTTGTATTCTTCACGGACGTTCTCAAGACCCCGGAGGAGGAGTTCTCCATAAAGGCGGCAGCCGCGGTTGACAGCATGCTTGCCAGGGGCAGCGAGATGTATGTTTATAAAGCTTATGTCCGTAATTCCGCATCGGCTGAGGAATGTATGCTGTATGCGGTGACAATGGACGGTGAGTCGGAAGAGACGGATATGTATCATGTAGTTATATACCGTGATGATCCGAATAAGATAAATGTGTACTATACTCTTGATACGGAGAGCCGCAGATATCAGAAAATGCACGACAGCGACGATCCGGCGGAGAGAATACTTGCAGCCAATCTGAAAAGCTATTCCGACGCGATCATCGCTGCGGATAAGGAGATACAGATCGGAACTCCGGGGTGGATAAAGATAGACTGCACAATGATAAATAAAGCGCTCATAAAGCCTGTGGAAGAGACGGCTGCACAGTGATCGTTCATACTGTGCATATGAAATGAACGGAGAGTTGAAAGATGCTTGATTATTCTTTGGAACAGATATTTTTCATGTTCTTTATATTCTGCAATTACGGTTGGGTGCAGGAATCAATAATTGAATCCCTGTATCACAGAAGACCGATAAACAGAGGATTTCTTAAAGGACCGTATATACCTATCTACGGTATCGGCGGAATGGTCATACTTATCTTGTGTATGCCATTCAAGGAAAACGGTTTTGCAGTCTATTTCGTCGGACTTCTGAGCTGTACGGTGCTTGAATACTTCGTGGGCTGGCTCATGGAGAAGCTGTTCCATAAGCAGTTCTGGGATTACAGTATGCTGAGGCTGACGTACAAGAACCGCATTTCGCTGCTTTCATCGCTTTTCTGGGGGCTGCTCGCGCTGTTCATGGTGTACGTTCTTTACGGTGTCATGGACTGGCTCGTGGGAGTAGCAGATCCGGTGTTCATGCTTTCTTATGATATTGCTATGGGCATAGCTATGATCGCAGATACGATAATTACGATCTCAAGCCAGATCTCTTTTCGAGAGCAGATCAAAAAGCTCCCTTACGAGAAGGCGAAGAAGATCATGACCGAAAAGTTCATTCAGATAGGCGGTGCAGTACTGAAGCGCCATGAGCGGTTCAACGAGCTTTTCGCCAATATGAAATTCAACATTGATGAGGAAGATGATGATGAAGAGATCATCGATGAGTTCAGCGACACGAACACAGACGAAAATACGAACGAAGTCTGATCCCCACTTCTTTGAAAAGACGGCGGCACCGATAGTCAGCCACCATAAGATGCAGGCTACAAAGAAGCTCGTCCAGCACGGTAATGTGTCGGTTTTTGCCCACTCTCTCGCAGTCGCCGCATACAGCGTAAAGCTCGCCGAGAAGCTCGGAATAGAATACGACCGCCGGAGTCTCATTCGCGGTGCTTTGCTGCACGATTTCTTCCTTTACGACTGGCATAAGATAAACAATGTCGGCGACGGGCTCCACGGGTTCGCCCATCCGAATACCGCCTCCAAGAACGCAGTCAAGTATTTCCGCCTGAACAGGCGGGAGCTCGACATAATAAGGAAGCATATGTGGCCGCTCACACTTACGAAGCTGCCGCGGTACAGGGAAAGCTGGCTGGTGTGTGCAGCCGACAAGTATTGTTCACTTCTTGAGACGTTGGGTATGAACAAATACGGAAATGAAACGTTCATAAAGCACATCGCAAGTGAACAAAAGCGCAGAAGAATAGCGCCTTCAAAAAAATAAATACAAAAAAAATCAATATATTGTATAAATTTTGTTGACAAAAGCATAAATGTATGATACAATACATATATCGACAATTTGTCCTTATCAAGAGCGGCGGAGGAACCGGGTCCTGTGAAGCCGCGGCAACCGGCAGAAATGCAAATGGTGCCAATTCCCGCATCGCGCAAATATGCGCGGTGGAAGATGAGGGAGTTCATATATCATGGCTCCCTGAGAGGGAGCTTTTTTGTTGAAATTTTAACAAACGAAAGGATAACACAAATGGCAAAATTTTTATTCACTTCCGAAAGCGTTACGGAAGGACATCCCGACAAGATCTGCGATAAGATCTCGGACAGCGTGCTCGACGCTCTTCTCGAGCAGGATCCCATGTCCCGCGTAGCCTGCGAGACCTGCACCACCACCGGTCTTGTAATGGTAATGGGCGAGATAACCACAAAGGCTGTGGTCGATATCCCCGCGATCGTTCGTGAGACGGTAAGAGAGATCGGCTATGACAATGCGGAGTACGGTTTTGACTGCAATACCTGCGCTGTTATGACTACCCTCGACAAGCAGTCTCCCGATATCGCAATGGGCGTTGATAATGCCCTTGAGGGCAGGGAAGAGAACGCAATGGATACCGGCGCCGGTGACCAGGGCATGATGTTCGGCTTTGCTTGCAATGAGACACCCGAGCTTATGCCGCTGCCTATAAGCCTTGCTCACAAGCTTACAAAGAAGCTCACCGAAGTACGCAAGAGCGGAGAGATAGATTATCTCCTCCCCGACGGAAAATCCCAGGTAACTGTTGAGTATGTTGACGGAAAGCCCGCAAGAGTGGATACAGTCGTTATTTCTTCTCAGCATAAGGCAAGCGCTACACTCGAACAGATCCGCAAGGACGTTATCGAGAAGATAATCAAAACAACTATCCCCGCAGAGCTCCTTGATGAGAACACAAAGTACTTCGTGAACCCCACCGGACGTTTCGTTGTAGGCGGTCCCCAGGGTGACAGCGGACTTACCGGCAGAAAGATAATCGTTGATACATACGGCGGATATTCCCGTCACGGCGGCGGAGCATTCTCCGGTAAGGATCCGACAAAGGTTGACCGTTCCGCTGCTTATGCAGCGCGCTATGTCGCAAAGAACATAGTTGCGGCAGGTCTTGCAGACAAGTGCGAAGTTGAGCTTGCATACGCTATCGGCGTTGCTAAGCCGGTATCCGTACTTGTTGATACATTCGGCACGGGCAAATACAGTGATGAGCAGATAAGCGCAGCGGTAGAGAAGGTGTTCGATCTTCGTCCGGCTTCGATCATAAAGATGCTCGACCTCAGAAAGCCCCAGTACAAGGCTCTTGCAGCTTACGGTCACATGGGACGCGAAGAGCTTGGCGTTGCATGGGAGAAGACAGACAAGGCAGATGCACTCAAAGCGGCTCTCTGATAAGCTATAACAATAAAAACAGCAGATCTTACGGGTCTGCTGTTTTTTTATGCAAAATTGGTTTCTCTACTTCTGTCCCGCGTCCAATGTGATGAAAATTATTTCAGGTCGATTAAAAATGCGGGGAATGATAAGATCACGGGGACAGCGCTGGAGACCGCGGCTTACTATCATCATGGAGCTGTTTTCAGAGTAAACTCCGCCGGTGTAATGAGGGAAAAGCCCTTCGCCCGGGCAGAAAACACCGTTGGGCAGAAACGGCGGAAAGCGCCATTGTCCGCCGTGAGCGTGACCGCTCAGTATCAGATCAAATCCGAGCCCGCTCAGTTTCGGGTATTCCTCCGGATAGTGGTTTATGAGAATGTTGTATCTGTCCGCCGCGATTGCCGATGTGCAGTTTCCGAGCTGTTCTCTGAACGAACCGCCGTCGATGCCGTGAATGCGGATACCTGCAATATCGGCGTACTTCCCGTCAAGTACATTTATTCCCATTGCGGACATCTCTTTTTTGATGATGTCCTGCTGACCGCGCTTGAACTCATGGTTCCCGAGAGTGTAGAAGCACGGGTACCTGTCCGAGACGATCTCTGCAAATCGTACAGAGTTTTCCTCTCCCCAGACATAATTGAAAAAGTCGCCGCCGAGAATGACAACATCGGGAGAAAACCTGTCCACCGAATCTGCAAGCTCCGACATATCCTTGCCGTAAAGAGTGTTGTGCAGGTCGGAGATGAATGCGATCTTTACCGGAGCAGTCACCTTGTCTGAATGCAGGGAATAGGGTGTCACAGAGAGAGACTCGCTGCACATGAAGGGAATGGCTATTGCAACCGCTGATACGATCGCGGTGAGGGCGATGAACTTCTTTCTTGTCATTGTCCGGATTTCTTAAGCAGGTTCTCCCATTCTTTAACTATCGAGCGGTCAACGAAATAGTCGATCCTCATCGCCTTACGAACGCGTTCAAGTGTCTTGTTTGTCGTCTCGACAGCCTTTGCGGTGCCGGACGAGATGATATCGTACACGGAGCCTATGTCGTTTGCCCACTTTTCGCGCTCGGCTCTTATCGGGGAGAGGGTCTCTTCGAGAACATTGATAAGGAACTTCTTGCAGACTCCGTCGCCGAGCCCGCCTTTGCGGTAGTGCGCCTTCATTTCTTCAAGGTTTGCGTATTCTGGGAGGTATTCTGCAAAATGCTCGTCGGTGCAGAGCGCATCAAGGTATGTGAAGACAACGTTGCCCTCTGTATGACCGGGGTCGCTTATCTGGAGATGAAGCGGGTCGGTGTACATTTTTCCGTTTACCTGCTTTTTCACGGCTGCTGAGGTATCGGAAAGATAGATACAGTTTCCGAGGGACTTGCTCATCTTTGCCTTGCCGTCAACACCGGGAAGTCTGCGCTGGAACTCGTTCTCGGGTATCATGGCTTTGGGGAGGACAAGTGTCTCGCCGTAGATCTTGTTGAATTTCTCCACGATCTCTCTTGCCTGTTCGAGCATAGGGAGCTGGTCTTCGCCGACAGGTACGACATTTGCGTCAAAGGCTGTGATATCTGCGGTCTGTGATACCGGGTAGGTGAAAAAGCCTGCAGGCAGACCCTCTTCCGAAAAGCCTCTCATCTGGATCTCAGCTTTGATAGTGGGATTGCGGGAAAGTCTCGCGGTGGTCACAAGATTCATGTAGTAGAATGTGAGCGCGTGGAGAGCGGGAAGTGCGGACTGCACACAGATAGTTGTCTTGGCGGGGTCGATGCCCACGGAGAGGTAATCGAGCACAACATTCACGATGTTGTCGCGAATCTTTCCGGGATCGTCTGCGTTGTCGGTAAGCGCCTGGTCATCTGCGATAAGAATGTTTATTTCATCGAACTTTCCGGAATTCTGGAGTTCCACTCTTCTTTTGAGGGAACCCACATAGTGTCCGAGGTGAAGACGCCCGGTGGGGCGGTCGCCTGTAAGTATGATATTTTTTTCGTTCATCGGTTATCCTCCGTAAAATGGCGGTTATGACTTGTATATGCTTTTTGCAGTCTCGGCGAGTATATCCACGCCCTTTAAGATCTGCTCGTCCGTAGGGGTGGAGTAGTTGAGTCTGAATGAAAGGGTAGGCTTGCGCTCGTCAACAAGGAAAGCCTTACCTGTAACGATAGCCACCTTCTGATCTATGACTTTCTTTACGAAATAATCCATGTCTCCGTCCGGGAGCGTTCCCCAGATGAACAGACCGCCGTCAGGCTCAGTGAATTTAATTGACTGGGGCATTTTAAGTTTGAGATTAGTGAGCATAAGATCGCACTTTTTCCCGTAGATCGAGCGGATCTTTTCAAGATGCGCGTTGTAATCGTACTTCGTCACAAATCTGTGAACGATCATCTGCGAAAGAATGCTGGTGTGAACGGTAGAGACCTGAAGAGCAACGGTAGCCTTTGCGATAAGGCTCTTTTCCGCGCACATGAAGCCTACGCGAAGTCCCGGTGCGACAGTTTTTGAGAAAGTACCTGCATATATCACGCGACCCTCTGTGTCCATTGTCCTGATAGCTGCAACATCGTCGCCGGAGAAGCGGAGATCACCGTAGGGATTGTCCTCGATGATATGTGTCTTGTACTTGTATGCAAGTTCGAGTACCTGTTTTCTTCTTTCGAGGCTCATAGTACGTCCGGTGGGGTTCTGGAAATTGGGGATAAGGTAGATGAACGCGGTGCGGGGATTGTCTTTGAGAGCCTGTTCAAGCTTCTCGGGGTCTATACCCTCATCGTCCATAGGAACGCCCACGAGCTTTGCATTATATGAGCGGAAAGAGTTGAGAGAGCCGATGAAGCTGGGCTCCTCGCAGATTATAGTCTCGCCCTCGTTGCAGAGTACCTTTGCTGTCATCTCCATACACTGCTGAGCGCCGGCGGTGATGATGAGATCATCGCGGTTCCAGTTGAAGATGTTCTTTTTTGCGAGATCGTCCTTTATCCAGTCGCGCAGGGGAGTGTAACCCTCGGATACGGAGTACTGGAGCGCAGTAACGGGGTCTGTGTCCATGATATCGTTCATGATCTCCTTGATCTGAGCGACGGGGAACGCTTCGGGTGCTGGATTTCCGCCTGCGAAGCTTATTACGTCCGGATATGCCGTGAACTTGAGAATCTCACGGATAGCGGAGGGCTGTAAAGTCTTTATTCTGTCTGAAAATGCGACCATGGTTGAAACGTCCTTTCTTTTCAAAAATACTTAATTAATGTCTGCTCATCAACCGCGAAAAGTCTTCATAGCGCAGCTTGAAGGCTTTTCACGGTTGCAAAAGTGCAAGGAAAATTTTTATATTATAGGATTTTCCTTGCACTTTTGTTCGTCTGAAGGACGAAATGAGCTTGACACCAAGGAATGTGTCCGTTGTTTAAATGCGCCGCAGGTGCATTGGAACAACATCTGAAAGTCTGTTTTACAGACTTTCAGGCAATAACTGCCAAAAGGCAGTTATTGAGGACACGTTAATTATTATACCACATTCTGCCGGAAATTTCAATATAAAAGTGTTATTTTGACAAAAAAAGAGAGAACCGAAACCGGTTCTCAAACTGAAATAATGTATAATGTGTAGAACAAAAGAAAGGAGACAACTAAAAAACTAAATTGATGTAAGCGACTTGTCGTTGATTACAAGCTTATTATAGCGTACAATCAACGGTTTGTCAATATCTTATACAAAAAAATCCAACAAAAACAAGAAATTTAGACGATTCTCCAAAAAGACGGTGACAAAATTGTGGGAAGTTACAATCTGTATTTTCAGTGTGGTTACATAACACACTGTAAATGTCAGATAAGAGAAGTAAGGATATTCCTTATCTTTTCCAGATCTTTTTTACTTATGGGGCGGGGAGAATGGTAAGTGGAGATGAACTGTTCGAGCTCTTTTTCGCCGGAGCAGACTATGCTGCTCTTGCTTTTGAGACTTAGTTTTAGCCTTGTGAGAGGGTTTGAGAAGTAAACTATGCTGTCGATCCAGACATCAACGCCCTCTGCGTGCAGTATGCTTTTGAGTATATCACGCTGGCGGGTGATCTGTTTTATCGGGTTTTTCATCTCCGCCTCGGTGTTCCTTCCGTCCTTGTAGTGCTTGTATTGCGTCCATTTCTCGTCGGTATCTGTGCCTATGACGGTACCGGAGTGGTTTTTTACCTCGATAATGATAAGCCCGTTCTTTCCGAGCATTATCATATCCACTTCCGAGCGGCTGTGTTTGTATTGTACGCGGCAGTTTATGAAGATATCGTACTCATTCCGGTATTTTTTGGCGATACGCTCAAGCGATCTCTCACCCTTTACCCCCGAGAGGAGAACATTGTATCTGCGTCCGAGGATAAAGTAGGCGATAGCGCAGAGTACGATAGCTGCAGCGGAAACATAAGCTCCGATATAGTTCGGGAAAGTGGCGGGGTTTTCCGCGTTTTCGCTTGCTCTGCGCATAATATCCACAGCGAATATTATGAACAGTATCGCGGGAAGCGAACCGAAGATGACCTGCATCACGAACAGGGCGCCTATTTTGAACTTATTTGGATTTCTGCTTTTATAAACTTTCATTATACGTTGAACCTGAACAGAACGACATCTCCGTCCTGCATTACATAGTCTTTTCCTTCAAGGCGCACAAGTCCTTTTTCCTTAGCTCCGGTCATTCCGCCGCAGTTCACAAGGTCGTCGAACGAAACGACCTCGGCTCTTATGAAGCCTTTCTCGAAATCCGTGTGTATCTTTCCTGCAGCCTGGGGCGCCTTGGTGCCCTTTGTGATGGTCCATGCGCGAACTTCCTGGGGACCTGCGGTAAGGAACGAGATAAGACCGAGAAGGCTGTAACCGGCTTTGATTATACGGGCAAGACCGGACTCGGTGAGGTTGAGGTCGGAAAGGAAAAGCTCTTTCTCCTCCGCGTCCATGTCGGCGATATCCGCTTCTATCTGTGCGCATATCGGCATCACCGCGCTGTGTTCCTCGTCGGCAATTGCCTTGACAGCCTGATACTGTTCATTCTTCTCGTAGCCGCCGCGGAAATCGTCCTCGCTGAGGTTTGCGGCATATATAACAGGCTTGTTTGAGAGCAGGGGAGTGCTTTTTATTATATCGGCCTCTTCTTCCGTGAAGCCGAATGAACGTGCGGACTTTCCTTCTTCAAGGTGAGCCTGGAGCTTTTCAAGGAAGTCTATCTCCTTCTGCAGCGACTTATCACCTTTGGCAAGCTTCTTCTCGCGGTCTATGCGTCTTGCGAGTATCTCCATATCGCTGAAGATAAGTTCAAGGTTTATAGTCTCGATATCGCGTTTTGCACCGATCGAGCCGTCAACGTGCACGATGTTGTCATTCTCGAAGCACCGCACAACGTGTACGATCGCATCTACCTCACGGATATTTGCAAGGAACTTGTTGCCGAGACCCTCTCCGTTGGAAGCGCCTTTTACGAGACCTGCAATATCAACGAATTCGAGAACTGCGGGAGTGAACTTTTCGGGTTTGTACATCTCCGCAATCTTGTCGAGCCGCTCGTCGGGAACGGATACAACACCCACATTCGGTTCTATCGTGCAGAACGGGTAATTCGCGCTTTCCGCGCCCGCGTTTGTCAGTGCGTTGAATAAAGTACTTTTTCCGACATTTGGAAGTCCTACCATACCGAGTTTCATTTTATCATATATCCTTTCATTTTATGTATGCATACTTTATCATTATACCACATTATCGTAAAAATGCAAGTATTTTTTATTGTCTTTCTTTTTTAAGTTTCTTCGCAAGTTTATCTATCCATGCTATGAATGTACCTGTAAGCAGAGCCGACATCACCGTGCCTATGCCCACGCTTCCGAGCCGTCCCACCGTTAGCAGGCACAGTACGCCCGAGATAATTACGACTGCAACATCGAATCCGATCTTGACGATGTGGAATTTCCAGCCCGACACTTCCGCTATCGCGCTGACGATACCTTCACCCGCAAGCGGGATCAGATTTGCCGGGAGGTAGAAATGGATACCCACCGCCACCAGCAGAATGCTTATTAGCTGGAGTATTACCTGCAGCGGGAGAAATTCGCTGCGGGGCAGCATAAGAACGAGCCCGTTGCAGAGCGTGGTGAACCAGCCGAAAACTATCCCCGCCGGTATCTGGAGAAGCATCACCGGTTTGAACTTCTTTCGGAGCAGTATTATCTGTATAAGAACGAACCCGGCGTGCATCACCATAGTCCCGAGCCCCATATCAAAACCCGTCCACAGTTCAACTGCGTAGGGAAGCGTACTGAGCGGTGAAACACCGAGATCGGACTGTACGGAGAACGCTATCCCCGCTGTCATTATGAAAAGTCCGAAGAAGTAAGCCGCAAGCCTTTTGGGCAGGTCTTTTGTATTTATCCGCATATTTCAATTATCGCTTCCGTAAAGATCACAGCGTCTCTGAGCAGCTCGTCAACGCTTATCCATTCGTTTGCCCCGTGCATCTTATAGTCGGTGTTTCCGCGCTCGACACCGAACGCTACGCCTCCCGGTACGTTGTGTACATATGTGCCGCCGCCTATAGCGATGCACTTTCCTTTTTCGCCTTCACAGCGTTCATAAACACTCATGAGCTTCTGTACAAATTCACTGTTTTCGTCCGTTATATGGGCTTCGTCGCCCATGTACCCGTCTAATTTGCAGCCCGCTTTTTTAAGAGCCGCGTTCTCTGCCGCTTCAACCTCGGCGAGGGTCATGCAGGCAGGAAATCTTACATCTATCGTGCCGCTGCATTTACCGTTCTCCATATGAAAAATGCTGAACACAAGTGTAAGAGCACCGGATCTTTCGTCCGAGCGGCGCAGACCCGCGTCGAATCCGTCAGTCTCACCGTACGGAAACGCGTCGTTCAGCCCGCGTAGAATTTCCTTCTGCTTTCCGCCCTCAAGGGGAAGCCTGCACAAAAGGGCAATAAGCGCGGTTACCGCATTTATGCCGGTTTCGGGAGTTGACGCGTGAGCCGATCTGCCTTTGCAGTCTATCCGTATTTTTCCGTCCGCTTCCGTTATGAAGAAATCGGCTTTGCATCCGCTGTAAAGCTCGATCGCTTTCCGCACTTCGTCCGTATCTATACCGGATATAATGCAGTATGAGCTGTCCGGGACAGCGTTTGGAATGTTTCCGCCGTGAAAGCATACGATATTGCCGCCTCTGTAGCTTCCCGAGAAGTTTGAGCGCATCATGCCCTTTTCGATGTTTATTATCGGGAACGCGGCATCAGGCGTGAATACATTTTCCGGCAGCTTTTCGTTTGCAAGATAAATATCGAGATCTTCCGAGCCGTTCTCCTCATCAGTCCCGAAAATGAGCCTTACGCCCTTTTTCAGCGGTATCCCGAGATCCTTTATGCATTTCATTGCCATGAACGCGGCGCAAACAGGTCCCTTGTCATCAATAACTCCGCGTCCGCAGATCGTACCGTCCTTTTCTGTCATCTTGAATGGATCCGTGTTCCAGCCTTCCTGTCCCTCAGCCGGCACAACATCGAGATGGCACAGGATACCGAGTGCGGGCATATCCTTGTTGTACCGCGGCATGAGGTCGGCTGTTCCGACCACGTCATAACAGAGCCTTGTATCAAATCCCTCGTCTCTGCATATACCTATCATCTTGTCGAGTGCGGCGCGGGGACCGACCCCGAAAGGCGCTCCCTCCGCCGGTTCGCCTTTGACGCTGTGGACTGAAACAAGGTCGCATATCATAGAAAGCATACGTTCCTTGTTGTTATAGATGTACTCCCTTATTTTCTCGTGCATCTCATATTTCCTCCATATCCAAAGTTATCTCCCCGAAGTCGAGGATAAAATGTTCTTCCGTTATATCTGTGCTCGGGTGGCAGTCAGTATTGTTGGTGAATCGAAGCCCTCCGAGATCGTAGTCAAGATCTTTTTCACATTCCCCGTAAACGACGTACATACAGCAGCAGTATAAGACTGTTTTATGAACATCGTCCTCAACGAAAAACAGCTCGAACGGCTTTTCTATATCAACGCCCATTCCGGCGAGATGCTCCGCGATATCCGGTCTCTGCGCCTTTATCTTGCTGCAGTAATTCCTGCAGTATGCACAGTCGCATGGTTCTGCTGTTTTGTAATATTCAGCGGTTTTCTGTAAGTTGATCGTCATTCTGCTTCAGCCTTTTTATGTAGATCCTTGAATTATGACCGTTTATGTCCTTTTTCTTTTCATAGAATGTGTAGCCGTATTTCTCATATAGCCCGGTATGCCCGGTGGAGATGTATATATTTCTGAACCCTTCGGCGTAAGCAGTTCGTTCTGCCTTTGTGATAAGCTTTCCCACAAAGCGGTGACCACGGTATTCCGGGAATGTATAGACGAATCCTATCCACGGAGTGAGCCTGTAATCGGGAATATCATCTTTCTGTGCGAGTGTGCAGAAAGAAACGAGCTTGTCGCCGTCGATGAGCATGAGCACTCTCGGGTGTTCTCCGAGAAACTGCTCGGAAGTGCCGTTTTTCAGCAGTGAGTACAGCAGCTTGCCGGCACTCCACCTGCATTTTCCGAGCCGCGCGAGCCAGTGATCTTTCCGGTCGGAAGAAAAATACTCGATTATTTCCATAGTCATTCCTCATTCAGCTTTATTGTCATAATGTATTCTTCCTCGTTCTCTCCCGTTATTTCAAATCCCACAGCCTTGTACATCTTTACCGCGTAATTGGCTTTCTGGACCGCAAGGGAGGCACGCTTATACCCGCGCTTTTTAAGCTCGGCTGTCATAGTACGCATGAGTTCCGTTCCTGTGCCCTGACCCCGGTACTCCTTGTACAGTGATATGGCGAATGATGGGGTCTCGTCGTCGATATGACCGTAGTCGTCCATTATCCGCACCCAGACTGCACCGACGACCCTGCCGCCGCATTCCGCCGCAAAACAGATATCGTCCGGCTTTTCTCCGAAATCGCGGATATATACCTGAAGCTCGTCCTGCAGTATTATATCGCGGGGCGGGGGGGCGACTCCCTCGGGAATGAATATCGCCTCGTAAAGAAAATCGGCGAGGAACGGATATTCATCTTTTCTCATCTCTCTTATCGTACAGTTCATTTTATCCTCGTTTCAGTTTTCCCCGTATTCCGCTTCAAGCATATCCTTTATGCAGGAAAAACGGTTCGTTTTCTTGTTGTTTTCCACCATTCTCACGACAGCTTCACGCGTCCCGACGATTATCAGTATCTCCTTCGCGCGGGTAACGCCCGTATAGAGCAGGTTCCGGTAAAGCAGGTTGTTGGAATAGAGCGTGAGCGGCATTATCACAGCCTTGTACTCGCTGCCCTGGCTTTTGTGTATCGTTACGGCGTAAGCGTGTTCAAGCTTGCTGAACATTTCGCTCGTATATACCGCCTTACGCCCGTCGAAATCTATATGCAGCAGGGAATTGCTCACATCGACCTCGAATATGATACCGATATCGCCGTTGAATATGCCCGTGCCGCTGTCCGAGCCGCGCTTCCAGACGACATCATAGTCGTTCTTTATCTGCATTACCTTGTCACCGGTGCGGAACACGCTGTCGAAGAAGCGGATCTCTTTCTTCATGCGGGAGGGTGGATTGAGGGCGAGCTGCAGTGAGCGGTTGAGCTCTTTTGTACCTGCCGTCCCCATTTTTGTCGGCGAGAGCACCTGGATATCGTCGATAGGTGAGTATTCGTATGTTTTAGGCAGCCGCGTCTTTGCAAGCCCTATGACGAGCTGAGCGGTCTCCTCGTCGCTTGCGGTGGGCATAAAGAAGAAATCTTTCTTCCTGTTGTCGAGCTCCGGCATCTCCCCATGTACTATTTTATGGGCGTTGGTGATTATAAGGCTCTCGGCAGCCTGGCGGAATATCTCTTTCAGTTCCACCGTTGGTATCATTCTGGAGGTGATGAGGTCTCGGAGCACATTTCCGGCACCGACGCTCGGGAGCTGGTTTGAGTCTCCGACCATTATCAGCTTGCTTTCGAGCTTCACTGCCCTCAGCAGCGCCTCAAACAGCAGCGTATCGACCATTGACATCTCGTCTATTATGATAACGTCGGCATTAAGCGGGTTTTTGTCATGATGCTTGAATTTCGGCTTGCCGGATTTGTTGGAGAAATCCACTTCAAGCAGTCTGTGTATTGTTTTTGCGGGTCTTCCTGTAAGATCGGACATTCTTTTTGCTGCTCTTCCCGTAGGCGCCGCGAGCATAAGCCGTTTCTTCTTCATCTCACACAGCCTGATGACCGCGTTGAGCGTGGTGGTCTTACCTGTGCCGGGACCGCCGGTAAGAATGAAGATGTTGTTTCCGAGTGCCGCATTTATCGCTGCTTTCTGAAGCTCTTCGTACTGAATGTTCTCCTCCCATTCTATACCCGCGATATCATCGGAGTAGTCTTTGGCGAGAGGCGCGGACAGTTTCAGCATAGTCGCGATCTTTTTGCTTATGTACGCTTCCGCGTTATAGTACTCGGCAAGATAGATGTATTCCCGGCGTGAGGTCTCATATGATACGAAGATGTGCTCGTCTGTTCCTTCGATGAGCGCTTTGTCGAAGTCGTCTTCTCCTACGCGTATAAGCGGACACACTACTTCCGTGAGGCTCGCACGCGGTACACAGGTATGACCGGCGGCTGCATTTTCCCGCAGAACATAGGTTATACCCGCTTTTATCCTGCTCATGCTGAAAGGCGAAAGCCCGAGGTCGCTTGCTATTCTGTCCGCCTGGGAAAAGTCAACTCCGAATTCGTCATTGCAGAGAAGATACGGGTCACTTCTTACGTTGAGTACGCTCTCACCCTCGTATGCTTTCCATACAAGTGAAGCGGTGAGGGGACTTATCTCGTATCTCTGGAGAAATTCTATTATCGTGCGGATCCCGCAGAGCTTACGGAATTCGGTGCCTATGTAGAGTGCTTTGTCAACGGATATCCCGTTCAGCGTTGAAAGGCGCTTCGGGTCATTCTCAATGATATCGAGGGATTCCTCACCGAAAGCGTGGACTATCTTTTTTGCCATAGCGGGACCTATGCCTTTTATTATACCGCTCCCGAGATAGCGGCGGATCTCCTCGGCTGTGGTTGGGAGCTTGCGTTCACAGGTAACAGCCTTGAACTGTCTGCCGTACTTTGCGCTTGCAATATAATTCCCGCGCAGTATAAGAGACTCGCCTTCCACAATGTCCCCGAGAGTGCCGACGACAGTTTCCGGAGCGCCGTCGATATCCATTGTTATCACGATATAGCCGTTGTCCGGGTTTTTATATACTATTTCCTCAGCCGTGCCGGTTATTGTTATTATTTCTTCCGTGTTTTCCGCCATCTGACGATCTTCCTTTTCCGATAAGCGAGATGATCGCGTTAAAGATCATTCCCGCAAGTATGTAAGCGCCGAAGATACCGCAGAAGACCGTCAGAAAGAACATAACACCCTGCATAAGAACACCCCTGTGTCATTATATGCATTATTTCCGCCGGCGGTCAAAGCTCATCTCCGGGCATACAGGCTGATATTTCATATCATTTTATTATACCGCGAAATTAAGTAAATGTCAACAAAAGACAAACTGCAATTTTACCCCTTGACATTTTCCCGCATATAGTGTATAATAAATTTAATTGAAAGCAATTTAATTGAGGCAATAGCAGACGGTATAAAAATGCAGTAAGGAGAGAATGATATGGAGTACAAATACAAAACAAGAATGGTATGTTCAACAGAGATAAATTTCACTCTTGACGGCGATGTTGTCCGCGGAGTGTCATTCAAGGGCGGCTGCAACGGCAATCTCAAAGCTATATCCAAGCTCGTTGACGGAATGACGGTAAGCGACATTGAGGAAAAGCTCGGCGGAAACACCTGCAACGGACGTCCCACCTCATGCGCCGACCAGCTTGCAAAAGCAGTAAGACAGGCTTACGACGAGAGCAGATCTGCGTAAGGAGGGGACTATGGAAAAAAATTATGATATGCTGAAACTGGAGAACCAGCTTTGCTTTCCGCTTTACGCCTGTTCCCGCGAGATCGTGAAGAAATATCATCCGCATCTCGACGAGATCGGACTCACTTATACCCAGTACATAGTGATGATGGTCATGTGGGAAAAAAAGCACGTCAGTGTAAAGGAGCTCGGCGAGAAGCTTTACCTTGATTCCGGCACGCTGACTCCTGTGCTCAAAAGCCTGGAGTCGAAGGGGCTCGTCACCCGCACACGTTCCTCCGAGGACGAGCGAGTTCTCATAGTAGGTATAACCGATGAAGGTGAAGCCCTCAAGGAGCAGGCTGCGGAGATCCCTCCGAAGATAGCGTGCTGTGTCGCGCTCTCTCCCGAGGAGGCAGGAACGCTGTATAAACTGCTTTACAAGATACTCGGGAACGAAAGCGCATAAGCGGGTCATTGCCTAAAGCGTTCAACGGGAGAAAAAACGAAAAAATATGGAAAAAGGGATATAGCGGCACTTCACCGTTATATCCCGTATTTTATGTGCAGTCTCTCAAGTTTCTCGCCGAAAGGTTTTGCAAGAAAAAGCAGAAAGATAAAGTTCGAGACGGCGTAACTCACAGTGTACGGTATAGCTGTCACAAGCGCGGAGAGATATACGGAAGCGTCAAATCCGCCGCTGTACCAGAGAGTTGTCCATATATCCATGATGAACGAGTAGGCGATACCTGTCACCGCGCCATATGTCAGCAAAAGCCACCGGTGTCTTTTAAGCGGCACTGACGCTGTACCGGCGATAAGCCCTATTAGTCCCCATGCAAGCATCTGGAATGCCGTCCACGGTCCCTGACCTGCAAAGATGTTCGAGATGACGGCCGAGAGCGCCCCCACAAGAAATCCGGTCTCGCCGCCGAGATACATTCCGGTGATTATTGTGAGCGCGGTTATCGGCTTGAATATGGGGATAAATCTGCCGAGAACGCACAGCGCGATCATCACCGATGCTATCACCATACGCCTTGTGCCTGTCTTTTTTTTCTCGTATCCCGAAACGAACACGAGAAGCGTCATTGCTGTTACTCCGAGGGATATGACAAGATGCTTGCCGCTGTCGAAAACGACTGTCCCGATCAGGGTGAAAAGAGGTATTATAACGAAAGGGAAGGCGATCCTTATGAAGCTGCGTGCGCCTGCGCTTTTTATCGCTATCATGTTTCTTCCGCCTTTCTTCCGTTGAGTCTGCAAAGTTCCGCGGCTTTTCCGGCTGTTACGGCGTTAATGAAATGCCCGCGGGTGATCCTGCTTGCGGCAGTTGTATAGAAGCTGTTCTCCGAGAAGAACTCCTCCGGAGCTGCGGCAGACACAACTTCGCCGCGGAAGAAAAGTGCGCACCGGTCCGCGCACTCGGCAGCAAATTCAACGTCGTGAGTTACCGTTACGATTGTCATGCCGTTTTCGGTGAGCTTTCGCAGAAGCACGATCATTCGCTGCTTTGATGCCGCGTCAAGTCCTTTTGTCGGCTCGTCGAGAAGCAGCAGTTTCGGCTTCAGGGCAAGTACCTTTGCGAGCGCCACAAGCTGTTTTTCGCCGCCGGACAGGTCGTAGGGGTGCTTGTCGAGATGAGGGGTAAGGTCGAAGGGAAGAGCCCCGTTATCCCCACCCGCGTCTTCAAGTTCCTCGCGGACGGAATTGCGCAGAAATACCGTGCTTATGTCCTGAGGCAGCAATGCAAGACATTCTTTGTACAGCGACTGGTTCCTGTAGTCCTTTATTTTTCTTCCGAATACGGTGATCGTGCCGGAGTATGGACGAAGAATGCCGGAAGCGCAGGAAAGCGCAGTGGTTTTTCCTGAGCCGTTCCCGCCGAGTATGCAGAATATCTCGTTCTCGTAAACATCAAAGCCCGTTCCTCTCAGAATATCCGGTGAACTGCGCTCGTAGCGGAAGAAAACGTCTTTGAACACGAGAACGGCGTTCTTTTTGCAGGCTCCCTCTGTATTCGTCCCGGGGAGCGTTTTTTTATTCCCGTATTTTCGCACAAGTTCTCTGCCTTCTCTTACGGAGAGCGCGCATTCCTTCTCTCCCAGCATTGAGGAGATGCGGGCTGCGGCAGGCATACCGCACATTATATCGCTGTGACCGTAGAGACGGCGCAGCACGTCCCCGGGCTTTCCGAAAGCGAGCACAGCCCCGTTTTCTATCACGAGAAGCTTGTCGCATACCGGGATTACGTCTTCGAGCCTGTGCTCGGCAATAATGACAGTGAGGGCAAGATCGCGGTTGAGCTTCTTTACGGTGTTTATCAGATCGGAAGCGGTTATCGGGTCAAGCTGTGCGGTGGGTTCGTCGAGAATGAGCATTTCCGGCTCCGTGACCATGACGGCGGCAAGATTTATGAGCTGTTTCTGACCGCCGGAAAGCTCGGAGATATTCCGGTCAAACTTATCACCGATGCCGAAATAGCTTGCCATTTCTGCCGTGCGTCTCGTCATTGCAGGCTGTGGCACGCCAAGGTTTTCGAGCCCGAATGCAAGTTCGTGCCATACCTTGTCCGTAACGATCTGGTGGTCGGGATCCTGCATCACAAAACCGATCTGAGATGTCTCACATTCGCTCACGGGACTGCCTTTGAACTTTATATCCCCTGTAACTTCACCGAGGGGCGCAAGTGCGGGCTTGATCATTCGCAGCAGAGTTGATTTCCCGCTTCCGGTCGCTCCGCAGACCGCTATGAAATCTCCCTCGTTTACCGTGAACGAGATATTACGGAGAGCCGGGGCGGCTGCGAGGGGGTATGTGAAGCTCAGACCCTTGATATCAAGTATTTCCAACGCAGTCCCTCCTTCCATTCGAGTACAGCGGGCAGAAACGATAATATGCCGTATGATATGTATGATGCAAGCGCAAGAGGACTGCAGGATATTTCCGACATAGCGGGGTAGAAGCCGAAATCTGTTTCTCCGAGTGCCGCGGATACTGCAACTATCGCAGTCGGTATAATGCACAGCGCAAGGAACAGCGCGTCCGATGCACGGAATCGAAAGAGCGAAAACGCAGTCCTCCTGTGTGTTCCATAACCTCGCGCCTCCATGCTGTCGGCGGTGATGATCCCGTTTTCAAGAGACCATGTTGCCATTATCGAGAAGATCCGGGCTTCGCCTTTGAGCGTGTCTGCGATATTGTCTTCCTTGTATATCCCGAGTGCTTTCTGGGTACTGCGGACTTTCACGGTCTGGCGCTGCATCATAGGTATGTAGCGAAGCGCCATGGTAAGTATGAGCGATACCTTCGGCGACAGTTTCCCGAAAACGTGCATAAGCTTGTCCGCAGTCATTATCATAGTGAACGTGCGGAAACGGTAAAGTACGGCTATTATCATGGCGGCGGCGAAAATGCCGTATAGCAGCGCTTCAAGGGTTATGGGGCTGTCGTTCACCACAAACAGCACGGTTACTCCGTTGTGATACCATATCGGATTGATGACCGCGAGTATCATGAACAGCAGAAAAAACGAAACATGAAGCCCCGCTTTACGCTTCCTGTCAAACGTCAGGAACATTGCAACAGCTCCCAGCAGCGACAGTATGATAATAACCGGGTGCATTATGAACATTGCTGTTCCGATGACGCAGACATAGTATATCGTTATAACGACCGGTTCAAGCTCCCTGAACCCTCTCATAAAAACACCACACTTATTGTTGATCTGTCGTAAGGTCGTTGCCGAGCTCACAGGTGTAGAGCCATTCGATGACATCGCCGTCGGAAAGCTTGTAATCCGAGCACATCACAAACGGTGAATCGCCGTTCACATGGTAGATCCAGCCGGAAAGATCGCCGTAGTCGTATTCATAAAGATATGCTATACCGGCAATATAGTTCCCGTTGACCTGGAGCTGAATGTTGTATTTTTTTGCAGCTTCAGTGAGTATGTCATAAACCGTGTCTCCTTCGGCTATCTCGAACGAGGTCGTATCGAGTATGATCCCGTTGTCCGGAACATACTCCGAGCTGCTTTTCCCGATAAGTGTATCACAGCGCACTGTCATCGTTACTGTACCTATCGCGTTTTCTTTGTGAACAGATGAAGAGCTGTAATAATCTTCGCTGCTGCGGAAATCGGTAAAGAATATGAACGCAGATGCAAGACCTGCAATTATAACTACGGCAATAAAATTGGAGACACGACGCTTTTTCAGCATGAACAGTATTATGCACGCAATAATAGCGGCGGCCGCTGTTATGCAGTATGCGGCAGGTTTGTAACTTCCGGACGTCTGTGCTTGCGGGAGCTGTTCATCTGATGCAGCTATGGTAACAGGTTGTACGGCAGAGGGCGAGACGGCTGCTGTTGTCTGTTCGGGTTCAGAGGTAATGGGAACTTCCTCGCGCGGCATATCATAAAGCCGTTTTCCCGAACGCTGCATAAGAACGTATGCTTCGAGTGACAGAAGAGCCTGAACTGTGGCAGTATCATTTGTATCTCCGCCCTCGGAATGACAGAAGCTTCCGTCGTCAAGACGGTATTTGAGAATGCCGTCGATGAGACTGCTGCCGTTCTTGATGAAGCGGGGATCGGTCACATTGAGTCCCACGGCGGAGACTGCTATAAGTACCTGTGCCGCACTTTCCGGATTGGGCGTTCCGAAGCTCACATAACCTCCGTCGTCCTGCTGTTTTGCGGACAGAAACCCGAGAGCCTTGTCCACCGACGACCGGACAGGATCACTGGTATCATACTGCGGTGCAAGAGCCTGGACTGCCATAGCCGTAACGTCGATGTCCCCGTTTTCACCCATAATTGCCCAACCGCCGTCATCGAACTGCATGGAAAGCAGTTCGTCGGTGAGCGATGAAACCGTGTACTTTGTGCAGCTGCAGCCGTTGTTCAGAAGATGCAGCCCGTAGATAAGGCTCATTACACCCTGTTCTCCAACAGAGCTTTCGGCGGCTTCATCTGCAAGCTGCCTGCTTCCGGAGACTGCAAGCAGCGCAAGCGCGTTTTTCATACGCGAGGTCGCCGATCTTACATCGGTCTCTGCAATATATTTTTCAAGGGCATTCCTGTAGCCGGTGAGATCGGCATTTTCTGTGTCGTCCTGCGCCAAAGCTATAGCAAACCACTCCGAGCTTTTCCCGGCGTTTTCTGTAAGGCTTGCGTCTATCCAATCCTGAATATCTGCGGCGCCGCTGGCTTGCAGTTCATATGCGATTATGCCGCTTATGGCTTCTTCTGCCTCAGAAATTTCGTCTGAACCGGCAAAAGCCGCGCACGACAAAGCGGACGCGGCTGTTACTATTGCAAGGATCAGTGAGATTATGCGTTTTTTCATTACTTTCTGTTCCTGGAAAGGACGAACGCGCCTGCAGCTATTACCGCAATACCGGCAACTGCAGCGACATCGGCGATACCTGTGTCAGGAGAGCCCTTTGAGCTGTCTGTTGCTGCGTCAACATTTCCTGCCGACGGGGCGGTGTCGAGTGCATTGTCGTTCGGTGTACCCTCGGGAACAGTCAGATCTTCCGCATAGGAAACGGTCACGATGCACACGGGGGGAACGAGAGTCTGTGTGTCGGAGACTGCGCTTACTGTGTATTGTCCGTCCTCCTTGGGGAGGTCAACGCTTACCCAGCCGTTTTCATCTGTTACGAAGTCGGTCTTTTCGCCGTTTATGGTGATAGTGGCACCGGCAACGGGCACGCTGATCGGTGCCCAGTTCTCGTCGAAAGTTGCTGCAGTAAGCGTAAGTTCTGTAGTTACTGAAGAGTCCGGAGCTGAGTCGGAGCAGTCGATCCGGTTTGAGTCGAAGTAGCAGTATGTATCGGAAAAAGCGGCTGTGTCAGTAAAAACAAAAGCGTTTACGGTGTCGCCGTCGTTTATCTCATCGGCAAGGCTCATTGCGGAGGCGTTGTTCACATAGTAGCCGTAGCTGCCGCCGTTTTCAACTCCCCAGAGCTTTGTGAGCATAAGTCCGTAGTCCCCGGATTCGGAGCCGTAGCCTGCTGCTGCTCCGCCGTCAAACAGAGCTTCATGTGCGTTATAAAGTGCGTCGTTTACGGTGAGTTTTCCGTCGCCGTCAGCGTCGCTGAGCTCGGTGGGCTCAAGGGCTACAACAAGCTTTCCGCTGTCATCTGAGATAGTAACATAAACATCTGCGAAAGCGGATACGCTGAGCATACTCATTGCTGCGAGTACAGCCGCAGCAGAAACGATCTTTTTCATGGTTTTATCTTCCTTTCTTTTTGCAACAAAAAAGCTTTCCTTTTAAGGAAAGCACATCGGCACATTTTCCGTTGTCCGAAAATGCGTTTTCCCGGGCGGGCACCGAGCGATCCGGCTTTGACGGCAGTGACTGCTGCGGCGGATTTTCACCGCACTTCTCTCAGAATGTCCGCTTTTTACGGGAACAATTATATCATGTCTGGCAGTAAATGTCAATACCTGCGGCTCAAAAGGTTCTACTCCGAAAATCGTAATGATTTTTGGGCGATAATTTATTCCACGTTCCTATTGACAGCGAGCCTCGATATTTGTGATAGTCAGGCAGCACGGGCAACCGCCCCTGACGGGCTGCTGCCCGGCTACCAGCCT
>JAGBMA010000177.1 GCA_017635095.1 Ruminiclostridium sp. | reverse complement strand
GGACTTTGAGCGCGAGACTCGGAATATCTGTTTTGCGGCAGGCGTGAAGGATATGACCGGACTTCTGATGAAGCAGAATCAGATCATCAATGGCGAGCATATCCATTCTATCGGTGAAGCCGAGGGCTTGCTTGAACAGTCACAGAAAAAGATTGCCGAGCTTGAAAATGCTATAACGGACTTGTCGGCAGATATTCAGCACAAGCAGATCGTAGCTGCCGCCGCCGAGAGATATTTCAGCAAACATAAGATCGGTGCATATTCAGCGTCGCAGAAAAAATCCGATAAACTGATACTTGCAAATTCAGGTGTCAAGGCTCTTACGGACGTTTCGGGATATGCCGATGATATTGCTTCCGATAATGAACGGCTTGCGGAAATGCAGTCGGAGCTTGAAGCACTCAGACAGCGCGAAGCTGTCTTTCAAAGTATCATCAAGACCTACGGCGACCGGGACGACTATGTTTCCAAAATGGTCAAGGCGGCTCACGCTATGCTTGATGAGCAGGAACAGGAGAAGGTCAAGCGCTCACAGGCAAAGATGATAACTGTTTACAAACCGATAAGCGGTAGGGAGATTCCTCGCGACACCGCAAACATTGATGATTATACTTTCAAGCATCAGTGCAGCCTGTACGATCTTCCTGCCAATCCCGATGATATGCGGGAAGCGCTGAGGGAGTTGAACAATTCTCATATCGTTAATGACGGTGATGTTGCGGTCTTTGACGGTGAGGATGTCGGGTATTATGCGGACGGTACGAAGTTCTGGCATCTTGCGGACTTTATGAGCTCCCGCCGGGAGATAGAACGTCAGCGGCAGGAGGCGCTTGCAAAGCAGGAGCAGGAACGTATCGCCGCCGAGGAACGCCAGCGCCAGCAGGAGGAAGAACAGCGTAAAAAAGACGAAGAAAAAGCAAAACAGAAGTCTGAGCCCAAGAAAAAGAAAGACCGCAGCCTTTAACAAAAATGATTAAGAGAGGAAACAATAAGACCGGACGAGCCAAGATATATGCGGCTTGCCGGTAAGAACAGGAGGTTTAATTGAGAAACAATGAATTACTCACTTCGCCCGCCGTAGCAAATACGGTACAGCAGCCCGTGATCCCCGATTCCGTATCGGTTTACAAGATCGGGCATACGACTTACAAGGTCAGAAGAGTATTTAACCTTGACTGTAAGGAAACGCTTGAAGATGTGATAAAAAGGCTGATCATTAAAGATATAGACAAGTTAGCCGCGCTTCAGGTATAAGCAAAGCCGCAGGTATCGGCATTCCAATATGCCGGTACCGCAATGCGGTCATAACGGGAAACAATGATAATGTTAGGTTATAGCAGATTTATCGAATTAAAACTTTAAAGGTTTGACAATTCTTTTAAAGTGGAGTATAATATAAGAGATGAAAATAAATCTGCTGTAATCGGATCGGAAAGAGAGGTTATAGTGACTAACAAGATTACAGCATTATATTGCAGGCTCTCGCAGGACGATATGCTTGCGGGAGAAAGCAACAGCATTACCAATCAGAAAGAAATTCTGCTCAAGTACGCGCAGGACAACCATTTCCCGAATCCTCAGTTCTATGTGGACGACGGCTGGAGCGGTACAAACTTCAACAGACCGGACTTTATGAGAATGATAGACGATATGAAGGACGGCAAAATAGGCATCATCATCACCAAAGACTTATCCCGTCTCGGACGCGACTATCTTATGACCGGTCAGTTCGTGGAGATCATCTTTCCGGAACATGACATCAGATACATCGCTATCAATGATAATGTTGATACACAGCGCTCAGTTGACGATATGATGGTGTTTCACAACGTATTTAATGATTTTTACCATTCATTGCCAAAATAACATTTAAAAGAAAAAGCGGCTCAAACGCCGCCATTAAGCCAAATGTCAAATCCCCCTGCGATAATAAGATTTGCACATTAGGAGGAAAATGCAATGAAATCTATACTGGAAAAACTCTATTACGGCGAGATAAGCCCTTGCTCACTTCCGACACCTACCTCGGAGTGCTACTTCAAAGCAAAAGAGGAAGTCGGGCAGTTTGAGGATGCACTTCTCGAAAAGTATCCCGACTGCAAGGAACTTCTTGAAAACTACGCCGACGCGATCCACATTACAGCAGCCTGCGAGGGCTTACAGGCTTTTGAGGAGGGTTTCAGGCTCGGAGCAATATTCATGATTGAAATACTGGACGGTACAAATTAACAGCATTAAAGTCAGCAGCCGCTTGCCTTTAACGGGCAAACGGCTGTTTTAGATTGAATTATTTACTCATATCTGAAATTCGCATATACTCTCTTATCACCGACAAATACAACCATTCTGTATGTTCCACTTGTGATAGTTTCGGCAAGCTGGTTAAACATCAGCTTTACTCTGGAACTGTTGGGTTTGGTAGTGTTGCCTTCGATATAGCAGAGATACCACTCTCCGAACTCAAGTGCATATTCCTGCTGCTTTAATGAAACATTGACCCATTTGCCGTTTACAAGTTTTTCGAGATACGGCTGGCTGTAATAGTAGAAAGCCTTACCGATATTATTATCCGAAATATCACAGTAAGCGAAGGTATCAGCAGAAGTATAGACATCTTTGCCGATTACAGCGGAAATATTTGAATAGTTATTTTCCAACTCGGTTCCTTCAAATGGGCTTGTCATAGAGCCATAAGGGAAAACAGGATCACCCGCTCCGGAGCTTTCAGGTACAAGAGCGTCCGATGATGTACTTTCGGATTTTTCAAATGTAAATTCCAAAGACAGTGTTTTAGAAGTGATTTCATCATTAAGCGTATTGCGAACATAATAGTTCCTGCTCATACGGTATTCTCCGCTTGAAAGTTTTCCGTAAAGCAGCTCTATATTAACCCCTGCTTCGGTTTCATTCGGCTTATTGTCAACGAAAAGTCTGATCTGTGGTGTACTCCAAGAATATGCATAGGAGCTTTCCGTGAATGGCAATGTCTCCCACTCACCCGATTTGTTCTTACGCTCAATGGTAGTATCACTGTCCCAGAATATGTCAAGTTTTTTATTGTTAAGGATTTTCCCTCTCAGATACAATATCAGGTTACTTTCGGTCACAGTATCGATTTTCGCTTCAAAGCCGAACTGCAATTTACCATTATTATCAAAGCTGTAATTTACGCCGCCTATCCGTATATCGTCGGTAGCCATTTTCCCGTTATTCCTGAGATAATAGGTGCGGACACCGTTCACGGCGAGCCAGCAGCTTTTGAGCCTGACCCCGTTCTTATAGTAGTAACGGCTTCCGTCTGATGCTTTTGCCCAGCCTGTATATTTACCTTTGTTCACACCGCTGTCTGAATAAAGATACTTTATACCGTCAACGGTTCTCAAGCTATCTGCATATACAGCAGCCGACGAACCCGCCATAGTTGCTATCGTTGCAAGTGCCGCAGCTACAAGTTTTAATGATCTTTTCATAGTGATCTTCCTTTCCTTTTAGTAATTTGCAGCCGATGTGACTGCAATGACCGTTCCGACTTCTTCGGGAGTATATTCCATAGTTTCGGTCACAGTTTCCCGCAGATGTGGGGTAGCTTCGCTGATTCCAAGCGCGTCTTTGAGCTGCCGAACAGTATCCTCGCCGATATAGAAGTAAAAGCCATATTCCATAATATTGGTCATCATATACCCGCTGTCAAAGAATGATATAGACTTGTTATCAATTCCGGCAAGATGAACATTAGCGCCCACCGAGAAAGAACTTAATTCCCAAAATTCATTCTTCATTTCACATTTGCAGTTTCGGCATTCTTCGAGTACCTGTTTCAATATATCAGCCTTTTCGGTGTCAGCAGCTATCAGAGGATAATCCCACCAATCAGAGCCGTCGTATTGCTCACGGATATATATGCTACCGAATGTAAGCTCTGTTTGTAGTGACAGGTCATCCCAAAGTTCGCCGAGGGTCGCAGGAAAATAATCTCTGCATTTGTAGATATAATAACCGTCATATCCGTCAAATCGAGCGGCAAGGGCAGCGCTTTCGGAAATGGGATTTATGCTGTACAGTTCGGCTGTTGTGTTAAAATAACTGTCGCTGTATATGTCATACCCCGTCATATCGGCGTCCCCGTATTTTTCTCCGATCATTTCGGACGATACCTGCATTCCTGTTGTGACATACTCTCTATTTTCGCTTGTTGTAAAGCTCGGATATTTTTCGTTCATTTTCTGCTCGTCCCAATGTGGGATTACTGCTGTTTCGGCAACTCCGTTTATTGCAATTTCAGATGATTCGGCAGCAACAGAGTTATCTTCTGATGATGTGTTCTGTTGAGAAATTCCTGTTTCTGAAGCCATTTCCTCCGTAGATTCTTCAATCTCAGCAGAGATTGTAGCAGTTGTAGTAGCATCATTGACGGAAATATCTATCTCTTGTCGGAGCTGTCCTGCAACAATAACCACCGCTGTAACCGCAATAACGACAGTCACACCTATAGGTACAGCTTTCATAAGATGATTTCGCCTTTGCTGCTTTTTTTCTATATGTTTTCTGTACTCTGCCAAAGCTGTAGCCGCAATTTGCTCAGAACTCTTCATACTTGAATCCACTCCTTTCCAGTTCCGTTTTAAGAGACTTTTTCGCGTGGTATATGAGATCGGTGATCTGTCGGCGCGTCTTATGCATTATGTCGGCTATCTCTCCGGTATCAAAGCCCTCAAAGTACATAAGGTACAGAACTTGCGAATAGTCGGATTTCAAGCGTTTCATAGCGGCGTGAAGCTCGATTTTCTGCTCCTCTTTGAGATACTGCGTTTCTATATCGGTTTCATCGGATATAGTGAAGCACTCATCTATCGGAACTTCTTTGTGCCTCGCTCTTTTCCTAATATAATCAAAAGCACAGTTTCTTGCTATGGAAAACAGCCAAGTCGCAAAGCTGCTTCTGCCACTGAACTTAGGTCTTTTGACAGCAAGCTTGATAAATGTTTCCTGCATTATCTCCTCGGCAACGCAAATATCCTTAACAATCCCGTTTATGTACAGCGTTAAGCCATATTGATACTTTTCGACTATTACTGTAAGTTCATCATCATTACCGTCAAGGAAACTGCGGTAGCGATCCGCATAGTTATCCATTGAAAGCCTCCTTATAGTATTGCAAATTTGCTTCTACACTTATTAGACGAAGAAAAAGCGTGAAAGTCGCAGTAAAATTAAAAGAATTTCTTTCTTATTATACTATCCCATTGCCTCTATGTCAACAAAACAGCCGCAAGCAGTCATCAATACCGCTTGCGGCTTATGTTTATCTCAATGTGATATTTGATGTTCCCGCCGGAACCGTAACATAGTTCTTATCCGCGATCATCTTCGAAAACGAAAATGTGTTATATTCCGTTGCATATTTGGCGTATCTGTCGGCAACATCGTCAAGAGGTGTCTCGCCGTCCCACATTTTGTATATTGTATCGTCGGGAGCTATCATAAGCTCCATATACTGCCCTGCATACACGAAAGCTATATCCTTGCCGGGGTTTTGGTCAAACATATTGGTTTTTATTGCCCAACCCGGACCTCCGGCAGCAGGAGTACAGTGTATCTCACCGTCGTATCGGAACAAAGTAACATCGCCTATAAGCTTATTATCCGAGAACACGGGCAGCGTCACGAAATCAAGCGCTATTGTGTTATCATCGGTCTGTAGGTGGCTGTACCCGACAAGCGATATGTTTATATCACCTGCACCCGGAGTTTCAAGTCGGATAACAGAGGCT
>JAGBMA010000176.1 GCA_017635095.1 Ruminiclostridium sp. | reverse complement strand
GTTCAGGGAACACATGACGGAGATCGGATATACTGATGCATGCGTCAATCCCTCCTTCGAGTTCGGCAAGCTCGTCAAAGCCGATTATGCGATGTTGTATCTGACCGAGTTGGCAGCATGGGAACTTAATCAGGCTTACGAATGGGACAGCATGAGCGCGATTGGCGGCTACATCACCAACAGGTTCAACCGACCGTCAGACATGGCGGTAATCTCCGTTATGCAGTTCTACAAGGCGAAAAACGAGTACAAGCACGCACGAGAGCATTACTACCGGCACGGTACTATCGAGAACGCCGAAACGCTCGAATCGCTGGGTGTTCCGCATTCAATCACGTCGAGCATGCTAAATGGCACGTTATCCGATGAGGAAGTCGATAGCTACTATCTCAAGCTCAAAAGTGACCTCAACGCGCTTTTCGGCATCGAAGCCAGCAACGAATTCAGGCGTGATACGGTTCTAACATCGAACGGTATCGACTACGAAGGTGGTTTCGGTATCGACAATGCCCCCAAGAACCCTAAAGCGTGGTATCAGTTCGGGCAGCGTATTGTAGGGTGGTCGCGCATCGCGCAAATTGCCGTCATGGAGCTATGCGCGCCTTACATAGATCATATCGTCAACGGCGATACCGATAGCGTGAAGTTCGCAATGCGCGAAAGCGACCTCTCAAGCGTCGAACGGGCGTTGAAACGTTATTCTAAAGCTGTGGATGATGCTAAAACGTTCGTTTACTCTCGCGCGAAGTTCGCTTATCCGTCGTTGTTCGATAGTCTCGACTATATAGGCCATTACGTGCTCGAATTCGAGAGCAAGCGTTTTTGCGCGTCTTGGAACAAGGCATATTGCATGCACGAGGTGGACAAACGAGACGGAAAGCGAAAGTTCGCGTTCACGCTCGCCGGCATTCCTGCCCGTCGTGGCGTTAACCAGTGTGCGGATTGGCTTTACGCTCACGGTTGGAGCTATTCGCAGATTTGCAATGTGCTTCTAGGTTACAACGTAACGTATGCGCACAACATGATCTATCTGAACGCGCGGAGTTTCCCCGAGTGGGCGAGCGCCTTTTTCGATGACGTGGAGGACTACCTTGGCAATACATGCAGGGTTGCGGAGCCTTGCGCGTTGGCGCTCTACCCTATGCATAAGACGGTTAACGACACTTCGAATGCGGAGAACCGCACGAATGCGCGAATAGCGGTTTCCAACAATCCCGATGTGAACGTTGAGCCATGCACGGTGATAAGAGATGGTGACGGGTTCATGATTGCGAAAGTGGGTGATCTAATTGGCCAAACATTATGATTGGGATGCGACTTTTTCACGCCAAACGGGTACTCAAGGCGAGTTCTGCATCGTTGCCGGTGCGAAGTCTATCGGCAAGACGTTTGGATTGCGCCTTAAATGCATTGACGAGTTCTTGAAGAAGGGTTACCGCTTCGTCGAGATATCGCGCACGAAAGCGGAACGCGATGAAATCCAAGACGGGTACTACTCGAAGATTCAACATGACGGGTTCTACAAGGATTACCTATTCAAGACGGAGAAGAACTGCGGTTACATCGCGCAAAAGCCGGTAGGCGAGAATGACGCGCCGCAATGGCAGCTTATGACGTATTTCGTCGCGTTGACGGCTTTTCAAGTCGAGAAGCGCCGGACGTTCACGGGCATGAGACGTTTCATCTTCGACGAAGCGGCAATAGACAAGAAAGACAAATACCATAAGTATCTACCGAACGAGTTCTTCATCCTCGCAAACCTGCTCGACTCGATAGACCGAGAGCAACCGGGCGATAAACCGTTCTTCAAGGTGTATCTACTCATGAACGCAGTAGACCTCACATGCCCGTACCTGCGCAACCTCGGCATAAACAAACCGCCTAAGTACGGCTATTCGTTCTACAACAACAAGAACACGCTCCTGCATTACGTCGAGCCTTGGGATGCGGAGCAGAGACGCGCTGAAACGCTCGTCGGGCGTATGTTGGCTGGCTCCGACGAATCCAAGATCATGTTCGATAACGAGTTCAAGACGGAGGGCGATAAGGAGATCAGGAAGAAACCTGCGAACGCGAAATACAGCTTTGCGCTCGTGTTCCAGGGGATGAAGTTCGCCGTATGGATTGATTACAAGCAGGGATATTTCTACATAACCGAGAAAGTCCCCAAGGGTTCTAAAAACGTTTTCGCGCTCACGAAACGCGATAACACGATTGACTATCAAGCCGTGAAACGTACCGATTCGTACATGAAAACCCTGGTCGATGTGTATTACATCGGCGGCATCCGCTACAGCTCCCCGGCATTGCGCGAAGCGTTCCTCGATGTTCTCGGGTTCTTGGGAATTTATTAGTTGACATTGTTAAGTTTTATTGATAGGCTGTTTCCCGTCAGCAAAACGAAAGGGGATTGATTCAATGACGTTCAGGAAATGCAAGTACGCCATACGCACGAGCAACGGGTTGCAATGGCGAGACGGGTACACCTTCGAAGCGTGCTTTTCCACCGGGCTTATTCATGAAATGGCTGTATATAAGGAAAAGGCACGCGACGCGCTCCATAAAGACAATTGGATTGTGGGCGATATCGATACCGGGCTTGCGGTTTGCGATGGGCGGACGCGCAAGGATGCGGTGAGGAAATTCCAAGACGTGTATTGTTCGAAGCTCGAACGCATGGTGTATGACAACAATTCGATTGGCGGTATGAACATCTATGAGAAGATGTGCGCCGATTTCGCCGAAATGCTCGAAGCTGCTAAGGAGAATTAACGATGAATGAATTTCAATTCTCCTGCTTAGTGCTCGTGCTGTTCTGCTTCGTGGTGCTCATTGCGTTCCTGCTTTACCGGTGCGCGAACCTGCAAGGCCAGATCGACGAGATGCGCCACGACATGCAGCGCATGAGGATGAAGGGGTGGCGATGAGCGAATATATTTACTACTCGAACGGAACGCTATTACAGCGAGTTATTTCGTCTATGGGTTGAGCCAGAAGATTTTTGCGCATGGGGTGAGAAACGATGATCAAGTATGTTTACCAGCGTTCGATGCATGAGCCGCCTTGGGCCATTTCCTATGAAACCGAGTACGTCCGCTCAATCCGGGCGCTCAAGGTTTACGCGACGGTCTACAGCGACGAGATCGACAACAAACGGCATGCGGCATATTTCGAGGTAATGGGCAAGACCCCGTTTGCAGTAGCTCACATGATGCAAAGTTTCCTAGAAGATCATTGCGTTACGTTCGATGAAAACGACTTCAACCAAGTCGAGTGGGAATTTTCGAGGTACTTCTAATGAATGATAATGATGTTTCCTACAGGTGCGTTAGATGCGCGGCCTTGGTAGGTACTCACGAATACGCGCATACGATTATCGTTGTTTCCAACACTCCGGAAGGAATAGAGAAAGAATCGTTCGCTATTTGTTCCAAATGTAGAGATAACTACGTGAACGAACTTTCAATAACAAAGGCTTAAACAGTCAAAAGGGCTGTTAGCACGATAGAAAGGGCTGAAAATGAGCTATTTCGACAAGTTCAACAACAAGGGCATTCCGTTCATGGAAAACCGCGATAAGGGCGATATGCACGACCTTATCGGCAAGACCGTTCACATCGAGGATTTCGGTTTCATCCGAAACGACGAGGGCGATTATGGCGTGATCATCGTTGCGGAGGACAAGGACAATTTCTATTTCTGCAACGCCGTGATTACCGATATGCTGCATCAGGTCGATAACGACGGCATGCGCGACGAGCTGGTAAAACAGAACATCGTTTTCAGCATGGCAACGTCCAAGAAGGGGCGCGAGTATTTCAAGTTCGAGTTCACGGGTGATATTCCGTTCTAAGGCACTATCTGTTAAGCTGTTCTTGCGACGCTTGCACTTCCCTAGTTCAGCGTAGAACCGGAGCAGCGGCCTTTGAGTAGGCACCGGCGCGCGGCCTATGCCCTCGATTCCCGGGCAATTGCTGGTAGGGTGCTAGGGCGTGTAAAACCGTTGCAGCTAAGAGAAACCGCCGATGTGCTCCCTAACACGTCGGTGGTTCTCGTTTATTCGAAAGGTTTAGATCATGGCAAACAAAAATATTACGACAAGCGTTAATACGATTAGCGGTAGTGCGGCAATTGACAATATCGCTTCATTTGCAGATAATTCGGGTAACCAAGTCGATGAAAACGCCGCGACGGTGCAACCAGGCGCAGGGGTTAGCGCCCCAGAAGATACGCCTAACGAGTGGCAGACCATCATCGAAGCTAAGGACGGCATTATCAGCGCCTACGAGAAGCAGGTTGCAAGCCTTAAAACCCAAGTTGCGAATCTCATCAGAAACGGTGCATCGGTTTCGCCTGTCGTATCGGAACAAGACAACGGAAACGGCAACGAGGGAAGCGGGGCGAACAATACGGGCACATCGGGCGTTGGAAATCCCCTCGGCGGTTTCGGCGGTGGTTTCGGCACGGGCGAGAAGTTCGGCGATTTCAAAGACCTTGGTAAAGAGATAGGAAAACGATAACCAAGGAGTGATTAAAGATGGCTGTTCTTAATTCAACCATCCTAGAGCGCGCATGGCTTAGCGGCTCTAACGATTACCAGCAGCGCATTCCCAACCCCGCCATTTCGAGCTACGCCGATCATGTAGCGGCTCTGTTTGACCCGATGAACCATGATCTTTTCAATCAGTTCAGCGGTCTGCTCAACGGCCTGATGGGTACTTACGTCGAAAGCAAGCTGTTCGAGAACCCGCTTGCGGTGCTCAAGAAACCCGCTGCACAGTGGGGCAACACCGAGCGCAGGGTCGCGGTGAAGTATCTTCAAGCGCATAGCTACAAGGTCGATGATAGCTTGCTCAAGCTCGAAAAGCCCGAGTTCGTGGAATGGTTCTATTCCGTAGGCGAGCCACGCCGTTACGAGTTCAGTTGGTCGAAGTACGAGCTTCAACGTGCATTCTCGGCTGACGGCTACGGTTACGACGAGCTTCTTCAGGCAACCATCACCCAGGCGTACAGCTCCGACAATTACGACGAGATGAACATCATGATTCAGATGTTCGCCGAAGCTGAACAGCGCATGGGCGGCCTGTACCGCTACAACGTGAGCGCGGCCCCGACCGACGAAGCGACGGCGAAGGAACTCTTGAAGGGCATCCGCACGGTCGCAGGGCGTATGAAGTTCCCCTCCATGCTCTACAACCATATCCCCGTCCCCGTTCACGAGAACGGCGATACGCTCGTGGTTTGGGTTACTCCCGAGGTCATGGCATCGCTCGACGTTGACGCGCTCTCGGCAGTTTTCCAGCTCGACAAGGCGGAAGTGCAGTACCGTATCATCCAGATTCCCGAGTTCCCGATTCCGAACGTGTACGCCGCGATTACGTCCGAAGATTTCATCTACGCGCGCGATGTGTGGTACGGCATCGAACCGCCGTTCTACAATCCTGCTAACCTCACGCTCAAGTATTACCTGCACCATGCGCAGATGATCGGTGTCAATCCTGCTGCTAACTGCGTGCTGTTCACCACCGAAGCGAACACGGCGATTCCGACCGTCACGATGAACGTAACCGGTGCGTCGTTCACCCCTGCTACCGGTAACGTCGAGATCGGCGGTACGCTCAAGACGAACTTCACGCTCACGGGTACTGTTTCCCCGACCGGCACGAAGATCGCCGTCGAACCCGATAGCGCTATCTACACGGTCACGGGCGAGGATTCGGGCGGTGACCCGATTGAACTCAACACCCGTACTTACGTCGACGATAGCGGTGTGCTCCATGTTCAAAAATCGGGCATCACGGCAGGAGACAAGATCAACGTCTCCGCAGTTGCGACGTATGTCAACCCGTCCGGCGCTACCACAGAGCGCACGGCATCGTTTGCTGCTACCGTCACGGCTGCAACTGCACAGGGCGCGAAGGAATGCGCAGTCGAAACCGACCCGTATATCACCTATACGGACGAGACGGAGGAAACGACGGCAAGCGAGTAAATAGCGTTTCTCCGCTATAGCTGCTAAAATGGGCGCAACTGGTAACGGTTGCGCCTATTCCTTTTGGGGTGAAGATATGAGCAGGTTCCCGCATTTGACAGCTAACGGCAACGAATCGGACTTTCCCAACATTGCTAACGTCAAAACCTACGATTACGACAACAAGCTAGATTATTCGCGTTTCGATAACGTGCAGATGAACATCACGCTTTGCAAAGTCCCTTGGGATATGGGCGAGGCGCACGTGGGAAACCGCACGATCTCGGGTATCGGCAACGTCGTTTGGTTCGGCGATAAGGAAACCCGCGATAAGTGGTTCGATGCTATACCGGACAACGAATGTTACCGGTTTGCCACGAAGTACAAGGAATTGCATCGTGATAACTCAATCGTCGTGCCTATCCCGTTTGATGTAGCCGCTCGTTACAATTACGTCGCGGTAGAGTATGAGCCGTTCGCTAGTTCGGGCGATCTTCTCGAATACGAATCAGAGGGAGGTTTGGAAAACTGGTATTGGTTCGTGCGCGAAGTGGAGTTTCTAGCGCCGAACTCGACGCGCTTGCACCTGCTGAACGATGCTTGGCAAACGTTCATATACGACATGGATATACCGTATATGATGCTCGAGCGTGGTCATTACGGCATGAACCGCACAAGCATTGGCGCGTTCCTAGCAGACCCCATCCATAACAATACATATCTGCTATCGCCGGAAACTAACGCACCGGCAGCTCCGCGAGTGGCGGTTAGCACGCATGAGCATGTTTTCAACACAGGCAACATGTACGCCGTCGTGATCACGTCGGCGAACGCTACGAGCGCATGGGGTAGCAAATCGGGCGGCGATTGGAGCGTGCCTAGCACACAGGGGTACAATCAAGGGGTACCGACATATAGGGCATTCGCCGTCGCTGCAAGCTCGTTCTCGTCGTTCGTTTCCAACATGGTTGCAGACGTTCCGCAATTCATGCAGACCGTGCAGGCGGTATGCTTCGTCGGCGAGTCGTTGCTCGATCTCTGGGCATCGTTCACGTTTTGCGATACCACGTGTTACAACGTCGGTGCGACGTACAAACGCGCGACGGTTCACAATTTGTCGAAAAGCGATTTCGGCTATCCGTCGCGTTATGCCGATATTGCGAAACTCTATACGTACCCGTATGCGGAAATCGTCGTTACCGATTCGAACGGCGATGAAACGGAAATCCGCATAGAGGACACTAACGGCAAGATCGAGCTAGATTATTGTTTATCGCTCGTTTACCCATGGTTGCAAATCGACGGTGCTATCACGAGCACCGGTAAGACGGCAAGACGCAACATTTCGTTTACGAACGTATCGGGCAGAAATATGCCGATTGGCGGTAATTGGTTCGATATGCTCGTGCAATACGAGATACCGACGTTCGGCCTGTACGAGAGCGCCGCGAAGGTGAACGACTACGCAACGCATTTCGATAGGGCCCAACAGGCGTATGCAGGGGATAACGCGCAAGCTAACGCGAACGCGAGCGCCGATAACGTCGTGGCGAATGCAGCGGTAACGACGGCGGGAAATAGCGCGGTAACGGCAGCGAGCAATACGAGCGCCAACACGATGGCATCGAACACGCAGACGTATAACACGGGCATGAGCGCCGCGAACAATATCATCATCGCAGGTTCCGCTAACTCGACGATTGCGGCGAACGAAATGCAGGGTGCTATCGGTGCGGCATCCGGCATGGCATCGAGCGCAGTTGGGGCAATTGCAAGCGGTAACCCCGTCGGTGCGGCTGCTTCGCTCGTCGGCGGTGTCGTGGGCGCTACTTCGACGATGGCAAGCACGGCAGTAGCGAACGGATTGACATCAGCGCAAGCAGGTTTCGCGCAAGCATCGAACGGCGCGAGCGCGACGGCATCCAATACCAAAACAAGCTGGGACGTAAACGCGCAAACGACAGCAGCGACGGACATTTGCAACGCGAACAACGATGTCACGACCTCGCATGCAGCAAACGATAGCGCAACGCAGAAAGCGAACGCCGCACGTGACCGTGCGACGGTAACGGGCGCTATAAACAATCAGATCGCACAAGCAGCACTAGGAGCACCCGAGACGTTCGGCGATAACGGCAACGGCGAGCACAGCGTGACACGACCGTTAGCGATTTACTCCAATGTGATCACCCAAGACGATTACACCATCAAGCGGTGCGGTGATGATTTTCTGCGTTACGGTTATTCGCTCGATGCGCAAATCGAATTCGACGGCAATTGGTGCATCATGCCCAAGTTCACCTATTGGCGCTTATCCGATTTTTGGGTGAAGGGGTTGCAGGTTCCCGATCTCTACGTCGATAAAATCAGGTTCTTCCTGTTCGGCGGTGTGACGGTTTGGAAGAAACCCGAAGATATAGGAAACACGTCCATTTACGAGAACGTCTAAGGAGCTTAAGTTATGAAACCCGATGAAATCGTTTCCAACATGGAGCAGTTCACGCAAGCCGAAACGGATAGAATTAACCAACTTGCAGCGGGAAACGTCTCGAACCCGACAATCGAGGATATGGAGCTTTACGCTCGTTGGAAAACGTCTAACGCGATAGCCGATGCGCGTTTCAAAGCCGAGAACGACGCGTTGCAAGCACAAGCGAAAGAGAATATAGAATTGGCGCAAGCGTATAATAAAGCTGCTATAGACAATTTGAACGCACAAAAAGAACTTGCGCTCGCTCGATTGAAGGCGGTGGAAAATGGGCAAATCTAGGAACAGGGCACGCCGTGGGCGCGGCGATTACTGGCAGAGCGCCGACTATAACGCGCGAACATATGCCAAGAACCTCAGCATGCTGCTATCGCTGGCTATGAACCGGTTCAGATGGGTTAACCTTCCCGACACGTGCGATGCGCGTTTCCTAGAGTTGCAACTGCATAAGACGGGAATCGCGACCATCTGCCACCCATCCGACATGCCCGATGTGTGGCAAAGCCTGATTGCAAACCCCTATGGCGAATTCAATTGCTACGGCATACCCGTCAAATGGCGTGCTACCGGTTACGACCAGACGAATTACAACGTAACGCCTGAAACGGGCGAACTCGTATATTATTCGTTCTCACGTCAAAACCCGTGGACTATGCTTGACCTCTACGCTCGCAAGCTCATGGAATACGAGCGCACGACCGAAATAAATTTGTATCATCAAAGAAAGCCCGTCGTATTCATCGCACCGCAGGAAAAGAAGCTAGAACTTGTCAACATGATGAAGCAGGTTGACGGTTTCGAGCCCGTCGTTATGGGCGATGGGAATTTCTCTAATCTGGTCGATGAAGTAAAAGCAATCGACACCAAGGTACCGTTGATTACGGAAGATCTAGAGAGATCATGGCAAAACTGCCTTAACCAAGCGCTTTTGTACCTGGGCATCCCTCATCTGGCATTCGAGAAGGGCGAGCGCATGATCGAGGACGAAGCGCGCGCGAACACAGCGCCTACCAATATCATGTTGCTCGATTGCTTGCAAGCACGTAGGCAAGCATGCGATGCGATAAACCGAAAGTTCGGATTGAACCTAGAAGTGCATTTCAACGACGATTGGGAATCATACAACTTCAACTATTCGAACAACGTCGAAAGCCTAGCTCAAGACGGGTTGTTAGGGGGTGAATAGAATGACTGGTAAAGAATACGTCTATAAGCCGTTTCACCCGTTTCAGAATTGGGAGGTGTTCAATCCCGAAACCGATTACACAACCGAAAGTATGAACGATTACACCTACCAAAACGAATGGCATGCGGTATATACGGTGCAGCTCGGCGAGCTAATGCAATCGGGTACTTTCGATTGGTCACGCGACGAGCTGAATTGGAGCGATGCGGCATATTCACCCGAGCAGTACGAACGATTCTGCAAATACTTCGAAGATCGTTTCAGGTTCAGGGAGATTTCAATAATACCGCCGTTGGAATGGTTCTATGCATTACGGCGAAAGCTGGTATACGAGCTCATGCCGAAATACAAACCGCTTTACGAGCAGGTCGAAGGAGGTATAGCGCCATTAGGCGAGAACGAGTATTTGAAACGCCGTCATATCACGTCTAACTATCCGGAAACGCTTCTTTCTGGTAACAGCGATTACATCACAACCGGCGATGATGAGGAATACGAACGTGTGAAGGTGACGGACGCAGGCGCGGCGATTCAGGCATACAAAGACAACTTCGAGAGCGTAGATGCGGCAATGGCCGATGAGCTCGAAGTTTTGTTCGTCAGCATGTATACTACAAACGTAAACGGCTTTTAAGGCGGTGAAATCATGTACGACGGTAAACACGTCCATAGATTCGAATTCTGGGACCCTGCAACTTGGTCTATTCCCAAACTTTACTGGGATGCGTTCAGCCAAGAGCAGCGAATCCATGCTATCTGTAGGCAGTTGGGAAAGATTATCGGATATGCTGATTATCTATCTACGCAAATAGACGAAAACCGCAACGACATAGACGAATTGAAAGCGCTTTTCGATAAGTTCATGGAAAGCGGTTTCGATGATTACTATGCCGAGCAAATCGAGAATTGGGTAAACGATAATCTCGGCTATCTGTATGAAACGCTGGTCAAACAAGTTTATTTCGGGCTCACACTCGACGGTCATTTCATCGCGTACATTCCCGAAAGTTGGAGCGATATCGTATTCGATACAGGAGCAAATTACGAACTCGATACATACGGGCGCTTGATCCTGCGTTGGAACGTCGATAACGGTTACGACGTAGATCAAACCCCGGAAATTGCCAGACCGTCGATTGACGATTACATTGAGACAAGCGTTAGAAACATCATGAACACACTTTACAGCGCGGGAGGCGGTGAATAATGGCTAGTACCCTAACATTTGCGGTTCCCGTCACATGGAGTTCTACGACCGCATACACGGTTAATACTATCGTGTTCCAAGGTAAAAAGGCGTTCACGGCATTGAAGGACGTACCGTCCGGTATTCCGCTAACGAATACTGAATATTGGTCAGAAACAGGCGTTAAGGATATCGACTTGTCGAGCGTTACCGATGCGCTTAACGAATTGCGTAGCGATGTAGATGATAACACCAGCAATATATCGACTGCTCAAAGCGATATCGTGAAAAAACGCAAACGATATCACATCGCTCACAACGCAATTGACCGATGCGGTTAACAGGATTACCGCAAACGCCGATAGGCTAGATAACATCATGATCACTTTGTATACACCGGCAACCAACTAGAAAGGAAACTAAAATGTCTGTACGCGAATATGTAGGCGCTCGATATGTTCCGCTGTTCGCCGACCCTATCGATTGGGATTCTACGAAAACTTACGAACCGCTGACGGTGGTTTACCATCAGGGAAACTCGTATACATCTAGGCAATACGTCCCAGCCGGTATTGACATCACCAACAGCACCTATTGGGCCGAAACGGGAAATTACAACGCGCAAATCGAAGCATACCGCGAAGAAGTGCTCACCTACAGCAATAGAATTGCGGGCATCGAAGAAAAATTCGATGAAAACGGAAAGCTCGAAGCCGATCTCGTCGTTACCGAAAGCATCGAAGATGATGCAGTTACTACCGCTAAAATCGCAGATAGCGCGGTTACTGCTGATAAAATCGCAGATAGCGCGGTTACTGCTGCTAAAATCGCAGATAGCGCGGCTACTACCGCTAAAATCGCAGATAGCGCGGTTACTACCGCTAAAATCGCAGATAGCGCGGTTACTACCGCTAAAATCGCAGATAATGCAGTTACCGGAGATAAGCTCTCGCCGAACATCAGATTTTCGGGAACTAAGTTCCTGACGTTTGGCGATAGTTGGATTGCACACGCGAATAAAACCCTCGTTTCTGGTTGCTGGGTCAATGAAGTTGCCGATTTCCTCAATTTGACCAATGAAAACTATGCACGTGGTGGTGCTAAACTTTCGACAACCGATACAGGCGGTATGTCACTCTACACGCAGGTGCAAGAAGCAATTGCAGCCATTCCGTCGGATAGCGTTGGAGATTACGAATATATCTTCGTGATGGGTGGTGTGAACGACTACAACGACTCGAATATCACGGTTGCAAACTATCAAGCGGGGTTGCAGAACGCGCTCAACCTCATGAAAAGCCATTTCACGCAAAGTAAGATCGTCGTTATCGCGCTCAACTGTTTTTGGACGGTATACGGTCATAACTCGCGTTTCGGTGACATATGCGAAGTCACGAGGAACGCATGCATGGTTTGCAATGTGGCTTGTTGGTCTGGCCTTGCTGGTTGGTTCCGTTTGTTCGGTCAAAGCGTGTACAGGCCTAATGATGACAGTTCCTATAGTGCAGCAGGTGGTACTTATCACCCGAACAACGCCGGTAACAAGCGTATCGCACAGTTTGTAATTGGGAAGTTGACGGGTCAGCAGCCTAAAATCTCGATTCCGCTTACGGGCATTTCGCCGTTCACGATAGAACAAAATTCTTCTTGGTCTGACGGTTTAAACATCTATTGGAATTTCGCTATCATAATCCCGCAAAATACAAGCATTTCGGCATTCCAGCCAGTTGCTAAATCTGAATGGGACGGATATACAATGGCCGTTCAAGACCTTGGTGACGAGAATATGCCGACTCCGCCTATTAACGCGCTTACCGGTCAAGCTAACGCACTTTCGCATAACATGTGCTATTTCACCAAAGCGATGAATTACACTACATGTTCGATTAGCGCATATTGGAGTGGTTCTCTAACCGAAGGTGCATACAATGTAAAGATTGTCGGGTCTACACCGATCATGAGACAGTAACATGCTAAACTAACCACAGCACACATAACACACCTCCTGCCAAGGCCCTCCGGATGCAGATCATGTCCGGGGGGCCTTACTTGTGGTACAGGTGGGGAATACAC